>JBDSDL010000051.1:0-23258 GCA_039920585.1 Nitrospiraceae bacterium | reverse complement strand
AGTCCACCCTGGTGATGAGTCCGGACTCAGAATTCCTCCACTACCTTAAGCAACGCTAGCCTTCAAAACAGCCCCACAATCTCTCCCGTGCCTGGATCGATTCCGATGCGTTCCCCTGCCGGTTTCTTCGGCAACCCCGGCATGAGCTGAATACCTGAGCAGACCGCCGTCAGAAACCCAGCCCCTGCAAGTATTCTTACTTCTTTAATCGGCAGAGTAAACCCGGACGGGCGTCCCTTCCACGCCGGATCGTGGGATAGTGATAACGGCGTCTTAGCCATGCAAATAGGCAGCCGATCAAGCCCGAGCTGCTGCGCTACCTCGATAGCTTGTTCAGCTTGTGCGTCGAACGATACGGCCGAAGCCCCATACATTTGCGTGGCAATAGTCTGGATTTTCTTTTTGATCGGCCAGGCGACGTCATATAAATGATTGAATGTGGACGTTTGCTCTGTGGCTCTTACCACGGCCTTCGCCAACTCTTCAGCCCCTGCGCCGCCATCGGCCCAATGGGTTGAGACTGCGGCATCCTCTGCACCAACCTCTCGGGACCGCTCTCGCACCCATTCAAGCTCAGACACCGGGTCATCGATGAACGCATTGACTGCCACCACCACGGGCACTCCATGAGCTTTCACGTTCGCAATATGCTGCTCCAAGTTCGCAAAGCCTTTTACCAGTGCCTCTTGATTAGGCCCGGCAAGTCCTGCAGGGAGCGGATCTCCAACCTTGACCACTCCTCCGCCACCATGAAGCTTGAGTGCGCGAAGCGTCGAGACCACCACGGCCGCCGACGGCTTGAATCCTGAGAGACGGCACTTGATATTGAAAAACTTCTCCGCTCCGAGATCACTCCCAAATCCAGCCTCCGTGACGACATAGTCTGCACAACGCAATGCAATGGCGTCGGAGAGGATCGAACAATTCCCATGGGCAATATTGCCAAACGGGCCCGTATGCACGAACGCCGCAGTGCCTTCCAGCGTCTGAACCAAGTTCGGCAATAGCGCTTCTCTCAGCAAGACTGCCATGGACCCGGCGCACCCAAACTCTTCTGCCCGCACTGGCTTACCATCCGTTGTAAACCCAACGACGATCTGCCCGAGCCTCTGTCGCAGGTCGGCTTGACTCGACGCCAAAGCAAGTATCGCCATGACTTCAGACGCTTCGGTAATCACAAACTGGCCCCTGCGACCAGTAGCTCCTTCTCCCAGCGAGATCTGCCGTAATGCCCGATCGCTGACCCCCATCGTCCGTGGCCAGGTGATCCGACTCGGATCTATTTGAAGCACATTCCCATGAAACAGGTGGTTATCGACAAATGCCGACAAGAGATTGTGACTCGCAGATACAGCATGGGCGTCTCCGGTCAAGTGGAGGTTGATTTCTTCCATCGGAAGGACTTGCGCCCTCCCTCCTCCTGTTCCTCCCCCTTTGATCCCAAACACCGGCCCCAATGAAGGTTGCCGAAGCGTGACGGCCGTTCGATGGCCGATGCGGGAAAGGCCCATGGCAAGCCCGATGGATGTTGTCGTCTTGCCTTCCCCTAGCGGGGTCGGATTGATGGCGGTTACGAGTACATACCTGCCGAGTGGTGCAGTATGAAGCCGCTCAAGCACATCAAGCGAAACCTTCGCCTTCAGCTTTCCGTGCGGAAGTAGTTCACTGGCCTGGATGCCAAGTTGATCAGCAACATCCTGAATTGGATGCGCCTTCACTGATCGGTTGATCTCAATATCGGTCATAAGTTGGGAGACGGCATGATCTCTACAATCGTAACGGCTCAGCAGTATAGCATAGGAATTGTTGAGTCAATTCGGTGGGTGTTATTGGATGGGAGGAGTGAGCGAAGTGGGCTTCGTTATTAACCAAACCGGCTAATGACGAGCGGTCGGTGAAGCGAGAAGTCTAACGAGCTATTCGAGGATGTACTTTACTGGGTCGAGCGCTTGGCCGTTAACCTTGACCATGTAGTGCAAGTGAGGCCCCGTGGCTAATCCACTGCTGCCGACTAAAGCAATGACATCCCCGCGCTTCACACGTTGCCCTTCTTTGACTAGTGACTTGGCCAGGTGGCCATAGAGCGTTTCGATGCCGAACCCATGGTCGACCTTCACGAGAGTCCCCAGTTTAGGGTCGAAGCCGACTGCTGTGACTCGTCCTTGAGCGGGAGCCTGAACCGGCGCATTGGCAGCAGCTCCTATATCCAACCCATCATGCCAGGCAGGCTTTTCTGTAAATGGGGAAACTCTTGGTCCAAACCCAGAGGTCACCCACCCTTTAACCGGCCAAATGGATGGAGTTGCGGACCACCGAGAGGATTTCTTTTCTGCAGCTAAGGACAACTCTTGAAGTGATTGTTCCTGGGTCGCAGCTTCTTTCGACAGCCAGTCTATACCATTCTTGATTGAGGCGATCCTCTCTTCCTCCGTGAGACCGCTTGAATCGGTAGATGAGCCCAGTTGGCCAGCCAAACCACTCTGACTGGATTCCACTGAGCCAGAGTGCTGGCCCCCAGCGTCAACCTTGAGGCTCTTCTCAGAAGTAGGAAAAGTATTGCCATCGGGAAGGGGAGAGTCCTCACCACCTCGCCCATTGGCCATATCCCCTGTTTTCTGACTCTCGATTCCCAACATGACCCGAAGTCGCTGATTGACCTCCTTCATGCTGATTAAACGTTTTTTCAAATCGTCGACAGCAGTAGAAAAGGCCTCCGTCTGTTCCCGCGCACTCATAGCTTCTGCACGGAACGCTGAGAGTTCCCAGACTTCGCCGGTTCTAATCACATAATGTGAGATGACGAAAATGTCGACCAAGGCAAAAATAGCTCCTACAATCAACAGCTTGCTGACAAGCTTGCGCGGAAAGCTAAATCGCAGTGGCTTGGCTGTTGACCCACGAAAGATCACGACGGTATAGGCATCGCTATCTTCTGCGCCGTTCATTTGTCCCATAATCCTCACCCCCTGCTGATTGGGCTGGTCCACTTCCTACAAAGTCTTAGCGAGTGTATCGGTCCCGATAGCTTCAGTCAACAACTCATTTTGGCAATGTAAAACAAACACTCTAAATCAATTAGCTGTGGGTCGCACCGCACACCCACCCCACATATTGATCAAGGCCTTCCTTAACCGGCAATGCAATAATTTCAGGAGTCTCATAAGTATGCATTGCCTTAATCGCTTTCTCGAGTGCACGATATCGAGGTTTGGTGGATTTCAATATGAGGAGAACTTCCTCTGCCTTGACAAGTTTTCCTTTCCAACGATAAATAGATTGCATTCCTGGCATGATATTCGCACACGCAGCCAGCTTCAAATTCACCATTTCTTTGCCAATCCTTACTGCTTCTTCCTGATTTACCGCCGTAACCAAGACAACAAGAACCTGCCCTGCTGATTTATTCATACGAGGCGCGACCATCGTAAGACAACCTTTCTGTCCTGCAATGATCTCTACCATTCTCTCTTGAGAGGAATGGTAAAGCAATTTCTGGACCTACGACGTATTACGTATGTATATGCAATATTATCATTATCTATCAATATCTTGCGATTTCACGTTTAAGATTTAGCTTTTTGCTAATTCTCTTCCATGTCCGCAATAAGCCTACATTAAATACAATAGATTATTAATGTGTGCACTTTTGTCCGTCCAGCTCTTCTCTCAAGAAAGAAAAGGATGCGGCCTTATCGGATTTCTACCCGCCATCTCAGAAAAGGTCAAATTGAGACACCGTCAGGCTCATTGACAAGTTTTTCACCCTTCACATATTATGCTTGAACACAAGTAGGGAGATCACTTGATGGGTTTTGTCATTTCCCCAAAAGAACTGAAGTCCCGCCTTGATAAAGGTGACCAATTAGTACTGGTTGATGTGCGAGAGGAATGGGAATATTCTCTTGCGAAACTGGAAGGCTCAATTCTTATTCCCCTCGGAACGCTCCCTCAATCACTCGCTCGGTTGACCCGCGACTCGGAAATTATTGCCATCTGCCACCATGGCATGAGAAGCGCCGATGCGACGAATTTTCTGCTTCAACAAGGATTCTCGAACGTGAAGAACCTGGTGGGAGGAATCGACGCCTGGTCTATCCAGGTGGATGGAGCCATCCCTCGATATTAACCGCCTTTCAAAGCCTGTGATACACAGGCTCTCCTCCCTGCCTGAACAGCACAGTCGACTCTAGCTCATGTGCTCGCGGAAATAGTCGACGGTACGCTTGAGCCCCTCACTGAGTTCGGTTCTTGGCTCCCAGGACAATTCTTGACGGAGCTTGCCAGAATCAATCACGCTCCGCGCCTGCTCGCCAGCTTTGGCTGGCCCATGAACTTCCTTGCATGCTGAATTCGTGTGGCTGACTAACATCCTGAGCAAATCGTTGATGGAGGTTTCTTCCCCCATTCCCACATTATATGTCCCTTGTGTTTCCTGCCCCATCACCGCAAGGTTTGCCTCAACGACATCTTCGACATAGACGAAGTCTCGTGTTTGTCGTCCATTCCCGTTGACGATCGCTTGCTCGTTATTCAAGAGCTTCTGAATAAAGATCGCAACCACGCCGGCCTCTCCATCAGGATCCTGACGTGGACCATACACATTGGCATAGCGGAGGCTCACTATTTGAAGTCCGCTCACTCGATGATAGTAGGAGAGATACTGTTCCCCGCACAGCTTGCTAATACCGTAAGGCGACAGCGGCCTCGTGATATGGGACTCGGGGGCAGGGTAGATCTCCTGTTCGCCATAGATGGCACCACCGGAAGAAGAAAATACCACCTTTCGCACTCCGTGCTTGATCGCTTGCTGCAACACGTTCAGCGTCCCGAGGACATTCACCTGGGCATCGAAAACTGGGTCTTCCACGGATTTGCGGACGTTCATCTGTGCAGCAAGATGCATGACAATATTGGGCCGTTCGTTGCGAAACACCCGTTCAAGACGCCAACTCTGAATATCCAGTTTGCAGAAACGAGCGGCGCGATTGAGGTTTCGCCGCTTCCCCGTGGACAGATTGTCCACAACCACAACTTCATGCCCTTCCTGGACAAGACGATCGACCAAATGCGACCCGATAAAGCCGGCACCTCCGGTCACGAGTACTTTCATGCATGCCTCCGTCGCCAATGAATCCGTGCCATTATCTGTCCATCGCCTACCTGATCAGCTTGTGATCTCGCGTGCAAAACCCACAAGAATCTCCCGATTCCCTTTTCGACCTATCACGGGAGAATCGTGCACGCCTTTCAACTGAAGCCCCAAATGAGCGGCACAGGCAATGACCTTCTCAGTCACCGCCTCGCGCTGTGCATCGTCTCGCACGATCCCGCCTCGTCCCACCTGCCCCTTACCGACTTCAAACTGCGGCTTCACCAACACCACGACTACAGCAGCGCTATTGAGTAGGTGGACGACTGCGGGCAGTACCAGCGTTAGAGAAATAAATGAAACATCTATCACCGCCAGGTCGATCGGCTCAGGAACCGTTGCACGGTCAACATACCGAATGTTAGTCCGTTCAAGCAAGACAACACGCGAATCTTTACGGAGCCTCCACTCAAACTGTCCATACCCCACATCGACGGCATAGATGCGGGTGGCTCCTCGCTGCAACAAACAGTCAGTGAACCCACCAGTCGAACACCCGACATCCAAACCGATTGTTCCTCTCGGGTCAATATGAAAGGCATCAAGAGCTGCAGCCAGCTTGTCACCCGATCGGCTGACGAACAACGCAGGCTGCAGTATCTCGATCCGTGCATCCAGCGGCACCAGCTTCGCTGGCTTATCGACCATAATCCCATCAACCGACACTCCGCCTGCCAGAACAGTTCTTGCCGCAGCCTCACGACTGGGCACCAAACCCTGAGCGGCAAGCACACGATCCAACCGTTCTTTGTGAACACGTGGAAGGGAAGCCATATCGACTAGGGAAACCACTCATCGGGGCATGGATGGAAATAGAAGCCTGTACTCGAAACGCTAGGAGGACGGTTCATCAGCTGCGTCGTCTAGAGAGTAGGCATGGATGCGTTTCTTGCCGTTCTTATCTTGCACGAGCACTTCTACTTTATGCTCGGCATCTTCTAAAATCTTGAGACAATTCTTCGAGAGGCGAATGCCCTCTTCAAAGATCTTGAGCGACTCGTCGAGAGGAAGGTCGCTTTTTTCCAACTCACCAACAATGGCTTCCAACCGCGCCATTGCCTGTTCAAATTTCACAGCTGCCACAGTACGCCTCACTATAAATAATTACTCGGTAGGAGCCCATTATACTCGGCCACACCGCGATTTCAAACTGAGGAATCATCAAACACGCGCGTGACCGTACAACTCAACCGTCCACTTGCCAATTGAGCTTCTAACTCCTGTCCAACCTCCACATCACTCGCTCGATGGAGAATCTGACCAGCCGGAGCCGTTTGTAGAATACTGTACCCACGTTCAAGAATAGCCAAGGGACTCAGGCTATTGAGCTGCGCCAACGTGGCGTGAATCCGATGACGATGTTGCGTCAGTATGACTCCCATCTGACCCTCAAGGCGCTTCGAAAATTGCGGGACTGTCGCCAGACCTTGTTTGATCATAAGAATAGGGTTGAGGCCGGATAGATTACGCTGCGCCTCATGAATCTGTTCACGCCCGGACATAAGCAGTTGTTGAACCATTGTGCGCAATCGATCAACCATATCATCGGTCCGTTGTGCCGCTTCCTGGAGACGGAAACGTACGTCCGTTACCCCTCGAATGCCGGCATCAAGTCGCTGCCGCTCGAACGCACAATGCCGAAACATCACCTGTCCTGTGCGAGTCGTCAACTCCCGTAATCGTTCCACGATCTCGGCCAACACCGGAACTACAGCCTCCGCTGCAGCAGACGGCGTCGGCGCCCGAAGATCAGCGGCAAAGTCGGCAAGCGTCACATCAACTTCATGCCCAACCGCCGACACCACCGGTACATGGGATGCGGCAATAGCACGCACCACGATCTCCTCGTTGAAACTCCAGAGATCTTCCAATGATCCTCCGCCTCGCCCAACAATGATGACATCCACAGAACCCCAGTCGTTCAAAGCAGCCAGCGCCTCAGCAATTTGCCGCCCGGCACGCTCCCCTTGGACTTGCACTGGGGCGATGAGGATACGAATTGTCGGCCAGCGTCGCCGAAGAACAGCCAGGATATCTCGAATGGCTGCGCCGGTCAGTGATGTAACCACACCCACAGTCCGAGGAAATTCCGGGATCGATTTCTTTCTGTCCTGATCGAACAGTCCCTCCGCCGTCAATCGTTCTTTTAATTGCTCAAATGCGATTTGTAACGCACCGATTCCTTTCGGCTCCACCGTATCGAGCACAATCTGATATTCTCCACGCGGTTCATAGACTGTGAGCCGTCCCCGCACGATCACCTGCATTCCCTCTTGTAAGGCAAAGCGAAGCCGTATGGCGCTGGACCGGAACAGCACCGCGCGGATTTGGCTCATCTTGTCCTTGAGGGTGCAATAAATGTGTCCCGATCCAGGGGCACGCAGATTGGAGAGTTCACCCTCCAAGTAAATGTCGGAGAATTGTTCTTCGATTGAGGTGCGAAGCAGCCCTGTCAACTCCGAAACTGTCAACGTTTGTTTCGGGGAGGCGACAGGAGAGAAGAGGTCGGGAAAACCGGGAGGGCTCGTGGCGAGTCTCCTTTAATCAATGATACGAATTCGTTCGATCGACAGCGCCTTGCCAAGACGCGCATCAAGCTCGATCAACACCGCACAAAAGACAGAAGGACCCGATGCCACTTCAAAGCGCCGTGGCATCCAGGTCAGAAACTTTTCGATTGCCAACTCTTTCTTCACCCCGATAACGGAATGGAGCGGACCGGTCATCCCAATATCCGTCAGATATGCAGTCCCCTTCGGAAGAATCTGATCATCGGCTGTTTGCACATGCGTATGGGTTCCAACTACGGCGACCACCTCTCCGTCCAGATAGTGCCCCATCGCCATTTTCTCTGACGTGGCCTCCGCATGCATGTCCACAATCACGGCAATCGTTCGCTTCTTCAGCGCAGCTAATTCTTTTTTGGCCACCTGAAACGGACAGTCCAACGTCGGCATGTAGGCCCGCCCCATCAGCTGGAGGACTCCGAGTTGCTCCCCGCCGGCCGACTCGACTACGACACTCCCGTAGCCCGGCACACCGCTCGGATAATTGGCCGGACGAAGGAGTCGTGGTTCCCGGGGAAAGTAGTCGAGAATTTCCTTTTTATCCCAGGCATGATTTCCAGTCGTAATCACCGCGAGACCGAGGTCGAATAACTCCTCCGCCAACTCCGGCGTGATGCCAAACCCGCCGGCCACGTTCTCTCCATTTCCGATCACGATATCAATCTGCCGCTGGGCTACCAATTTCGGAACAGCCCTGGCTAACGCACGGCGACCAGGCTCTCCAAAGATATCGCCGATGAAGAGAACCTTCACTTGGCGTACTCCACGTACCGACTCTCACGAATCACGGTCACTCTAATCGTGCCGGGATAGGTCAGCTCTTGCTCAATTTTCTTCGCCAAATCCCGAGATAGTTGGAACGACTCAGCATCAGTAATGTCTTCCTGCCGAACGATGACGCGAATCTCCCGGCCTGCTTGAATGGCATAAGCCTTTTGTACCCCTTTGATCGTCGTGGCAAGCGACTCCAGTTTCTCCAACCGCTTGACGTAGGTCTCCAAGGCCTCCCGTCTAGCCCCCGGCCTGGCCGCAGACAACGCTTCAGCCGCAGCGACCAACACTGATTCCGGACAGATCGGTTCGACTTGTTCGTGGTGCCCTGCAATGGCATTTACAATTTTCTCGCTCTCGCCGTACTTCTTAGCAATCTCAGCGCCCAGCATGGCATGCGGGCCTTCTTCTTCGTGGCTGACGGCTTTCCCGATATCGTGCAGGAGTGCGCCCCGCCTTGCTAACTTCACGTCGAGACCGAGCTCCGAAGCCATGATGCCGCAGATGTATGCGGCTTCACGTGAATGATAGAGATTGTTTTGCCCGTAGCTGGTCCGGTACTTGAGCCGACCGAGCACCTTGATTAACTCTGGGTGAAAATCTGAAAGCCCCAGCTCAAAGATGATTTTTTCGGCCTCGTCATACATAAGCTTATCGATGTCAACTTTGACTTTCTCGACAATCTCCTCGATCCGCGTCGGATGGATACGACCGTCATGCATCAACCGTTCGAGCGAGACCTTGGCGATCTCGCGACGCAGCGGATCGAAACCTGACACAATGACAGCTTCAGGCGTCTCATCGATAATCAGGTCGATCCCGGTTGCGGCTTCGATCGCACGAATATTGCGCCCTTCCCGCCCGATAATCCGACCCTTCATCGCATCGTTCGGAATCGGCACGACAGAAATTGTGGATTCAGAAACATAATCACGCACCACCCGTTGAATTGAATTGGTAATGATCTCGCGTGCTTCCCGTTCCGCATTCTCCCGCGCCTCTTCTAACGTTCGCTTGGAATGCCCAGCGGCCTCAAGCCGGGCCTGGCTTTCCATCTCTTGAATAAGCTGCTTCTTTGCCTCCTCAGCCGTGATTCCCGCGATACGCTCTAATGCCTCACGATGCTCTTTCTCCACTCGAGCACATGCCGCTTCTTTAGCCAGCAGCTTCTCTTCTCGCTTCATAATGTCTTGATCTCGCTTCTGCGCCTCGCTATCACGCTTGTCTATCACACTGATTCGCTTCTCGATGATCTCATCTCGCTGAATCAAACGTTTTTCGACAGTTGCGAACTCAGCCATCTTGACCTTCTGGTCCTTCTCCAGTTCCTCTTTCGATCGAAGGAGGAGATCTTTTGCTTCCAGCTTCGCTTCTTTGACGATGTTTTCCGCCTCCCGCTGAGCGTTCTGAATCGCCTGCCGGGCTTGCTCTTCTTCCTGTACCTTCTTCGTGGCGCCCGATGAGCGGCGGATCAGCTCAAAGAGGCCGATTCCCAACAGGCCTCCGATGAGTCCTGTCAACAGATAGGCAATAATTGAGGTTGACATATAGCCTCCCCCTTACAGTCGCGAGACGAGAAGAATCTTGCTTCTCAGCCTCATTTGATACAAGGTTATCCGACGATCTTGAGCGAGACGGGGGAGCAGTGGAAAGATGCGGGGTTAGAAGAGGACGGCCTGAAACGCGGTCTATCGACCTACTCCGAGTACGGACTCGACGGGAATGGATGCCTTGTTGGATTGAGATGACGGGTCTGCCCTGTGCTGGATAGATCCCACGAAGCCCCTCGACGTCGGTACGGTCTCATTTGAATGAGAGGATTCAGTATGCGAACCGGAAGCAGTTCCTGGCTATTTCCGCAGACTGCACTCCCCGACGACAGAATAAACTCCATGGCCTTATCCAATATCTCTACGAGGTTATACATGAGGTAAACGAACCCTCGTGCACATTCTAACTGCCTCAATCTCACAAGTATCAAGAACCCACATCCATTCCGCTGTGACTGCATCGTATCCCCGGATCACTAAACCGGCTCGAGCATGACCTATTCATATCCCTGTAGTATTATCCACTACATCCCGGCACACGGACTACGATAACAAAGGGGGGCACCCTTTGCAAGATGAATCTAGCGAAAGAGCGAGGTTGGAACCTGCTCCTCGATCGATTCCATGAGCGAGTTCATCCGTCGCTCGACATCCGCCTCACCTTGCGCGCGCTTCCGTTCGAGTTCAAACAACTGATGGGCCAAATTGAGGGCAGTCAGCACGGCGAGCTTGGACGGGGTCGTCGTATTCATCCCTTCCGCGAGGCTGCGCATTTGGCTATCTACAAAGCTTGCAAGGCGCCGGACATCGCCCTCGTCTGCCTCGCCACGAATCGCGTATCGCTGGCCATAAATTTCCACGTCAACGGTCTTAGTCAAAGGCCACCTCCTTGCGTTCTTCAAGGCACTCCAATAACTCGATGTCACCGAGGACTCTTTCTATGCGAGACTTGATATCGACACGCTCTTGCTCCCACCGTCGATTCGCATCATCTTTCTCCGCAAGTCGTTGCCGAACGACCTTTAATTCCTCTTCAGTCGATGCATTCTTTTTCTTCAGCTCTTGAACAAGCTTCACCAGATCCCTAATACGACTTTCGAGTGCATCCAAACGATCGAGTGCCATGCTCTCACTCTCTTCCCTAAGAAGCCCCTACAGGTTGTGGCGTACTATAGAAACTTGTCTAGATCTTGTCAAGAAATAGCCATCAGGAGGCCTTGTCTAGCCGTATGTATTCCCGGTAGCTTCGCAGTACACGCTTCACATACTGCCGCGTCTCCGAATATGGGATTAATTCGATGAACTCATCTTGGCTTCGTCCAGGGTGCAGCACAATCCAGCTTCCAACAACCACTGGCCCTGCATTGTATGAGGCAATGGTGAACGCAATGTTTCCTGAAAATTGTTCGAGCAACTGTTCGACATAGTGGACGCCGATTTGAATATTGGTCTCTTGATCGAAGAGGTCATCCCGTCCGACCGCAGAAAGCCCGAGTCGCTGAGCCACAGTATTAGCGGTTCCCGGCATCACCTGCATCAGGCCAATCGCACCGACCCGAGACACTGCCTGCCGATCGTACTGACTCTCCTCTCGAATGATCGCCGCCACCAAATAGGGATCGACACCGGGTACACCTTGGCCCTTGATCGTGGGAAGGAGGCCTGTCGGATAGGCCACCTTCCACAGCGACGGATCGACGATGCCGCCGGTTCGCTCCAACTTATCGCGGAACCTGGCCCTCGCGAGTCGGAGCGCATGGTGGTAGGCTCCCACCTCGTTCAACATCGCCGCAAGAGCCATGAGGACATCGGGGTCTCGGCTATAGCGATCAGTCAACCCCGCCAACTCCCTCGCAGCATCCGAATCCAACCCCAGCGTCTTGAGCTCAATGGCTCGACGGTATGCCGACTGCTGCCCGATTTCGTCCCTGGCAATCGACAAGCGTTTAGCCTCACCATTCGCAGGCGTGCCACCGTTCACCTGAACGGTCGACGAAGTCGGTTCTACGGCAAGGGGCTCCGATAACGTGCTATCGATTCGTTCGCGAGCCAGCTGGCAATAGTAGGTATAGACGTATCGCTGGCAGAGTTGCACATACAGGTCACGAGCATGGGGCTGCTGGCTCAATTCGGCCGCGCGCCCCATCCAATAGAGAGCCTGCGGCTCAAAATCGTAGTCGTGCTGATCGGCGAGTAGACGGAGTTCGTCTACCACCTCGCGATAGCGCGCCATACGGTAATACACCCAACCGACGCGCCACCGTGCCTCAGCGCGCTGGGACACCGGCTCTCCAACCTTTGCCACCTGCCGATACCGCACAATTGCGTCGTCAAAGCGTCCCTGATCCTCCAGCCACATCCCCGCGAACAGGGTGATCTGGCCCTTCTGCTCAGCAGAGAGCGAAGACGTCGGCAACGTATGGACGAAATCTAGTAACTTATCCCCCTGCCCTTGTCGAAGATAGACACGAGCCAGCCAGACCGACGCTTCGTAGGATTCCATCCCCCCGTCTTTCACCAATGCACGGAACGTCTCTCGGGCATCGTCATACTGTTTCAGCCGTACCTGCGCAATCCCGAGCTTCAACTTTGCCTCGGCACGCCGGGTCGACTTCGGATCAGCCGCAAGGAACTTTCGAAGTTCTACGATCGCCTCAACATGGAAGGATTGTCCAAGATAGGCCTGAGCCCTGGCAAGCCGCTCGCTCGACTGAACTACCCAAGACTCACTACCAAGATTCGAGACCAGTAGTGCTTCCGCTTCTTTCGCTTCTGCGCTGTACGCAAACCGAACCCAGAGCTGCATCAATGTCTCACGGCCTTCCCGTATATTGTTGGCTCGCAACTGGCAGACACCTCTTCGAAGAAGAGCCAGGGGAGTCCCTGGCTCTTTATCACTCAGTTCCAACGCTTTACCAAACCATGCCGTCGCTTCTGGACAACTCGACGCCTGATACCACGCTTCCCCTGCTCGATAGGCAGCCTTGGTCAGCAGAAAGGAGTCAGGCACCATCTGCCGAATGCTCTCGAACACGTCTGCCGCCTGTTTGGCATTTCCAAGATTCAACAGCGCTTCCCCCATCCATAGCCGGATATAGTCATCCAAGACCGGAAAGTCTTGCTGTGCCGCGCGAAGAAATTGAATCGCCGCGGCAGGATTCCGATCGAGGGACAACACTCCAGACAGCAATCCTGCGCGTTTGGCCCAGACTGTGGCAGGGAATCGCGCTATTAAACGTTGCAGCCGATCAAGCTTGAGCAACAAGACTTGCTCTTTATTGAGAGCCTTGCCGAGCCGTTCCTTCGGCAATGCTGCGGCCTGAAAACAATCTTCCGCCTTCTCACAAGCGTCGCCACCACTCAAGATCGACAGAGAAAAGGAATCGGCGGACGCCTGGTTGGAAGACAGGGCAAACCAACAGAGCCCAACAGACATGGCGAGCAGCAAATTTCGCATGCCGCGTTTATGCAGAGAGTCGCGCACCAGTCGTCTCCTTCTCGATCTGTAACATATATAGCAGTGTGCCTCCTCTGTTGCCAGCAGCGCCGCGTGACTCCTGTACCTTGTTCCACTTTTTGAGGCTGTGGTAGGCTGCCCTCATGCGGCATGAAAAAGACGCCCTTCCATCACACACAGCCCCCACGAACCTCCTGGCCCTTGATGAAAAGGGGATGGGCCGACTCGTGCAGCAATTCGGATGGCCCCGATACCGGACCGGTCAGATTTTGCGTTGGCTCTATCAACATCGAGCCAAAGACATCAACCAGATGACAGACCTAGGCCAATCGGAGCGAACAGCGCTGGCTTTACAAGCCACGATTCAACGCACCGCAGGCTGCGCGGTCTTCCGTTCTGTCGATCACACGAGAAAACTCGTACTCACGCTCAGCGATGGACTCACCGTTGAAACAGTACTGATTCCCGATGAAGACCGCTTAACCCTCTGTGTGTCGACACAGGTCGGCTGTACCTTGGATTGCGGATTCTGCCTGACCGGCACGATGGGATTGAAACGCAACTTGAAACCACATGAAATCATGGAGCAGGTGTTGACCGCCCAGGATCGCCTCGACCCTAGTGAGCGAATTACCAACCTCGTTTTTATGGGGATGGGCGAACCCTTGGCCAACATGGAGGCCTTGTCAGAGTCCATCCGGCGGCTCACTAACAAGCCGTGGGGGCTCGGATGGTCGCCGAGACGCATTACAGTCTCGACTGCCGGCCTGGCCACACGATTGAAAGATATTGCGCCACTCGGCGTCAATCTGGCTATCTCGCTGAATGCCACAACGGACTACCAGCGCGCCAACCTGATGCCAGCCGTCAACGGAATCGCCTCGCTCAAAACGTTGCTCGCCGCCTGCCGCCGTTATCCTTTGCCACCGACTCGACGTCTCACGTTCGAGTACGTGCTGCTGGCCGGGGTAAATGATCACGCCGACGATGCGCGCCGCCTCGCCAAACTCGTCCGCGGAATCGCATGCAAAATCAATTTGATTCCGTTTAATGAATTTCCCGGGAACCCCTTTCGCCGTCCAACGGAACGCAACATTTCCACCTTTCAAGCCATCGTGCGACAAGCGGGTCTCGACGTGTTCGTCCGTAAGAGCCGCGGGCGCGACGTCCTCGGCGCCTGCGGCCAATTGGGCAACCTCTCACCTGAATATTCAGCACGTGCCTTGACACAAATCGAATCCCGTTGCTAGCATGCATGGTGCACACCGCCCAAACATGACCTGGCTGTACTCTCAATACATCATGCGAATATCATGGTTGGTCGCGGTGAGCAGCCTCGCCTTCACTTTCGCATCGCCCGCCTTCGCAACGGAACCTCGTGAATTCACTCTCTCCAATGGGATGAAAGTCCTGTTAGTCGAAGTTCCCAAAGCTCCGGTTGCGACCGTCCAAGTCTGGTACAAAGTCGGCTCACGCAACGAAGTCATGGGCCGCGCGGGCCTCTCCCATATGCTCGAACATATGATGTTCAAGGGCACAGCCAAATACCCTAAAGGCACCTTTTCCCGTCTCATTCGCAAGAACGGCGGGATGGACAACGCCTTCACGAGCCAAGACTTTACCGCCTACTTCGAAAATCTTGCAGCCGACCGCGTCGAGCTGGCGCTGGAGCTCGAAGCCGATCGCATGCAAGGGCTCCTGCTCGATAGGCAGGAATTGACGACGGAGCGAGAAGTCGTGAAAGAAGAACGCCGCCTGCGCACGGAGGACGATCCACAAGGCGCGCTCGTGGAAGCGCTCTTCGCGCAGGCCTATCTGAGCCACCCGTACCATTGGCCGGTGATCGGCTGGTTCGGCGACTTGGATGCCATGACTCTCGATGACTTGCAGCGGCATTACGATACCTATTACTCGCCCAACAACGCCACTCTCGTCGTGGTGGGCGACATCAAAGCCGACAGCCTACTCCCCACGATCACACAACTCTTCGAACCGATCCCGCGAGGACCGGAGCCCAAGTCGATCGTCACCATGGAACCGGAGCAAAAAGGTGAACGCCGCTTCCTCCTCAAGCGGGATGCGCAAGTCCCATTCGTCATGATGGGCTACCGTGTGCCGAATTTTACGAGCGACGATTCGTACGCGCTCGACATTCTGGATTCGATTCTCTCGCATGGGAAAAGCTCGCGCTTGTACCAGAGTCTTGTATACGAACAAAAATCGGCTCTGGCAGTCGGAGCAGAGTATAGCTTGTTGCAAGCCGATCCAGGCCTTTTCTACTTCTATGCCCTCGTGAGCCCAGGCCAAAAACCGGAATCGGTCGAGGACGCCCTTCATCAAGAGATCAAACGCCTCCAGGCCGATCCGCCAACTGAGCAAGAACTCCAACGGGCAAAGAATCAGGTCGAAGCCACCCATGTCTTCGAACAGGACTCCAACTTCCGGCATGCCATGTTGCTCGGACAGGCTGAATCCATCGGCGCCGGATGGCGGAAAATCGACCAGTTTGTCGAACGGATCCGTGCGGTGACGACCAAAGATATTCAGCGTGTCGCCCGCCAATACTTGACGGAAGATAATCGAACCGTCGGCACATTGATTCCTATACCTCCCAAACAACCAGAGGCGCCCTCCACCACCGCGCAACCGGGAAAGCCTTAGTCATGGCGACGACGAGACAACCTGTCGCACCGCGACAACAGGCAATTCTGACCCTCATGATGGCGCTCTGCACCTTGCTCTTGGCAAGCGGGTCCGGTGCGGCGGCAGAGATCGCGCCGACGAAATTCGTGACGACAAACGGCATCACCGTGCTCATCCTTGAACAGCATTTTCTTCCGATCGTTGAAATCCACGCGCTGATCAAAACAGGCTCGGCGCAAGACTCTCCCGATAAAGCCGGACTCGCGAACCTTGTCGCCAGTCTCCTCGACGAAGGAACGACCACACGCACGTCAAAGCAGCAAGCAGAGCAAATCGATTTCGTCGGTGGAGCCTTGGAAGCCAAAGCCTCAGAGGATTTCACCACGGCCTCCGCCCGTGTGCTCAGGAAAGACGTCGACCTCGGCTTTACTCTGGTCGCGGACATGCTCCAACGCCCCGCGTTTCACAAGCAGGAATTCGAGCGGATTCGCACTCAACTCCTGGGCGAAATGGCGAGCGACAACGACGACCCAGGCCATATTGCCATGAAGGCGTTCAATCAGCTCGTCTTTCACGGACACCCCTACCGTTGGCCCGTCAATGGAACGGAGGAGACACTCAACAAAGTCACCCTGGCCGACGTACAGGCCTTCTACGGACGTGAATATTCTCCCTCCCAAACCATCCTGACCATCGTCGGCGATATCACCCTTGAGCAAGCCACTGCACTTATACAGACCCATTTCGGAGCCTGGAAGAAAGGGGCCGCGACAGCGCGGAATACGAAAAAGCCCTCGCCGGTCGAACGGAGAACGGTCCAACTCATCGAGAAAGATCTCACCCAATCCACAATTGTACTTGGGCATGGAGGCCTTCCGCGCACTCACCCGGATTATTATTCCGTTACAGTGATGAATTACATCCTGGGGGCCGGTGGATTTTCCTCCCGCTTGATGGATTCGATCCGCGACAAGCAGGGGTTGGCCTATGGGATCATGAGCCACTTCGACGCCCGACTGATGCCCGGTTCGTTCTGGATCAACCTCCAAACCAAGACAGAGACAACGAATCAAGCCATCACCGGCGTCCTGTCAGAAATCAAATCCATTCGTGATACCCCGGTGTCCGACCAGGAACTGGCTGAGGCCAAATCATTCTTGATGGGCAGCTTCCCGCTACGATTCGATTCCACCGCAAAGCTCGCGCAGGTGCTCGCCCAAGTGGAATTCTATGGTTTGGGGTTCGAATACTTTACGCAATACCCAAAATGGATAGACCGGGTCACAAAGGAAGACGTACAGCGCGTCGCCAAACAGTACCTAGACCCCAAGAGGTATGCCTTAGTGGTAGTAGGCAATATCGCCAAAGCGAAGGTCAAGCACTAGACGCTGTGTCGCTACTCTAAGGCAGGAATTCATGATGACCGAATCCCTCCACGACAAACTCAAGACACTCCGCCAGGTGATCCTGGACATGCAGTCCGTCCTTGTCGCCTACTCCGGCGGGATTGACAGCACCGTCGTTCTGAAAATTGCCCATGAACAACTCGATAATCATGCACTGGGCGTTACCGCTGTGTCACCGACGTTTCCCACGATTGAACTCGACGGAGCAAAGCAGGTGGCCTCAGAGATCGGCGCACGGCATGAACTGGTCCACACCGATCAACTGGATATTCCAGCTTTTGTACAGAACGATGCAACCCGCTGCTTCCATTGCAAGACCGATCTCTATCAATTGCTGGACGGGTTGCGCGAGCCACGCGCGAGCCGGTGGGTTGCGGACGGAACGAATCTCGACGATCTCGGAGACGATCGGCCAGGAATCAAAGCGGCACGCGAGTGGGGAGTTCGAAGCCCGCTCGTCGAAGCCTCCCTCTCGAAATCCGATGTGCGGGCGCTTGCCCAGGTCTTGGGACTCTCAAATTGGGATAAGCCGGCCGCTGCCTGCCTCTCTTCCAGAATCCCTCGCGGTGTCCCCATCACGATCGAAAAACTCCGCCGTGTAGAGGAGGCAGAAGACATTCTACAGGCTGAGGGATTCCGCCATGTGCGTGTACGGGAGCACGGTGAGGTGGCCAGAATCGAGGTCGGAGCAACGGAATTTTCACGGCTGAACCAGCCGGACCTGCGCGCACACATTAGCGCCCGCCTTCGCAAGGTTGGGTTTCGCTTCGTCTGTGTGGACTTGGAAGGATACAGACCAGGCGGGATCAGCCTAGGCTGACCCCGTCAGATCCAAGAATTATCGCTGATAGGATTTTGACAGCGCCTCGAGCGCCTCGTCTGCGAACTTTCTGTGGTCCGCCTCGTTCAGACTTCGCTGCACGACTTTCTCCGCAACCATCAAGGCCAGATCGGTAGTTTGGGCGCGAATATCCTGAATCGCCTTGCGACGTTCATGATCGATCTCACGCGTCGCATCGCCTTTGATCCGCTCGGCTTCGACCGTCATCCGTTGCTCATTTTCCTCCATGAGCCGCTGAGCCCGTTCCTTTGCGGCAGCCAGAATTCCGTCCGCCTCTTTCGCAGCCATGTTTAGCTTGGCTTCGTACTCCTTAAGCTTCCGTTCGGCCTCAGACCGGTGATGCTCAGCTTGATCGAGACTGTCCTTAATTTTCTTTTCCCGCTCTTCCAACATGTTCAAGATGCCGGGAAAGGCAAACTTGTAGAGCACAAAAAAGAGAATCGTGAACGACACGACTTCCCAAAAAATCAGAGAAGAAAAAAAATGAGATTCAAACTGCGGCATAGTTCACATCAGAAAGGCCAAGATAGAGGCTGAGGTAAAGATTGAGATGCTTCCCTCGCCTTGACCTAGACCTAAGCCTGCTCCTACTTGCGAAAGCCCATGATGATGAACGCAATGACCAGGCCATACAGCGCAATGGCTTCCACCAGTGCGAACCCGATCCACATATACTTTGTGACGCGGCCTTCTGCTTCCGGCTGGCGCCCCACCACTTCAATCATCTTCCCGAAGATGTAGCCAATCCCTACGCCGGCCCCTGCAAACCCTGCTGCGGCGCACCCCATGCCTATCAACCCTGCTGCTGCTGAATCCATTGTGTGTCTATCCTCCTTTTAATGAAAACTCAATACAATCCCGAACTGGCTGCTCAACATGTCCTCCGACAAGGCCGCAAGGAACGACCACCCTGAGGCGTACGGCTTGTGTACGTCGAAGAGTGGACGGCGACTGAGAACGCTGCTGGAGAGCATTTTTTCGGCAGCCTGTCAGTGCGCATGGTCATCATGGCCATGCAAATGAAATGCGTCCCCTAAATAGACGCAGGTCAACATGGTGAAAATATAGGCTTGAATGACCGCGATACCCACTTCCAACCCATTTATCGCAATCGTGAACGCAAAGGGCAACCACCCAATCAGCAGTCCACCACTGATTGCCATGCCGAACAGAACTCCAAGAAGCACGTGGCCCGCCGTCATATTCGCAAATAATCGAACCGCCAGTGAAATGGGCCGCGCCACCTGGCTCATGATCTCAATCGGTATCATCAATGGCACTAGCCACCCTGGCGTACCGGGCGGAACGAGAACGCCAAGGTACTTCACCCCATGCAACAAGAATCCCATGACCAAGCTAAGCCCATACACCAGGAAGGAGAACACGGCCGTCACGATAATCTGACTCGTCACGGTGTAGCTGCCGGGGATCATCCCGATAAGATTACAGAAAAGAATAAAGAGAAACAGGGTGGCGATGAGAGGGAAAAATCGCATTCCCTCCTTGCCCATCGTATCCATGATCATGCTGCGAATGAAATCCACCATGATCTCCGCTAGGCTCTGCAACTTGCCGGGCACGAGCTTGCGCGCCGATCCTGCCATCACCATGAGCACCGTCACCAGGGACACGACCACCCACATCATGACAACGGCTTTATTGATGGAAATGTCCAATCCGCCAAGCGAAATCGGGATCCAGTCATGAAGTTCGAACGGATGAAGCGGACTTTCTTCCATGGCGCTTTCGTACTTTCGTTATTGAACAGCCTTATGTCTTCGGCCACCGCTGCGCCGAACGGTACGCATTTCTGACCCCTGCCACAATACCCAACACAAGACCTCCGACCATCCCCCAGGGCGTGGAATCAAAGAGGTATGTGTCACAGACCCATCCCAACCCTCCCCCGACAATCAGCGCAGCGAGCAGATCGGTTGCGATCCGGACCGCTTGGCCGAGCCCGGCGTACAATGGATCTTGTGAAGAGGGCATGTCGTACCCACGGAGGAGAGTGCAATGCAGCCCATGACGCAAAGACTCTGCCGATGGCGGGCGCGCAATTCAAGCAGAATCACTGTGAAATTGTCAAGTCGATCAGGCGCTGTGACATAGTCGAACCGGTGGGGTATAGTGAGTGCCGTCCACATATAGAACGATACTCATTCACCCATGACTCGTTTCTCCCAACCATCGTTCCTTGGTGGACCTCCACAGCCCCTGGTCTTCTCACTGGATGGCCAAGGAAGGACGCCCTTTGAGTTATACCGCATGATTGCCTCTCCTTCTCAGCCATCGTTCCTCCTCGACAGCGGGAAAAGCACAGACGGTGAGAATCACTTTTCATTTCTAGGCAGCAACCCCTTTTCAGTACTGACTGGGCGGCAAAGGCAGGCCACCTTTCGCGCCTATGATGGATGTGAATACTCTTCGCAAGATCCATTCGGAAGCCTCTGCCGCATATTCGCCGGCCCCCAGATCGAGCCTCCTCCAGGCCTACCCCCTTTTTGGAGCGGTGCCGTCGGCTACCTCAGCTACGATCTCGTGCGCGAATTCGAAACGCTTCCATCCGTGGCCAAAGACGATCTGCAGTTGCCCTATCTGCAATTCGGTCTGTATGACATCATCACCGCCGTCGATCATCAACACGATCGTCTACAAATAATCTTTTGTCCGCCCATGGAACGGTTCTTAGGAGAGCCCCGCGAGAAACTCTATCATGAAGGCTTAGACCGGCTGGCCGAGTGTGAAGCCAGATTGAGCGGAAAGCCTGCTCCCATCGAGAACCTCCCTCTCCTCGATCAGATGGTCTTTCACCCCGACCAAACCAGGGAGGCCTACCTCAGTCGAGTCCGACGCTGCCAGGAGTATATTGCAGCTGGAGACATCTACCAAATCAATCTGTCTCATCGGTTCGTCCTGCAACCTCCCAGCATCTACAGCGATGGCACAGATCGACAACCCTACGAGCAGGAACTCTATCGACGTCTGCAAGCTGTCAACCCTTCGCCCTTCTCAGGGCTTATTCACTTCGACGATGTGACGTTGATCAGTTCCTCGCCCGAACGACTGGTCCGCTTGCACGACCGGCAGGCGGATACGCGGCCGATCGCCGGGACCAGGCCACGCGGACTCGACGCACGCGACGATCAACGCCTCATCGGCGAATTACTTGCGAATGAAAAGGAGCGGGCCGAACACCTCATGCTCGTCGATCTCGAACGAAACGACCTGGGCCGCGTCTGTCGATTCGGCAGTGTACAGGTTGATGAATTCATGGCGATCGAACAGTACTCCCACGTCAGCCACATCGTGTCCCATATCAGCGGCCTCTTGAATCCGGATGCCACGCCCTTCGATCTGATTCGAGCGCTGTTCCCAGGCGGCACCATCACAGGCGTACCGAAAATCCGCTGTATGGAGATTATCGAGGAACTGGAACCGGTACGCCGTGGCCCCTATACCGGATCGTTTGGGTACATCGGCTGGAACGGCAACCTCGATCTCAATATCGTGATTCGAACGTTGGTATGGTGTGCAGGAAAGGGATACTTGCAGGTCGGCGCCGGAATTGTCGCCGACTCCGATCAGGCCAAGGAATACGAGGAGACGATTCAGAAGGCCCAAGCATTTTTTAGCGCATTGCGACAAACGTAACAATGTGGATTTATCTCAATGATCGATTTGTGAAAGAAGAAGAGGCCGTCGTCTCCGTCTTTGATCATGGTTTTCTCTACGGCGATGGTGTCTATGAAACGATTCGCTCTTACGGGAGCCGAATCTTCATGCGAGACCAACATCTTGCCAGGCTTCGCCGGTCTGCAGACGCGATCGGCCTGACTATCCCCATCCCTGAGCGCAGATGGCCGGCACTTCTCCACGAAGCAATGACACGGAATGACGTCGGACACGAACGCACCGACGCATACCTTCGCATCACCATCTCCCGGGGGGCCGGCGACATCGGTCTTGATCCGGCCCTGTGCCCAACCCCCACCGTGGTGATCATGACCAAACCGCTTCAGCCTCCCACACCTGAACAATATCGTACCGGCGTGAACCTGATCGTCGCCCGAACAAGAAGGAATCTGCCCAGCGCCCTCTCACCCCAGATCAAGGCTACCAACTTTTTGAACAATATCCTGGCCAAACGGGAAGCGATTGCTGCCAGTGCCTTCGACAGCATCCTGCTCAATTGGGAATCGCATTTGACGGAATGCACCGTCAGCAATCTCTTTTTCTTCCAGGCCGGCCGACTCTGCACCCCAGCACTTGCATGCGGCCTGCTGGACGGAATCACACGCGACATCGTGCTCAGCCTCGCGCAAGAAGCACGGATCCAGGTTGATGAAGGACATTTCGGAATCGAGGCGATTCATAAAGCAGACGAGTGTTTTCTCACCAACACGAGTATGGAAATGATGCCGGTCACCATGGTAGACGGACATCCAGTAGGGAATGGGACACCGGGACTTCTCACCCAGGAACTCCACAGACTATTTATTGCCAACCGAATGCGTTTCCTCGAACTCTAGCCATCCACTTCCCCACAGACCTCATTGTTTTTCTGAGCTAATTTTGACTGGCATCCGGGCACAAGACCTGCATTTTGTTGACACCCAGTGGCAGACTGGTATCGTTGCAACCATGCACAACACCTTTTCTCAAATAATGACATCCCTCCGGCGGCACGCGGCCATTGGGCTAACCTCAACGGTCATAGCGGGAATCGGCTCGCTGACCTTCTCACTGCCAACAACCACGGCAGAAATTTATCAGTTTGTCGGGCGCGACGGCTCGATCTCCCTCACCAACGTCCCGTCAGACTCGCGCTATCGAAAAATTGAGGTCGAATCCAGCCGATTCCACGCCACCTT
>JBDSDL010000050.1:0-9993 GCA_039920585.1 Nitrospiraceae bacterium | reverse complement strand
CGGTCGCTCCCGCGACAAACAGATCAATCAGTCGCCCCTGCTGTTTCCCGCTCAACCGGCTCCGCCGCTCATAAATCATTCGCTAAAGCTACCCCTCTCAGGTCGCTTTAGCTATGCCAGCCCCTTTATCTCCCGAACGAGTCGGCTACAACACACAGAAGCCGGAGGCTTTGCTGGAAACCATCGTGAAAGCCTCCAGCAACCAAGGCGATTTGGTGGCAGACTTTTTCTGCGGTAGCGGCACGACTGCCGCCGTGGCGGAAAAGCTGGGCCGCAAATGGATCGCTACGGACCTCGGAAAGTTCGGCATTCACACGACGCGCAAGCGGCTGATTCAAGTGCAGCGCGAGTTGAAAGCTTCCGGCAAACCCTTCCGCGCCTTCGAGGTGCTCAACCTGGGCCGCTACGAGCGCCAGGCCTATCTGAATGTGGCAGGGCGGCTTACCGGAAAACAGAAAGAACAGGCGCTGGCGAAGAAGGAAGCGGAATTCCGCGAGTTAATCCTGAAAGCCTATCGCGCAGAGCCGTTGCCGGACACCGGATTCTTCCACGGCAAGCAGAGCGGGCGATTGGTTGTGGTCGGCCCGATCAACCTGCCGGTCGGCCGGCTCTTTATTGAGGAAGTCATCACGGAATGCCGCAAGTGCGGCGCCTCGCGCGTGGACGTGCTGGCCTTCGAGTTCGAGATGGGCCTCTTTCCCGCCGTGCTGGATGAGGCGAAGCAGAAAGGCCTTGACCTCGCGCCTAAGACCATTCCCCCGGAAGTCTTCGACAAACGCGCCGTGGAGAAGGGCCAGGTACGTTTTCACGACGTGGCCTACATCGAAGTGACGCCGCGTTTCGACAAGAAAGACAAGTTGACGCTGGCAGTCGAGCTGACGGATTTTTCCGTCTACTACTCTCAAGGCATTTCTGAATCGATTACGGCCGAGTTGAAGGAAGGCAAGAGCGAGGTGGTCTGCGAGGCGGGCAAGCTGATCAAAATCAGCAAGGACAAGCAGGGCGTCGTGACCCGCGATGTGTTGACGAAAAAATGGACCGATTGGGTGGACTACTAGGCCGTGGACTTCAATTACGAAAGCCGGAGGGAAATCATCAAGGTCCCCCGCGGAACGGGCCTCGGCGGCGTACAGGGCTTTCTCCCTGGACAAGAACCGTCGCAACGTGAACTGGAGCTGCCGACCGACGACTTCGAAGAACGCTGGACCGGCGCCTTCATCTTCGAAAACGAATGGCAGAGTTTCCGCACCCGCCAGAATCGCGACCTTGAACTCAAAACTGCCACGCACACCTACGACAAGCCAGGCCGCTACATCATCGCAGTGAAAGTCATCGACATCTTCGGCAACGACACGATGACGCTCATGCCGGTGACGATAGGATAAATTGCGCGCGTCGAACGACCACCATTTCATCGTTGGGGGTACCGTGAGCACAGAGGATCGACCAGGCCGCTCTCCTCATTCGTTCTGCCTCATGATTGCTCGCTGCTGATCCTGCTTAAACCTCTGTCTTTCAAGCGGTTATAAGCGCATTCGCGTTGACACCTGCCTGATTCTTGCTACAGTTTGAACACGATGGTCACCATGAAATGCCTCGATTGTCAGGAGGACCTTATTCAGGTTCCGACAAACCATGGCCCGGGACTCGATGTCTGTTCCTCCGGACACGGACTCTGGCTCGATGTGGGAGAGGTGAATTTTTTCGTGGAGGATTATACCTCACTGAAACGGGCGATTGGTGATACCGGAGGCATCGCGGTCAGGACAGAGACACTCTGTCCTCGATGCGGGAATCATATGGAGTCTGAGACAGTATCTCACACGTCTTTCCTCAGCTGCGATTCCTGTCGCGGGTGGTGGCTGCCTCAGGGAATCCTCACTCGTCTGAATGAGACCTACCGAGGCGCGGCGATTCCGATCCAGATCCATGAAGCTGCGCTGTATACACACGCTGCGGCGAGACATCGTGCGCTCAACGACACGTTTCGCGATCAACCCAGACTCAAGAAGACACGTTCTAACCCACAGAGCCTATGGTTCTGGGTCTTGTTTTTCGGGCTCGCCCTCGTGATCGGAGGGATCGTCTTCGTCTCCGGGGTCAGTAAAACCATGGGAACCACTCAGTGGAGCCGGCCACCGGATCAACTCTTCTTATACTTGGCCGCTGGTACCATAGGAGGACTCGGGCTCTTCGTGTACGGATGGATGGTTCACCAGCGGAAGCGCTTGATCGAAAGTATTCCAACCTCGACGATTCGTTCACTGGCCCTAGGGTTGGTCGAGATCAGTGGACAAGCACAGCCAGAGGAACACCTTCTCTCCTCGCCTTTCAGCGGCCTTCCCTGTGTGTTCTTTTCCTATGCCGTGGAGGAGCACATCGGCTCCGGAAAGCATGCACGGTGGGAGACCATTGCGAACGGTACTTCTGAGCAGCCCTTCTTTGTCAGCGATACAACCGGACAAGTGCTCGTCATGCCCCTCGGCGCCGAACTGATCTTACCGGACGAGCGTACTTATCGAAACGATTGGCTGGGAGAGTTGCCCCCTGCGACAATCGCCGGATTGAATCGGCTGGGGATTTCCACTGAGCGCTGGCTAGGGAGCAAGACATTACGGTGTCGAGAAACGTTCCTCCAGCCGGAAGAGCAGGTCTACGTTCTCGGAACGGCCCATGAACACCTCGGTGCAACAGAACTCGTCGAGAACTCCGCTCGTCTCTATATTGGGAGCGGCCGAGACCATGAGTTCATCATCTCGGATCGAAGCGAAAAGGACTTATTGTCCCGATTGCGGTGGCAGGTGTTGGCCTATGGGGCAGGAGGCCTGGCACTGGCTGCAACCTGTTTGATCGTCATCTTCAAATACTATCTGACAACCGTATCCTAACAGTCATACCCGAAGGAGAACGCCCATGAATAACACCTTGCTGATTGGAAGCCTGCTCGTGATCGGGCTGACTGTACTCGTCGCCTATGTGGTCGGCGCCTACAACATGTTGGTCCGACTTGCCAATAACATCGACAAGGCCTGGTCAAATATCGACGTCATCCTGAAACAGCGGCATGATGAACTTCCCAAGCTTGTCGAAGTCTGTAACAGCTACATGACGCACGAGCGGGAGACACTAGAATCCGTGACCAAGGCCCGCACTGCCTATAGCTCAGGCCTGAATATCGACGACAAGGCACAGGCGGAAAATCAAATCGTCGGCGCCTTAGGAAAACTCTTTGCCGTGGCCGAACAGTATCCAGACCTGAAAACCAATCAAGAATTCTTAGCCATTCAGCAGCGCATATCGGCGCTGGAAAACACCATTGCCGATCGGCGCGAGTTCTATAACGACTCGGTCAACCTATACAATATCGCTATTGAGCAAATCCCTACGCTCTGGGTGGCGCAGGAGGTCGGATACGGAGCGCGACCGTTGTTGATAGTGGCGCCGTCCGATCGCAAGGATGTGCCGCTCGCTTTTGCCAATCGTACGCACATGGCAGCTTAGCCTGCATTATTCATGAAGGTTCTACTGCAAGCGCGGATACGCGGCTGTGACGGGCAGTCTCGCCGTGCAGCCCTTCGACATACTGCACGAGTATGCCTCAGGGCTTTACGCCTCCGAGTGCCCGTCTCGCTTCGCGTCTGCACGCTTTCGCGACGAACCTTCATGAATAATGCGGGCTAGACATATCATCGGCTGAGCGTGTGTACCCGCTCCCTTACTCCTCCCGCAATCCGTCCATGACCGGTTGTCTTGCGGCCCAGCGTGCTGGCCAGTAGCCAGCCACCAGTGCTGCTATGAGTGCGAGTCCTACGGCTTGCAGAATGACTCCACCCGGAACCGTCATCTGGATCGTCCAGCCAAATGATTGTTTATTGATCACGTGGATGAGCAGCAGGGCGAGCAGCAAACCTCCCGCAACACCCAACGCAGCCCCGATCAATCCAAGATACGCCGCTTCCCACAACACTAATCGCTCCACTTGCCTCGTGCTGGCGCCGATCGCTCGCAACGTAGCAAACTCACGTCGCCGCTCCAACACGGCTGTCACCAAGGTGTTTACGATGCCGAGCACGGCCACCAGGACGGCAATAGCTTCAAGAACATAGGTCAAGACAAAGGAGCGGTCAAAGATTTCAAGGATCTCCTGCCGCAACTCGCGGTTCCGGATTACCAACGGTGGAAGCGTCATTCCATCCATTCCGGCGACGTGTGTCACAATCGACTGCCTGACTCGCTCTGCATCGGCCCCGGCAGCCAGGTAGACGGAAAACACCGTCACTCGGTCGTCGTGCCATTGTTGCTGATACCATGTTCGATCCATCACCATCTTCCCGCCGTCAGTCGCGTAATCGTAAAAAATCCCCTCGACGGGCACGGCAGCGGGTCCCGCCGGCGTCGTGATCGAGACCTTGTCCCCCTCGCGAAGTCCTAGCCGACTTGCCAACACTTCCGATAGAAGGGCGCCTCCGTTCTCGGCGGCTCGCCGCAGGGCCGCACTCGAATCTCCCTGAACCATCAGATACCGGCTGCGCTGCGCATGGAGCCGAAGATCTCGTGAGACCAACGCCACCGGCTGACCCGCGACGTCGACATACACATCACGATAGGTATCGACCGCTTCAATGCCGTCGATTGCCGACAGAGTCGAACGCCAAGTTCCCGGCAAGGCACGCGAGGCCTGGCCTGCCTGCTTCCCCTGGAGCCAGGATTGCGGCGCCACGATGAGATCGGCCATCACGGTTTCGTCCACCCAGAACTCGACCGTGTCACGAAAACTGCGAACCATGACGACGACACCGATCATGATCGACAATCCCACCATCAACGCCGACACCGTCACCGCATTCCGACCAGGATGACGCGCCGCCTGGTCTGCCGCGATGAGCCGGAAGCTTCCCCCTAACATCATCGTCTTGCTTTCCCGGCGAAGATGCCGCCAGCCCAACGCCTTGATACAGATCGGCGCAAAACAGGAAAGCGCCCCCAAGAGACAGATCGTCGCGAAATAGCCAAAGAGCGGCAAGTCTCCAACTGGTCCCATCAGCGAGCAGAGGCCTGCCAACACCAACAAAACAAGGCTGATCCACCCCCACAAGCCCGCCCTCAGCTGCTGCGTCGACTCATAGCCGCCCGGCGCCAAGGCGCGAACGGTCACAGTCCTTCCTGCTTCCACGCTAGGACCCAACGCTCCTACCATCGAGACCACTATCCCGAGCAGAACCCCTTTCACCACTGCCGTGAGGGTCAGCATGTCCATCGACAGGATCAGCCCGCCTGACGTGACCGGCGCATAGAGGTCTGAGACCGTTCGGCTGACGAGCGACACCAAACCCCTAGACAGCCACACCCCGCCAAGACCGCCCAAGAGCCCGCCTAGAAGACCGAGCAGTCCTGCCTCCACGAGAAATAAGCCTGCGACCCTCCGCTCTGTCATGCCGAGCGCACGGTAGATGCCAATCTCGCGCCTCCGTTGCGCCACAACAAAGGCGATCGTGTTGTAGATCAAAAACACCCCGACGAGCAGCCCAACCCAGCTCATGACCGATAGATTGAGCTGGAAGGCCCAGACCATATTCTCGACCTGTTTCGTCCGTTGGGCCGGCCGTTGCACAATAAGATGGGGAGGAAGAACCGCGCGCAGGGAGGCGATGATGTCGTCGAGCGGTCGGTTAGGTGTTGTCACCAACTCGATCCGATCCAACCGCCCGATCGACTGAAACAACAGCTGCGCCGCAGCGATATCCATGACGGCGAGCCGATCCCAGAGGGACGTGCCTGCCGCCTCGTGATGAATGAGCCCTGCGACTCGCAGCCGTACGACACGCCCCCCCGTCGTCACCTCGATGACACTACCGACTCCCAGATTCCAGTCGGCAGCAACCTGACGGCCAAGGTACAGAGCGTCCGGAGCAAGCAGCGCCTCCAGCGCCACGTCGGAATCGGCCTGCGATATCTGAACGCCACGCGCCCCGGCCTCCGCGAGTAGATCCAGTCCCAATACCTCAAGCGTCTGGCCACGCAACTCCCCCTGGGCAAATACGACCGACTCTTCAATGACCGGAACGGCGCTCACCACCCCCTCGACCATACGGACAGCCGTAATCGTGGATTCATCCACTCCGAGATCATGGCCGGCAATTTCCAATGTGGCAGGACCGGCTATCGTCGTGACCGCTTGCTCGAAGGAGCGCATGACTTGAATATTTGCCGTCCCGATGGCCACGGAGGCCAGCACCCCCAGAGCCACTCCAGCGATGCTGAGCAGGGTGCGAAATGGCCGCTGGAACGCATGGGCGCGGATCAGAGCACGATGAAGCCCAAATGGTATAGTCATCTAGGACAAGAGAGCGGTATTAGCAAATCGACGCATCATGGATGAGGGAGCAAGGACGAAACGAATCATTTGGACCCGTGACGGAGTTCTGCACAAATTGGCCGATTCGTTTACAGTCAGACAGACCTTTGCTAGACTCGCGTGAGTCAAGAATGAGAGGTCATTGATGAGCGCACGAACAGCTTTGAATCGAAAAGTCCAGCCGCTACAGGAGGAGATCGACACCGAACTCCTCACACCTCGGCAGCGTGACATCCTTCGCCTGGTGTCGATTGGACACACGAACCGTGAGATTGCAGAGGTGCTGGAGATCAGCGTCCGCACGGTCGAAGTGCACCGGTTCAACTTGATGCGACGGTTGAGTGTGAGAAACGTGGCACAACTACTGCGACGATCTCTGCAGTTGGGTCTCCTTGCCAAAACGTTCGGGGCCAAGTAACCCTATAATTCCTTTAGTTTCCCCCGGCAGTCCTCCAACCTCGCATACCCCTTCTTGCTGAGTTGGGCCGCCAGTTCAGTTTCCAATCGGCCAAACACGTCGAGTCCCTCCTCCACCAACACCGTCCCGATCTGCACAGCCGAGGCGCCACACAGCATATGTTCAAAGGCATCCACGCCGTTGACTACGCCGCCGGTCCCGATAATCGACATGCGCCCTTCGAAGATTTTCCAAAAAGCCCGCACGTTGGCTAGCGCAACCGGCTTGATGATCGCACCACCCAGTCCGCCGAACCCGCCCTTGGGCTTGATGACGACCGCCTCGCGCTCAGGATCGACGACGAGCCCGTTTCCGACCGAGTTAATCAGGTTGAGAAAATCGACCCCACAACGGCCAATCACCTCTCCCATCGCCTGATGATGGGCAGGATCGAAATAGGGAGGCAGCTTGATCCCCATCGGAACCGTGATCACCTTACGAACCCGCCTCAGCAGTCGCTCGGAGGCTTCAGCATCATAGCCGATCTGAGGTTTGCCTGGAATATTAGGACAAGAAAGATTGACTTCAATCAAGTCGGGCTTCGCCGCATTGATCGTGGCTGCAATCGCCGGGAAATCGTCTTCACAGAGACCCGCCACGCTGGCAATGACCGGCTTTCCGAGTCTCTTCAATTCAGGAATAAGCGCGGCGTACGCCTTGTACCCGAGATTGGGCAGCCCCATGGAATTGATGGACCCGCCGGGAAATCCAATGTACCTGGGTGTCGGATTGCCCTCGCGAGGCTCAACCGTCATCGACTTGGTGACGATGGCCCCGGCACGGGATTGGCCAAGGGCCAGCAGTTCGTCACGCGTGACACAGAGCGCTCCCGAGGCATTCATGAAACAGCTGGGAAATCGTACACCGGCAATCGAGGTCGACAAATCCATCACGCGACCACCGTGGTCGGCTCGCGCTGTGTTCTCGTCATGAGCCGCCCATCCTTCATGGCCCAAATATAATCGGCCGCCGCAGCGGCCTCGGTGCTGTGGGTGACCAACAGCACGGTTTGACAAAATCGCTGAACAAGCGACCGAAGGAGAACGATGATCTCGGCCCCATGCTGGGAATCCAAATTGCCGGTCGGCTCGTCGGCGAGAATGATCTGGGGCTGATGCACGATCGCTCGCGCAATCGCTACACGCTGTTGCTCCCCGCCCGAGAGCTCACTGGGACGATGATGTCGTCGTGCCGTCATCGAGACCAACTCGAGCACCTCTTCGACGCGGGCTTGGACCGCTGTCCCTCGCTCTCCGCGCAGCAACAAAGGAAACGCAATATTCTCCGCTGCTGTCAACCCGGGAATTAAATGAAATGATTGGAAGACAATCCCGACTGTTTCCCGCCTGATCCTTGTCCAATCATCGCTCGTGAATCGACTGGTTGATCGCCCTCCGAGGAGGATATCCCCCGAGGTCGGCACATCCAGTCCGCCAACCAGATTGAGCAACGTACTCTTCCCGCATCCGCTGGGACCGATGAACGCGCAGAAGTCTCCCTTCGCCACTTCAACAGAGACCTGATCGAGCCCGGTGATGCGATCTCCACCCCGCTCATAAATTTTCGACACTTGGTCGAATGTCACCATCGTAATCTGCTTCTCCATCCGTAGCCAGACCCGTAAAATAACCGGGCGAAGCGGGTTCATCTGGTTTGTTTTGTTCGTCTGGTTAATCTAGTTGAACCAGACAGACAAGACAAACCATCCATTTTCGCGCGTCGCTCGCGACTCATCCTGCTGCCTTCGTATATCACAACCATTTACAGAGCAACAACCTTGACAGGCACGGCACATTCCCCTAGAAGAAGCGAAGAGACTTATTAGTTGGAGCGTTTCCCCTGCGATGTTACGTGCAGACACACAGGATCGACTCGTCGGATGGTGCCGTCAGGCCCTCCGGTTTGTCTTGCCGGTCGAATGTATCGCCTGTGGCCAGTCACTCAGCACTGACCCGGTGCCCTTCTTCTGTACCGCGTGCTGGCACACCATCCGCCCGCTCCAGCAGCCAGTGTGTGCCCGCTGCGATCAGCCGTTTGTCTCTCTGGCGGCCACGGCCTATGCACCAAACCATCAATGTCAAGACTGTATGGAACGACCGCCGGACTTTGAACGAGCCTGGACCCTCTTCCCTTATCTTCCGCCACTGCGGGAAGCCATCTGCTCATTCAAATATCGAGGCAAACATACATTGGCCAAGCCACTCGCGCGGCTGATGATCAGCGCCCTGCCAAGTAGGATCGATGTCGATGTAATTATTCCTGTGCCTTTACACCCGGCCCGTTTACGAGCGCGTGAATTTAACCAATCATTGCTGTTGGCCGATCAGCTCAGCCATCACCTAGCCCGCCCAGTTTCAGCCACACACCTCGTCAGGATCGCCGCCACTGATCCCCAAACCACATTAACGCGGCAGGCACGGTTGCGAAATCTACGGAAAGCGTTTGAAATCCGTAGACCACAGGACCTCGTGGAGAAACGCATCCTCCTCGTAGACGATGTCTTCACCACTGGTACGACGCTGAACGAATGCGCGAAGACCCTGAGAAAATCCGGCGCCGGACCCGTCTTTGCCCTGACGCTGGCCAGGACGGTCGATACAGCCCTAGTGCCGGATCGCTTCTTTGCCGAACAGGCCCAACAACCCCTGACAACCATGGGAATATGATCGATGCCGTTATACGAATACCGCTGCCTCGACTGTAAGAAGCGCAGCACAGTCCTTGTATTGAGTCTGGCCAATCAAGCGCACGCAGCCTGCTCCCATTGCGCATGCGCACGGGTTGAACGAATCTTGTCTCGATTTGCCTCGCCGAAATCTGAAGAGGCTCGCCTTGAAGCCTTGGCGGATCCCAGCAATCTTGCCGGGCTCGATGAAAACGACCCACAGAAGAGCATGGCTCGATTCATGAAAAAAATGGGTACGGAGATGGGCGAGGATCTCGGCGACGATCTCTCAGAGGCGATGGAGTCAGATGAGACCGGCTCTCTAGAATCGGATGGCACTGACAGGCTGTGACAGGCACTGTCATGTATTTTCACTTGACAGATCGTTAGAGTTTGCCTACCCTGACAACAGTGTCCGAGGCCTCGTGAGGCATATGGATCTCTATCGAACCAGGTTTTTCAATGGCCAAAGAGCCCAAGAGCGAGCTGATGACGGCGGAGGAGACCTGCCGCTAT
>JBDSDL010000049.1:0-10615 GCA_039920585.1 Nitrospiraceae bacterium | reverse complement strand
AATTCCATGGAACTCTGGCACAATAGAATCCTGGTCCTCGATTTTGGGTCGCAATACACGCAACTGATTGCACGTCGCATTCGCGAAGCGCACGTCTACTCGCAAATTCTGCCCTGCACCGTTCCCTCGGCGACCATTCTTGCCTATCGTCCGCAAGGTATCGTGCTGTCTGGCGGCCCTTCCAGCGTGTATGAGAAGAAGGCGCCGGCGGTGCCGAAGGAACTCTTCGATCTAGGCATTCCCATCCTCGGTATTTGTTATGGGATGCAGCTCGTGACCCATCTTTCTGGCGGGGAAGTGGCTAAGTCCAAGCATCGGGAGTACGGCCGGGCCGATCTTACGATCGACGACCGTAGCAATCTCTTCAAGGGCATCGGCGAGGGCGGATCGACCGTCGTCTGGATGTCGCACGGAGACCGTATCGAACGGATGCCGCCGGGTTTCCGATCCATCGCGCATACAGCGAATTCGCCGATCGCGGCCATGAAGCGCGACGATCACAAGCGCCGGATCTATTGTCTTCAGTTTCATCCGGAAGTCGTGCATACGCCGGAGGGAACCCAGATCCTTCGGAATTTCGTGTACGACATCTGCGAGTGCAAGCCGACTTGGACGATGCAGTCCTATGTGGATACAGCGGTGCATCAGATTCGCGAACAAGTCGGCAAGGAGCGAGTGATTTGCGCCTTGAGCGGCGGGGTGGACTCGTCCGTGGCGGCGGCCCTCACCCATCGGGCCATCGGTGACCAGCTGACCTGTATCTTCGTCGATAACGGGCTGCTTCGGGCTGGAGAGAAGGAACAAGTCAAGCAGACGTTTGCCCAACAGCTCCATCTGAACTTGCGAATCCTCGATGCGTCTGATTCGTTTCTTGTCAAGCTCAAAGGGGTGATCGATCCTGAGCGTAAAAGGAAAATTATCGGGAAGCAGTTTATTGAACAATTCGAGGGTGAGGCTAAAAAGAAATCGGGGGGCGCAACGTTTTTAGTCCAGGGCACGCTCTACCCCGATGTGATTGAGAGTGTGAGCTTTAAGGGCCCGTCGGCGACAATCAAGACACATCACAATGTGGGCGGGTTGCCGGCTCGCATGAAGTTGAAATTGATCGAGCCCTTGCGCGAGCTATTTAAGGATGAAGTCCGTGTGCTGGGTAAGGAATTGGGTCTGCCGGATGAGATCGTCTGGCGACAGCCCTTCCCAGGGCCTGGCCTTGCCATTCGGGTGCTGGGAGCCGTCAACAAGGAGCGACTGGTTATCTTGCGAGCGGCCGAGTCCATTCTCGATCAGGAGATTCGCGCCGCTGGATTGTATCGGGAGATTTGGCAATCGCTTGCGGTGCTGTTGCCGATCAGGACCGTGGGTGTCATGGGCGATCAGCGGACCTATGAGCATGTCATTGCGCTTCGCGCGGTCACAAGCTTGGACGGCATGACGGCCGATTGGGCCAAGATTCCGAATGACGTGCTGGGCAAGATGTCGAACCGGATCATCAACGAAGTGAAGGGCGTCAATCGGGTGGTCTACGACATCAGCTCCAAGCCGCCGGCCACAATTGAGTGGGAGTAGAGGGGAGCGGCTTGGCTGGTCCCGTGCTCGCAGAACGCGCACGATGAAACGGTGCTCGTTTGATGCGCGCAACAGGACCAGTCCAAGCCACTCCCTGGGGAAGCGTGTAACGGAGAAGTATGGAAGTTAGGCTACAAAAAGTCATTGCCGGAACCGGATTGACTTCGCGGCGAAAAGCCGAGGAGTGGATCGCGGCTGGGCGCGTAACAGTCAACGGCAAGGTGGTGACGGAACTTGGCACCAAGGTCGATCCGGACCACGTCCACATCAAGGTGGACGGCAAGCACATCAGTTCCACCCAGCCCTACGTCTATCTGCTGCTGAATAAGCCGAAGAACGTGATGTCGACATTGAACGATCCAGGCGGCAGGCCGACGGTGAAGGACTTTCTCCGTGGGATATCGGTACGAGTGTTTCCCGTCGGTCGATTGGACTTCGACAGCGAAGGGTTGATGCTTCTGACCAATCATGGCGATTTGGCTCAGACCTTGCTCCATCCTCGCTACCATGTGCCGAAGACCTATCTCATCAAGGTGAAGCAGGTGGTGACGGATGACCATATCCGGCAGTTGGAACAGGGCGTGCAACTGGATGATGGCATGACCAGTCCGGCTGTCGTGAAGAAGGTGAAGAAGGCCAGACTGAACTCTTGGCTGGAGATTACAATTCGAGAAGGGCGTCAGCATCAAGTGAAGCGGATGATGGAGGCGGTGGGGCACCCGGTTTTGAAGTTGACCAGAATTAAGATGGGTCCTTTGTTGCTGGGCGATCTAGAGCCAGGTGAGTTCAGATATTTGACCGACCGTGAAGCGAACGCGTTGCGCGAGCTTGCAGAACAGAAGGTGGCCTCAGCAGAGGATTCAGCACAGCAGGCTCCACGGCTAAGGCCAAAGAGGCCAGTCAGTCGGGTCGGATGGGCTCGTTCCAAGAAAGCGAAGGTGGTATGAAGGTCAGAACTCATCGATGTGGGGAACTCACGAAAGCAGCCGTGGGGCAGACCGTCGTTTTAAACGGTTGGGTCCAGAAGCGGCGTGACCACGGAACGGTCATGTTCATCGATCTACGGGATCGAACCGGAATCACGCAGGTGGTGTTTAACGCCGAGCGCAATGCAGCGGTGCACCAGGCCTCCCATTCCTTGCGGAGCGAGTGTGTCGTGTCGGTGACAGGGCAAGTGATGGCGCGTCCCGACGAGTCGAAGAATCCCAATCTGCCCACGGGCGAGATCGAAATCTTTGTAGATGCCGTCGAGATTCTGAACGAGTCGAAGACACCGCCCTTCGTGATCGAAGACGATGCCGAAGTGACGGAGTCGGTCCGGCTGAAATATCGCTACCTGGATCTTCGTCGCCCAAAGATGCAGCGGCTGTTAACGATCCGGCATGACATCATGCAGGCCGTCCGTGGATTTCTGAATGCAGAACGCTTTCTCGAAGTGGAAACGCCGATTTTGACCAAGAGCACGCCGGAAGGCGCGCGGGACTATTTGGTGCCCAGCCGAGTGAACCCCGGTCAATTCTACGCGCTGCCGCAGTCGCCACAGCTTTTCAAGCAGGTGCTCATGGTCAGCGGGGTGGATCGCTACTATCAGATCGCGCGCTGCTTCCGCGATGAGGATCTGCGCAACGACCGGCAGCCTGAATTCACACAGATCGATGCGGAATTATCCTTTGCGGATCGCGAGCAGGTCATGAACTTGATGGAGCAGATGATCGTCACGGTGTTTCGCGACGCGGGTGGTGTCCAACTGCCGACTCCCTTCCCACGCATGACCTATGCCGAGGCTATGGGCCGTTACGGGTCGGATAAGCCGGATCTGCGTTTCGACATGCCGCTGCACGATGTCACTGCCTTTGCTGCGGCGAGTGAGTTCAAGGTATTCAAGGAGGCGGCGACGAAGGGCGGGATCGTAAAGGCCTTGATCGTCAAAGGCGGAGCGGCCACGCCGCGAAGCAGGATCGATGCGCTCGGTGAGATGGCCAAGGGTTTTGGCGCGAAGGGACTCGCCTGGCTGAAGATCACCCCAGAGGGCCAACTGGACTCCGTGATCGCCAAGTTCTTGGATGCCAAGGCCTTCGCGGCAGCCATTCCCGACGCCAAGCCAGGCGATTTAGTTCTCTTCGGCGCCGACAAGGCCGCCGTGGTTCACGACGTGTTGGGCCGCATCAGGCTCATGCTGGGGGAAGAGCTGAAGTTGATCGATACCACTGCCTGGAAGCCCGTGTGGGTCGTTGAGTTCCCCTTGCTGGATTATTCGCCGGAAGAGAAGCGGTACATTTTTATGCACAATCCCTTTGCCGCGCCGATGGACGAGGATGTCGCGTTCCTGGACTCGGAGCCGCTCAAAGTGCGGGCGAAGGCCTATGATATGGTGCTGAACGGAAGCGAAATCGGCGGTGGGAGTATCCGCAATCATCGGAGCGATATCCAGCTGCGCATTCTCGATCTGCTTGGCATCAACAAGGAGCAAGCGCAGGCGAAATTCGGATTCTTGCTCGATGCGCTCGACTATGGCGCGCCGCCTCACGGAGGCATTGCCTTCGGGCTCGATCGCCTCATTATGTTATTGGGGGCGGCTGATTCGATCCGCGACGTGATTGCGTTCCCCAAAACACAGCGGGCACAATGTCCGCTGACCGATGCGCCGTCTTCTGTCAGTGCCGATCAATTAAAGGAACTGCGCATCAAGCTGGATCTCGTCGAGTAGGGAGGAGTCGTCCACCCCATGCCAGGCAATTCGTTCGGTCACATCTTTACCGTCACGTCATTCGGAGAGAGTCACGGACCTGCGATTGGCTGTGTCGTAGATGGCTGTCCGCCCGGTCTGGTCCTCTCTGCCGAGGACATCCAGCACGATCTCGATCGGCGCAAGCCAGGCACCTCTCGCCACGTCACGCAACGGCAGGAATCCGATACCGTCGAGATCCTCTCCGGTGTCTTTGAAGGCAAGACCACTGGCACGCCCATCGCGCTCCTTATCAGAAACGAAGATGCCCGCAGTAGGGATTACGGTAATTTGATCGATACCTTCCGGCCCGGTCACGCGGACTATACCTATTGGCAGAAATATGGCATTCGTGACCATCGCGGAGGTGGGCGCGCATCTGCGCGTGAAACAGCCGTCAGAGTGGCAGCCGCAGCGATTGCGAAGAAATGGCTCAGGGAGAAGTACGGTGTTGTGATTCGTGGATATCTCAGCCAACTTGGGCCGCATGAAGTGCTGTTCAAGAGTTGGGACGGCGTGGGTGGCAATCCGTTTTTCGTTGCTGATCCAGCCGCGGTGGCGAAGCTGGAATCGTTTATGGACGAGCTGCGCAAGACTGGCGACTCTGTCGGCGCCAGGATCACGACGGTCGCCGAGCATGTTCCCGTCGGTTGGGGCGCACCGGTCTATGCCAAGCTTGACTCCGATTTGGCCGCAGCCATGATGAGCATCAATGCCGTAAAGGCTGTCGAGATTGGATCAGGTTTTGGCTCTGTGACGCAGCGCGGGTCAGAGCATGGGGACGAGCTGACCCCGGATGGCTTTGTGACCAATCATGCCGGTGGAATTCTTGGCGGCATTTCAACCGGCCAGGATATCGTCGTCACGATCGGAATTAAGCCCACGTCGAGCATCCGTGTGGCCCGCCGATCGATTGATAAGCAAGGCAAGCCGGTGACCGTCGAAACTAACGGCCGCCATGATCCCTGCGTCGGTATCAGAGCGACGCCGATTGCCGAAGCCATGATGGCGCTGGTGCTCATGGACCATGCTCTGCTTCAGCGCGCACAGAACGCCGATGTGAAAACACCCACACCGAAGATTCCTGCCTCAGCCAAGAAAACTGCTCGCTCTCCCAAGTCTTCTGGTCCTGCCAAGATCAATTCCGATCCGGATGAAGCTTAGCCCGCATTATTCATGAACGTTTCTGCTGCAATCGCGGATTCTGAAATCAGAACCTATTGCGGCTTTCTTTTTTTCGCGCCAAGATCATGCAAAGGGCGCTCGACCTCGCAAGCGTGGTGGCGACGCACCTGGATGCGGTTGGTACGCGTCCAGGCAGGCGGGCTCGCCGCTCGGTCGGTCAACATACTGTTTCAAGTATGCCTCCCTCCCTCGCGGGCTCACCCCCTTCGAAACTCCCAGGCGTGGCAAGCCCCGCCCACGGCTCCGCGCACCTGTCACGCGTAGTGACTGCGCGATTTCACGACGAACCGTCATGAATAATGTGGGCAGCCCCCTAATCGAGATCGAGCGGGCGACGGTCTATCGGGGTAACACCTGCGTCTTCACCGACTTCTCATTGTCCCTCCAAGAGGGTGAACATGTCGCCATCCTCGGTCCGAATGGCGCCGGGAAATCGACCTTCCTGAAATTGCTGGCCGGCGAGGTCCATCCGGTTCCGAATGACGCGACGCACATTCGGTTGTTTGGCGAAGAGCTGTGGAATGTGTGGGATGTCCGGAAGCGATTAGGCATGGTGTCACATGATCTTCAACATCATTACATGGAAAATGTGACTGGGCTGAAAGTCGTGCTGTCAGGCTACTATGCGAGTATTGGGATCTATGGTCACCAAGACTTTACCTATGCCCAGATCGTTCGCGCCCATGTCGTGATGGAGGAACTGGGTGTCGGCTTCTTGACCGACAGGAGGTTCGCTGAGATGTCGACAGGAGAACAGCGGCGCTGCCTCCTGGGCCGTGCGCTGGTGCATGAACCAAGTGCCTTGGTGTTGGATGAACCGACAAGCGGACTCGATCTGACGGCGACGTTTCACTACCTGGACCTGGTGCGGGCGCATATGCAGAAGGGAAAGACTCTGTTGCTGGTGACGCACCATATCCACGAGATTCCTCCGGAAGTAGAGCGTGTCGTCCTCTTGAAACAGGGAAAGATTCCCCAGGATGGAGAGAAACGCTCTGTCCTCACCGACGCTAACCTCAGCCAGTTGTTCGACTACTCGGTATCATTGGTTCAAGCAAATGGGTGGTACCAAGCATTGCCAGGGCACTAGATGCCGCACTGACTTCGTTTATCCTCTGCCTAACACAACTTGAAACGTCACGTACTTTGTCCTGGCCGGGGTTGTTGATCAAGCCAGCACAACATTGAAAAATACGTCGACAAAATTGAGCAGGAAGTATCCAACGTGGTTAAGGAGATCGAAGACAATGAGACATCCAAGAAGGTTGGCAATGAATTGAAACAACCGGACGAGTCCTTAGGCCAAAGGGGATATCCCAGTGTTGTCAAAGGTATGGTGGATGCTAGCACATCCTGGACAGATCAAGACAAGGCTTATGAGTACACTTGCGACTTTCTTAGATTGGCCCGCAGGTTCAATGACGGCCACCTCCAGCATTCGCTCCAGTGTTTCTTTGAATCGGGATCAGGTATTCAGGGTGAGGCGCCTATAAGAAAGAGACACCGTCGCTATCTCAACGACTAGCAAACAGCAGAACAGCAAACTGGACCAGACGACTGCCACCAAGCTCACCTCATCGGGCGCAAGAATGGTCCGGAACGCTCCGAGCAGCCAAGGTAGTCCCCCAAGCGCAATCGCAAGGCGTCAGCCATTGCCACGGGAAAGATGCCATGTTTGGACAAGAGTAGATTTTAGATCGAACATGTTCTACCAACATGAAAAGATTTTTTGCACAGAGTTCATTTGATTCATTGACGGAAGCCGGAGGTTCTGGCATTCTGAAAAAACCTACGGAGGAGATGTATGGCTCAAAAGAAAAAGAATGCACGGAAAATTGCAGTTGTTGGACTTGGCTATGTGGGCCTTCCTATTGCCGTTGCATTCGGGAAGCAGCAGCGAGTGATCGGTTTTGATATCAACAAGGCAAAGATTGCAGAGTTACAGAAGGGCTTTGACCGGACAGGTGAAGTGCCTGTGGAGGATTTGAAAGGAACTGACGTTCAATACACATTTGAACCCACCGATCTGAAGGCGGCGGATTTTATCATCGTGGCCGTACCCACGCCGATTAATGAAGCCCTTCAGCCGGATTTGACGGCCCTTCGTAAATCATCCGAGCTGATCGGGGCTAATCTGTCGCCCGGCTCGATTGTGGTCTTTGAGTCGACGGTCTACCCTGGAGCTACTGAAGAAGTATGCCAGCCTATTCTCGAAAAGGCCTCAGGGATGAAGTGCGGAGTGGACTTTACACTCGGGTATTCTCCTGAGCGCATCAATCCGGGTGATAAGGAGCATAGGCTGGAAACAATCATCAAGGTTGTGTCAGCCCAAGATGACGCGTCGCTGGAGATTGTCGCCAATACCTACGAACTCGTCGTGAAGGCGGGGATTTATCGGGCTTCCAGCATCAGGGTTGCGGAAGCAGCCAAGGTGATCGAGAACACTCAGCGGGATCTCAACATCGCGCTGATGAATGAGTTGGCGCTCATTTTTCATCGTCTCGGGATCGATACCAAGTCAGTCCTGGAAGCCGCGGGAACGAAGTGGAACTTTCTTAAGTTTTCCCCTGGATTGGTCGGAGGGCATTGTATTGGAGTCGATCCCTACTACCTGACGAGCAAAGCCGAATCAGTGGGCTATCACCCCCAAGTGATTCTCGCTGGCAGGCGCATAAACAATGGAATGGGAAAGTTTATTGCTGAGCAGACGATGAAGCGGCTCAGTGAGTTGTCTCGGCCGGTCAGTGATCTCAAAGTGGCTGTCTTGGGGCTCACATTTAAAGAGAACGTGCCGGATTTACGAAATAGCAAGGTGCCGGACATTATTCACGAATTGCAAGAGTATGGCGTCCAAGTCCTGGTGCATGATCCGATCGCGCAATCGGAAGAGGCGGTCGAAGAATACGGAATACATTTGACCAAGTGGGACGATCTCAGAGATATCGATGGAATTATTGTGGCAGTAGCGCATCGTGGATATGCGGATATGGGGTTGCAGAAGCTACTCAAGCCTCTCCACAGTCAGCAGGATGGTGTAGTGATTGATGTGAAATGTCTGCTTGATCCGGCGAAACTGCCAAAGACACTCAAGTACTGGCGTTTATAAAATATCGGATGCTGGAGCGGTCCTTCACATAAACAAACCTCTGCTTTTCCTCTGCAGCAGTAATGGAGTGCAGTTGTTCATCTACAGTCGAGCGGGCTTGATCAAATACCAGGCAAGGGCTATAGTACCCACCTACATATAGACAAAGGCATTTTTCCCTACACAACCCGTGGGAGCTTTGGCAGACTACAGCTGGCATCAAAATTCCATTCTGTTTTAGCTTACTTCAGACTTTTTGCTATTGACCTTGTGGGTTATGAATACTTTCTGTGCTAAAACTTCTAATCGGCATCGTATCATCGTCATAGGAGCCTTCTTTGCAACCTTAATTCTACTTGCAGGCTGCGCCTACTTCAATTCACCTGACATGAAGCGGGGAGATCAACAGCTCGCAGCGGGTAATTGGGAAGAGGCGAGTCTCGCCTATAAGCAGGCGCTGAAAGATGATCCCTTCAACCCCACACTCCAGGGCAAATATACCATAGCTCGAGAACGAGCTGCGGCGTCATACGAGGAGCGAGGACGGGCGTATCTCAAAGACCATCAGCCGGACCTCGCAGCGGAACAGTTTAAACGGGCACTCACCATCGAACCGTCCAGCGTCGAGCATCAATCGGGGTTGCTTGAAGCGCTTCGTGTGAAAGATGCGCGTGGTCAGAATCGAGAGGCTGATCGCCTTGCCCAGCTCGGTCGGGCTGACGAGGCCATGGAGGCCTATGCTAGAGCGGCTGAACTAGATCCCTCGTTCAAGGAGCCCCTCGACAGTATTTCCAGACTCACCGAGGAGCAGCAGGCGTTGAGCCGTGACGATCGGCGGAAGCAACCGGTGACACTTCGGTTCCGCAATGCCGGGCTCAAAGAAGTCTTGGAAGGGATTGGAAAGGCCGGAGGGATCAATCTCATTTTCGACAAGGATGTCAGAAATGACCCTGTGACCATTGGCATTCAGGACACGCCGTTCGAAGAGGCCTTCAATCTCATTCTCAATAGCAATAGCCTGTTCGCCCAAACCGTATCCCCTGGCGTCATGATTGTCAGCCCCAATACCAAGCAGAAGCAGGAACAGTATCAAGATCTGATGATCCGGACGTTCTATTTGTCCAACGCGAAGGCGAAGGACATGCTGGTGTTGTTGAAGAGCATGCTGGATTCCAAACGGATGCATGCCAACGAACAATTGAACACGATTGTCATCAGGGACCAACCAGAAAAGTTGGAGATGGCTGAAAAGATTATCTTGGCCAACGACCGCCTGGATTCCGAAGTGCTGTTTGATGTCGAAGTTCTGGAAGTCGACCGCACGGTCGATCAGACCTATGGTCTGACCTATCCGAAGCAAATCGCAGGCGCTATCGTACCTCCGGGGTTTACGGGATTGATTGCCGGAACTCTCGGACAGCAGTTCACGCTCAACCAACTCACCGACCTTGGCGGAAGCAGCTATCTCTTTAAGCTTCCGACCAACATCCAGTTGGATTTCTTTAAACAAATCACCGACGCCAAGACCCTTGCCGCTCCGAAAGTCCGAGTGGTCAACAACAAGAAGGCGGAAATTAACATCGGTGACAAGCAACCGATCCTGCTTTCCACCACGAATGTCTTGCCGGGTCAAGCGGCAACAGGGGCAGTTCCGACGACTTCGACGGTGACCTCGATCGAATTTCGTGACACCGGAGTTAAATTGACCGTTGAGCCCTCCATTCATCTGGGAAATGAGCTTTCCCTGAAGATGAAGATTGAAGTCGTTCGTCTTGGCGAGCAAGTGACGCTCCAGGCCAGTCCCCCCATTACCCAGTTTAAGTTTGGCAATCGCTCGGCGGAAACCATGCTCAATGTCAGAGATGGTGAAACCATTGTGTTGGGAGGGCTGCTCCAAGAAGAGGATCGCAAGACCCGCACCACTATTCCCTGGATCGGCGATCTTCCTTTCATAGGCAATCTCATAAGTTCTTTTAAGACCCAACGAGTCACCACCGAAGTCATCTTGACGATCACACCGCATATTATTCAGGGGACAACTCCTCCCGGGCTCA
>JBDSDL010000048.1:0-24516 GCA_039920585.1 Nitrospiraceae bacterium | reverse complement strand
TTGTCGCGCACGGCGGATGTGGGAACTTCGCCGTTGCAGCTTCGCGAACTTCCAATACCAGAGCCAGGTTCCGGAGAAGTCTTGGTTCGCCTCACTGTCTGTGGAATTTGCCGGACGGATCTTCACGTCATCGAAGGCGAGTTGGCCGACCCAGCGCTTCCGCTCATTCCCGGCCACCAAGCCGTCGGGATCGTGACTCTGGTCGGCGCCGGTGCGGGTGAGCGGACGGTCGGCGAGCGAGTCGGGATTGCCTGGCTGCAACGCACGTGCGGTATCTGCGAATTTTGCACGAGCGGACGCGAGAATTTGTGCGAGCGCGCGAGGTTTACCGGCTATCAGGTCGATGGCGGGTATGCGGAGTATGCGCTCGTCCCGGCAGCATTTGCCTACCCGATTCCATCGGTCTTCAGTGATGAAGAAGCTGCCCCGCTCCTCTGTGCCGGGATCATCGGCTACCGCGCCTTGCGTCTGAGTGGAATCCAGCCGGGCCAACGGCTGGGTCTCTATGGGTTTGGCGCGTCTGCCCATATTGCCATTCAGATTGCTCGCCATTGGGGCTGTCAGGTCTATGTCAGCTCATTGAAACCTGAGCATCGACGTCTCGCACATGACTTGGGCGCCGCTTGGGTGGGCGGGGCGACCGACCTGCCGCCGGAGAAGCTCCACGGCTCGATTATCTTTGCGCCGGCCGGAGAATTGGTCCCGCCGGCCTTGCGCGCATTGGAACGAGGCGGCACGCTCGCTCTCGCCGGTATTCACATGACGCCGATTCCCTCGCTCGATTACGATCGCGAGGTCTTTGGCGAGCGGGTCATTCGAAGCGTCACAGCCAATACGAAGCAAGACGGTCTCGATCTCCTGCGTGAGGCGGCTGCGATTCCCATCAAACCCCACACCCTGTCGTTCCCCCTCGCCGAAGCCAATCGCGCTCTGCAAGAATTGAAAGCCGGACGCTATTCGGGAGCCGGCGTGCTTGTTTTGTCGTAACCATTCCAGAGGAAAGTGAACAGCGCCCGTTAGCAGGATTATCCTCCCTGCGCCAGCCCCGTTTCGCCCTCTGGTGTGTATGCGACTGCGCCGGACAAGAATCCCAAGAGAGCTGAGAAGGGAACGCAGCGGAGTGGCCGTTCAGCAATCAGTCTTTAGCGCGCAACAGTGCGTGAGTCTGCTCGCTAGTTTCTTTGACCAAGACACCCATCTTCGGGTGAGACGGTTCAAGGTCGATTGGCCAGTCGTGCTGGCGCAATCGTTCGCTGGCGGTGGGGCCGATGGACGCGACGACTATCTTATTGAGTGCCGCACGAAAGGGCTTCACCTTTCCATCTTGCTCCAGTACCTGCATCACATGATCCACTTGGGCGGCGTTGGTGATGAGAAGCACAGACACCTTCCTCGCAATGATGTCGTCGAGTGCCTGTTTGAGCGGTCCCAGATCTTCCGGAAGTGCCCAACGATAGATGGGAACCTGAAAGACCTCAGCCCCACGCTGTTTCAAGGCTTCCAGCAGATCGGGATTTGATGCCCCATACTCCTGCACGGCAACGCGCAATTCCTTCACCGGCCGGTACTCATCCAGAGTAGAGATCAGATCGACCCAAGTGTTCGGTTCGGGCACCGTCAGCGTCGGTTGGAGACCGAATGCCTTGAGGGCTGCGACCGGCTTGGGTCCTCGGGCCACGATAGCCGTCTGTTTGAGGGCTGCCACAATCGACGGCCAGGGGTAGCGTGTCTTGAGGAGGTCGAACAGCGCGGTGGTGCCGACGCCGGTCAAAAGGATAAGAAGATCGACCCGCTCGGTCGTGAGCCGAACCCCAAACTTCAGTGCTGCGGAATTGTCATTGAGCGGAATCTCGCGAAGGGCAGGCGTGACGAGGGGGTTTCCCCCATGGCGCTCGATGAGCCGGGCGATCTCGGTCGCCATACGGCTTTCGAAGGCAGCGACGGTGAGGCCATTGAATCCAGCGGTAGTCATGAGGTCTTTCGAAGGAAAACGTAAAAAGCCAAAGTGGGCTGTTTCTTCACGATTGGAAGCGTGGGCATCGTACCATATGGTGAATGGGTTGATTTGGTTCAACTGGTCTATTTGGTTTATTTTGTTGATCTGGTTCAACCAAACAAACGAGACAAACCAAACAAACCCAATAACGGTCTTCTTCCACTGGCGGACATTTTCAGCATCCTGCCATGGGTTTTCAATTGACGGAGCCACGGCGCCTCCCTACTATACGAACTCAATCGGGGATGACAATGAACGCTCCGCTCCATCGAGGATTGCGCCATGTGGCGCTGCGCGTCACGAATCTCGCGCGCTCCCGCACGTTCTATGAGCAGTTGCTGGGGATGAAGGTCGTGTGGGAGCCAGATCCTGATAACGTGTACTTCAGCTCCGGGCCGGATAATTTTGCGTTACACCAGATTCCACCATCTGAGATTCCCGCGTATCAACCCTTGAAGGGGCAATCGTTGGATCACATCGGCGTGATTCTTGAGAGTCCTGAAGCCGTCGATCAGATGTATCGGGAAGTCGAACCGCTTCTTCCGAAGTTGGGCGGTCGGGTCGTGACGCCACCGAAGCAGCATCGCGACGGCAGCTATTCTTTTTACTTTTCCGATCCCGACGGGATCGTCATTCAAGCGTTGTACGAACCCATCATCAGCAGGCTGAAGTTCAGTGCTGAGACGTGAGTGCTGAGATATAGGAAGGCGATGATGGCTGAGCGAAGCGCAGTAAGGCGGTCTTATTGCATGGCAGCAGGCACGGGAGTTGACTAAGAACGTGTACGAGGTAACCGGGAATGGGCACTTTGCGAGAGACTTCGGATTACGAGATCAGGTCAGACGTTCGTCGGTCTCAATCATGGCCAATATTGCCGAGGGGTTTGAGCGAGCCAGGCAAGCAGAGTTTCACCAGTTCTTGAGCATTGCCAAGTCCTCCTGCGCGGAGCTTCGCTCTCACTTGTATGTCGCGCATGACGCCAAATACGTTGATGCCATTATGTTCAACGATCTGATGAGCCTTGCACAGGAGTTCTCACTTGTTCTCGGCGGTCTCAGATTAGCCGTTCAACGTCGCCGTGCAGAACGGGAATCACATGGTCGCTAGTTGCCCCGTCTCAGCACTCAGCACTCAGCACTCATATCCATGAGCCAAATCTGGAAAAGCTTACCGCTCGGACACTATCTGAGCCTCGCGCCCTGGGCCTGGGTTCAATTGGAGAGCGCGGGTCCTCCCGGACCCTTTCCCTTTATTGCAGGGGTGGCGCCTGAAGTCGTCGCAAGCCTCCATGAAGCCCATGGCCTCCTCTCCAGCGCAATCGATACGGCCATCAGCGATGTCTTTTCCAAGCGAGCTCCGCTCGACGACCCCGATCGTCAACGGCGATTGGAAGATGCCTATGCGGAGGTGATCAGCGCCCACCCCCATCTGCAGCAGCACATTCGTTGTGGGCGGAAGTTGGACGGGACGTTTCAATGGGAGTTTCCGACCGACCCTACTAAATCCGCCACGGTCACCAACGGCGGGCTACGGATATTCCATTCCGTGAAGCGGCAGGCGATTCCGATCGGGTTCGATCAGCGACAGTTGGGGCCGGCGGTAGGGAAAGTTTTGGGGTTCTTGGCCGGCACTCATCAGACCGAAGAGATCAAGACGGTGGTGGCAACCTCAGGGCGAGATGGAGAGCGATTGCTCACACGTTTGATCGAATCCCTTCACCAGCATGAGTGCTTGGTCAGCTCGAGCACCTCCTCCGTCAGATCCCGATGGTTCGAAACGCTGCACGATCAAGACATGGTCCATCTCGGCCATGCCGCGTTGCTGTATCGGCAACGGGACCAGGTACTCTTGTTCGATCCCTGGCTGCTCCCTTGGTTTGCGGAGTCCTCCGTTCCGTCGCTCTGGGGGTCGCTGTTGCCCAAACCGGCGGCCGTCTTCTTGACCCACGATCATGACGATCATGTGGACCCTCGCACACTCTTGCACGTGCCCAAGGACACGCCGATCATCGTGCCAAGCCGAAGGAATCGGCGCACGCTCTCCTACGATTATCTGTCGCTCCTGCGGGAGCTGGGGTTTGGACATGTGATCGAATTGGCGCATGGAGACAGTTGGGCGTTCGACGGAGGGGCTGTGTATTCTGTGCCGTTCTACGGCGAAGATCCCTGCGACCTGGAGATGCCGCGCAACTGCTATCTCATCGCCGATCGCGGCTATAACGTACTCGTGCATGCGGATAGCGGGCCGACGAATAGCGGCAGGTCCGCCCTCAAAGATGGAGTGATCCAGTCACTCGTGCAGAAGCACGGGGCGATCCCGCTGGTGTTCGCCTCACAACAACAATTGCTCGAAGTTCGTGGCCATGCGGCCCACGCACCCTTGTCTCATCCTGGGAAATGGCTCGACGTGGGAGAAAACGGCTATTTGACGAACGCGTATCTTGCCGATGTCTGTGCGGCGGCACAGGCCAAGCTGTTCGTGTCCTATGCCACCGGCGGCGCGGAGTGGTATCCGGACCATCTCTCCTTCATGTTCAGCCAACGGAATCCTGCCCGTACTGCGTTGTTGACGGCCCACTGGGAATCGCCTGAAACTCTCAAAGATCTTCTCGCCAAGAACGGATGCGGGTATCATTACGGTCATGCGTTGGATCTATTTCGTCGCAAGACCGACGGGTTGGTGGAGCCGCTGACGACAGGTGAAGTCCTGACGCCCCTATCACTGTATCGGCTTGACCACGGCGATCCTCCGTTTATGAAAGCCGGCAGCCGCACTGCGCCATCTCGATAAGTTGAAAGGACCGACCATGACCGTAAGCAAGAAGCAGCAAGATCCGATTCTCGTTACCGGTGTCGCCGGATTCATCGGTTTTCATACCGCGACCAGGTTGCTGGAGCGAGGCGAGCGGGTGATCGGGCTCGACAACCTCAACGACTACTACGATGTGCGATTGAAGAAGGCGCGGCTGGCGAAGCTCAAGCCGTTCAAGTCGTTTTCATTCACGAAGCTCGATCTGGCCAATCGGGCCGGGATGAAGAAGCTGTTCGCGAAGCAACCGATCCGGCGCGTGGTCCATCTGGCAGCCCAAGCTGGTGTGCGCTATTCACTGGTGAACCCGCATGCCTATACGGACAGCAATATCGAAGGGTTTCTGAACATTCTGGAAGGTTGCCGGCAGGCGAAGGTCGAGCACCTCGTCTATGCCTCGTCGAGTTCCGTCTACGGTGGCAATACCCAGATGCCGTTTTCGATTCACGACAACGTCGATCATCCGGTCTCTCTCTATGCGGCCAGCAAGAAGGCCAATGAACTCATGGCCCATTGTTATGCGCATCTCTATCGGATTCCCTGCACGGGTTTGCGGTTTTTTACGGTCTATGGGCCCTGGGGAAGGCCCGACATGGCCCTCTTCATTTTCACAAAGGCGATTCTGGAGGGAAAACCGATCGAGGTCTACAACCACGGAAAGATGCGGCGAGACTTTACCTATGTCGATGACATCGTCGAAGGAGTGATCCGAACCCTCGATCACCCGGCTACGCCGAACCAAGCCTGGTCCGGTGACAGACCGGATCCCGGAACCAGTTCAGCGCCAGCCCGGATCTACAATATCGGTAATCATCAGCCAGTCGAACTGCTGCGCTTTATCGAGGTGCTGGAGCAGGCGTTAGGAAAGAAAGCGGTGAAGAAGCTGCTGCCGATTCAGCCCGGCGACGTGCCGGCGACCCATGCGGATATCGAAGACCTGACACGAGACGTCGGGTTTGCTCCAGCCACGTCGATCGAGGAAGGGATTGCGCGTTTCGTGCAGTGGTATCGGGAGTTCTACAGGGTCTGAGCAAGCGGGCGATCGGAGTTCAATGACACGCCTGTGTGCTGGCCGGTTGTGCTTACGGAGAGAGTTCAGCCAGCAGCATCTCGGCTTGCTCGCGGACATCAGGGTTTGGGTCTGAAAGACTCCTGTCCAACGACGCACGCACGACGCTCCACTCCTCTTTTGTGCGCTCTTCCGCAGAGAGCTGATCCGCCATCAGCGACATCGCTTCCATGCGAAGATCCGGATTGTTGTCAGTTGCAGCCATCTGCGCCAGCGGCCCAAGAGGAACTGGCTCGGACGTCGTCTTCAAATGATTAAGGGCGTCTGTGCGGACCTCCTCATCGCTGTCCGACAAGGCCATTGCGAGAGCCGGCGCCACTGGACCGTCCTGCTCACGATTTGCCATCGCGTTGAGGATCGCCGACTTGAGGGCAGGATCCTTGGTCTCTGAGAAGGAGCGCTTGAGCTCGTCGAGCGTGAGGTCGTCACTGATGGGCGCAATCTTATTCTCGTTCATCGTTGATTTCCCCCGCCCCCAGGAACGTGATGTGGGCGGCGGCAGGCCGTGGCTCCCCATTATTTGCGCAATAGCTGACTTGCCAGATGGAGCAGAGCCGGTGGGGGGGATCTGCTCGTGCTTGGCGAACAGGCGAACGCCAGAAATCACCTCACGCCCCTTATTCTGTTTATACGCGAAGGTATACGATTGCCCAGCCAACACCCGTTTCAAGGCTTCTTCAAGTGGAACGTGTTGAAAAGATAAACTGAGGTGTTCAGATTCGATGTCATCCGGAACGCTGATCGTGATTTGGGCATGCTGACCTATCGCTGCGATGACAGCCGCTAATGGCGCATTCTTGACATCCATGGTCACAAGCTGTGACGCGGCATTCACCGTCACCTGTGCGCCGGGAGGCAGCGTCTGATCTTGCGGACCAGGGCTCCCGCACGAGATGACGAGAACGGAAATGGCCATGAGTGCGAGTGAATAGCTGAGCCGTCTCATGACATGTGAGAGCACCTGGCAAATCGATTATCCATCATTTCAATTCTTACCGTTTGAATTGGCCCGACAGCGAATCAAAACACCACACCAGATTGCGTGCCGCCTTGTCCATGACAATATCCAGATGCCCGTCCGACGATCAGAATGGCGTAAAGGTCAACGTGCCATTCAATCTAATCGGTGGTAGCGGACTGGTATCAGTTGAATTCGTTAACACCGTATCCGTGAAGCTGGCAATACCCATAGTCCGGTCAATTGTCACCCCAGCGCAAGAAAGAATGCATTGCCAACTCGTGTGGGGTGTCGCACCTGCAAGCGTGCTGACGGCGAATATAACCGCAACAAGGTGGTGGGTGGTATTGAAAGCTACTCCCAGCACCTCATTGTGAAATGGACTTGCCACAGGCAATTCACCCCATAGAACCGTTGCACCCCAACTACGTTTGTCTGATTTATTTAATGGTGGATCCGCCACAAACGTGGCGCCAACACTGGCCGGTGCATCCTGCACTGTCAGCGTGCCGCCGCCAGATGAGGTGTTCTTCTTGCCCGTTGCGAACGTGCCGCTGCCGAAACATTCCACCGGTGCGCTGGGGGTATCAAACTTATCGATGGGGTACCAGTCAGTAATCTGATACTCAAATGTTCCGGTCACTTTGGTCAGATTGCCGAGTGTATCGAACGTGGCGTGGCCCCGGATCGTGAGGAAGTGGTCGGCGTTCCCGGGATTCACGCCTGACAGGGCGAATTCCGCCTTGCTTCCGGACTTGTTCCTGGGGAAAGCCCGTCCCTTCATCGGAATCACGTCGGGTTCACTGCCAGTTAAGCCGAACGTGGCCGAAATATCGGTGTAATCCCTACCAGCATTGACATCTCGTGTGAAGGTGAGGAGGGCGCCGTCGGTGGCTTTAGCCTTGTCACTTTCAAAAAACTTCGGATTGCCCTGGCACCACTCCTTGGTGGTCCCTTTGAACTCAAACCTGTCGATCACGGTGGCCGCCTGAGCTGGGGCGAGGCTGCCGAGCCACAGCAGGCTGAAGAGGGTCAGGGCGAAGATCGGCGTGGCGAACGCTGTTGGCCGGTTCATACACGCATCCTTTATTGCGGGTGAGAACTCAGGAGGTTCCGCATAGGGTCGTCTTACCATTCCGCTTACCGGCAGCGGCCAGAACGAGCGGATGCATTTTGGCCGTATGCCGCTTAGAGCTTTTGCCCGGTTCCGAACGTGCCGCTGTCGAAACATTCCACCTGCTCGCTCTGCGCACCAGTCTTTTTATCAGTGGTGTAGGTGCCAGTAAGCTGATCCACAAACGTTCCCGTCACTTTGGTCAGATTGCCGACTGTATCGAATTTGGCTTGGCCCCTGATCGTGAGGAAATGATCGTCGTTCCCTGGATTCACACCTGACAGGACAAGTTCCGCCTTACTCCCGGACTTGTTCCTGGGGAAGGCCAGCCCCTTCAGCGTAATCGCATCGATCTCAGGGTCCTCACTATTGGTGTTAATCGTGGCCTGAATATCGGTGAAATCGTTATCACCATTGACATCGCGCGTGACGGTGAGGGTGAAGTTATTCGCGCCCTTAATATTGAAATTTTCAAAAAACTTCGGATTACCCTGGCACCACTCCTTACCGGTCATTTTCAACTGAAAGGTGTCGGTCACGGTAGCAGCCTGAGACGGGGCCACCGTGCCCAGCCAAGCTAAGCCGGTGAAGAAGCAAATGGCGGTCGTTATATTCGTCAATCGTTTCATGGTTTTTCTCCCTAGATGGTTAAATAGTCTTGCATATCTTCCAGAATCACCCTTGGCGGTTCGGTTTACAGCAGCTTCGCTCCCGTCCCAAAGATGCCATTACCAAGAGAGTGCTCGGCAGGATTGCCGTCATCTTTTCTTTCATACATGAACGTCCCCTGTCTTGGTCATCGCTCCGGTCTTCTTGTCAAGGCTTGTCCCCCTCATCGCGAAGAAGACATCGGTGTCCCCAGGGTAAGGTGTGTCGGGTCAATCCCAACGAAATACTCAATGAATGGGTCCAATAGCGGCAATAAGCTCCCCCAATGGGGGGATTTCGTACTTAGCCGTATAGGATCTGAGGAGGAATTACTATTACTCTAAAGTAGGGGCACGGCGAAGCTCAGTGCGGTGTGACTTGTGGGTGAGCCAGGACATTCTGTCGCGCTTATTAAGCGCATCTCAATACAAATGCAGCAATCTTAGTGAACGTTACCGACAGCCGATCGGCACAAATCCAGGCCCAAACAGCTTCGACAGCGTGATGTATCGCGCGTTGTCGTAGAATGAATAGCTCGGACCCCGCTGATTTCTTCCGGAAAGATCTCCGCCGTACGAAGGATCTGTCCCGTAGAAGAACCCGCCGCGAGTTTTCTGAACCAGGTGGATCCATTCTCCATACAGCGAGCAAACCTCAGCTTGAACGGACCCGGATGAGGCAATGCTGGTGTGCCAATCCTTCGCCCAATCTGGGACCGTTTGTCCCGCGCCGACCATACCGGTCTGACTGCGATCGGTGTAAGGAGGAATATCATAGTGAGGAGCCGCAGCCACGGTGGGGCGATAGGTCGGCATGTTATCCAGCGAGGGCACGATCGACAGTTCTTTCAGCGTCATCAGCTTGCAGCCCGTCACATCCTTGTTGGTGTAGAGGGCGCTCCCATCGGCTTGGGGGCATTCCCGCATCAGGAACGGATCGGAGGCGATTGTCGTATCGGCAAATGCCGACGTTGAGGACAGGGTGAGTAACGTTGCGGCAATCACAAGCACATGGGCGGGTTGCATAGAGCACCTCCCTTGAGACAGTGGGACAGACAAGGTTTGCATTGTCGTTCGCCTTTCTTCAGTTTACTCACCGATGGTACTCACAAGCTATTCTGCCAGAGCCAAGGCTGTCTATTCATCTTTCGAGGGGGGTCTTGCTACCGACGGGGGACGTGCCAACATGGCTCAGCTGGCCGATTAGCCGAGATCGCAATGTCTGACTCAAGCGAGACGGGCGAGACTGGCGGGACAGGCGTGACGGGCACAACGGGAAGTTCAAAGTTCGGGTTTCGAAGCTCCGAACACTTCAGGCTTCAGACCGCTCACAGATTACGTGAGTCTCGCTCGCTCGTCTCATGAAGTGGTCGTCGCGAGGCGCTTCTGTTGAACAAGCAGCTTTGCCTTGTTACCCTCTTCGTTCCTGCGGTATTCTCCGCTTTGAATCAGGCCCCCACACTCCTCACGACCGACTGATTTCTCTCATGACTGATTACGGCGTGCTTGCAAATCTGCTCGTGATCTTCACAGCGTCGATCGCTGTTGTTTTCGTATTCCATCAGTTTCGGCTTCCCTCGATCGCAGGATTTTTGGTTGCCGGCGCGCTCATCGGACCCTTTGGATTGAATCTCATCTCGGACATCGGCACGGTCCAAGCGTTGGCGGAGATCGGGATCGTGCTGCTGCTTTTTACCATCGGCATCGAATTCTCGTTGGTGCATTTGGTCTCCATGCGCCGCCTCATGTTTCTGGCCGCGCCGATACAGGTCGGCGGTGTGCTGTTGATCGCGTGGCTCGGAGCGATGCTTGCCGGACTGTCTTGGCAGCAAGGGGTATTCTGGGGATTCCTCTTCTCCTTGAGCAGTACGGCGATCGTGTTAAAGACCTTGGCCGAACGGGGGGAAAGCGACTCGATCCATGGCCGAGCCACGATCGGCATTCTCGTCTTTCAGGATTTGGCCGTCGTACCCATGATGTTGTTGACGCCGATTCTTGGCGGCCAATCGGATGGAAGCGGGCTGGCGATTTTGCTCACCTTGGGGGAGTCGATTCTTGTTGTCGCGCTCGTCATTGCAGGCGCCTGGTATCTGGTCCCTAAGGTGTTGGGACATATCGTTCGCAGCCGCAGCCGCGAGCTGTTCTTGCTGACGATCATCGTGTCCTGTCTCGGCATCGCGTGGCTCAGCTCACTCGGCGGTCTCTCATTGGCCTTGGGGGCGTTCATCGCCGGGTTGGTCATTTCTGAATCGGAGTACAGCCATCAAGCCATGGCCGAAGTGCTGCCGTTCCGCGACAGTTTCAACAGTCTCTTCTTCGTGTCGATCGGCATCCTCATGGACTGGCGAGTGTTACTCGCGCATCCATTGCCGGTGGTCGGACTCCTCGTGACGGTTCTGTTGGTAAAGTTTGTCGCCGGGGCCGGAGCGGTTCTGTTGGCAGAGATCCCTCTCCGTTCGGCGATTATGGTGGGCATCGCCCTGGCCCAGGTCGGAGAGTTCAGTTTCTTGTTGGCGCAGCAAGGGCAGGAGAGCGGTTTCTTGCGGGGCGATCCGTATCAGATCTTTCTCGCGGTTTCCGTGCTCTCCATGATCGTGACGCCCTTTCTCATGCAGTGGTCGCCGCATCTGGCCCGCCGCGTGGAAGCGTGGCAGCGGCTTCGTCATTGGTTGCCTAGTCGCACCACCGCCCACGTTCTCCAGACCGAAGGGAAGCAGATTCGGGTGAAGGATCACGTCATTATTGTGGGGTATGGGCTGAACGGAAGGAATCTCGCCCGCGTCCTCGGTGAGACGGAGATCCCGTATCTCGCGTTGGATCTCGACGGCGATACCGTCAGCCGCGAAGCGAAACACGGAGTGCCCGTCTATTACGGCGATGGCACGAATCCGAATGTGCTGCGGCACATGAAGGTCGAGGATGCAAAGGTGTTGGTGGTCGCCATTTCTGATCCGTTTATCACCAGGCGGGCAGTCCAGGTGGCCAAGGGGCTCAACCCCAAACTCCATGTGGTCGTGCGGACTCGCTATCTGCGCGAATTGGAGGAGCTGCACCAACTCGGCGCGGATGATGTGGTGCCGGAGGAATTCGAAACCTCCATCGAGATCTTTGCCTTGGTGCTCCGCACCTATAAAATGCCGCAGGACTTTGTGACGGAAAAGGCCAACCAGGTTCGCCGTGAAGGGTACGCCTTGCTTCGCCGCAGCGAATTGCCGGAACTGGCGCATCATCTTCGTGGCGGAACCGTAGCCGATTCGGCAGTCGAAACCTGCCGCATCGACGAGGATTCGCCTGCGCAGGGGAAGACGTTGGCTGAGATCGATCTCCGTCCACGCACCGGCGCCTCTGTGATCGCTTGGACGCATGCTGGAGTAACGCAAGCAAATCCGTCGGAGAATACTCGGTTAATGGCGGGCGATATTGTGGTGTTACTCGGTTCGCGCGTGCAGATTCGGCAGGCGATGGGCCTCTTAGTGGAGATGGGTGAGAAATGAGCCGCTATCCCGCATGATTCATGACGGTTCGTTGCGAAATCGAATAGAAGCTAGGCAAGGGGCCTGGGCACGAGGCGAAAGGGAAGAGACTCCTTCGGATCGCCCCTAGCCTCTGGCCGTGCCGCTCGCCCGAATATCCACGATTGCAGCAGAAGAACTCATGAATCATGCAGATTAAGTGCTGTTAACTCTTCCAGCGAAGCGTGACCCGTTCTTTGAGCGGATGGTCTAGGGGCTGTCCGGTTTGCGCCGATGCGAGGTGCGCGGCTTTTAACTTGTAGTACCACTTGGCTGGCGTATCGGCATCGTCGATGAGCATCAAGGCCGGTTTGTAGCGTAATCCCACCGCCTGGCGCTCCATCGCCTCTCGATCCTGCGTCATGAAAATGTTAGCAAAATAGCGAAAGATGGTCTTGGAAAATGGAACCCAACCGAGACAGTTCCAGGCTGCGGCAAAATCGATGCGGCATTGCTGGTCGCCGATCGGCGTAACCGTGGCGCGGCTCGATACAAAGAGCGATCCGCACTGGACAAACTCGAATCGCTGGTTGGGCAGCACAAAGTCGATGGTCGTCGTCAGCGGCCCGCCATAAAACAGGTTCAGGAGCTTGTACGGCCCGCTGTTCGTTGAGGGGGCGTGTGGCACCATGCGGAAGCCGTTGGGAATCGGTTCAAAAGTCTTGGCCTTTTCGTGGATGCTTGCCTTGGTGCGCCACCAGGAGCTTTGATGCACAAAGGGGCCGTGAGCTGGGTCCATTAAGCCGACGATGCCGTCGTCGATGGTGCAATCCAACAGCGTCGAAATGTGAATCATTCGATAGGGATATGAGGGGAGCGGCAGCGGCGGCACGTCCGGGATGGTCTGATTCGGTTGTTGAGGGTCTGGAACGAACACCCACACGTAGCCGTCCCGTTCGCGGCAGGCGTAGGTAGTGATGCCGATTTTGTCGACCTGAATGGAAGAATTTTCGACCAGAGCAGGAATCCCCCGGCAACGGCCTGCTTGATCGAACTGCCAACCATGGTAAGCGCATTCGACACAGTCGCCTTCCATTTTGCCGAAGGACAGCGGCATCCCGCGATGGGGACAAATGTCGCGCATGGCCGCGACCGCACCCTGTGCTGTTTTGCAGACGAGGATCGGGAGGCCCAACAGGACGGTCCCTTTCAGGCTGTCAGGAGGAAGCTCACTGCTCAGACAAGCGGGATACCAAAAGCCGAATAGTGGCGCGTTTTTGGATGGCTTGATCTCAGTGATGAGGTCGCTGTTCATGGAAAGAGGGAGGAAATACGTGAGAGGATCAGCCTGGACTGCGGCAGCAACTTGATTGTAAATATAGCGAGTGGGTCATGGAACGTCAAGCTAACCGGCACCAAATTGCATCTTTGCATTCTTTTCTACCACGATCCCTTGCTTCTCTTAGCGGGGTGGCCTGCTGGTCTCCTACTGCGCGCGTCCAACGAGGGCCTTCTGAGGCCGCGCGTTGCGCGAGCACGGGAGACCAGCAGGCTACCCCGCTCCTTCCCTCTTCCTTGACAAGAAAAAGAAGCAGAGACTATATTGAAAATCCAATTGAAATTGCTGCACTCATGTAGGCCAGTGCAGGAAAGAGGGCGTTATGACAATCGCACAGATGGATCCAGCGGTCACGTTGGACAACCTACGGACCTCCAAGCCTGATAAGGTGACGATCGTGCTCCTGAGCGGCGACATGGATCGCGCGATGGCTGCGTTCATCATTGCCACCGGGGCTGCTGCCATGGGGATGCAGGTCACTGTCTTTTTCACCTTCTGGGGTCTCAATACCATTCGCCGGAAAGGCGCAAGCAGCTCTGCCAAGGACTGGCTTCGTCAGATGTTTGGCCTGCTGAATAAGGGGGGCGCAGACAGCCTTCCACTCTCGCGGTTCCACTTCTGGGGGCTGGGCACGAAAATGATGCAAAAGGTCATGAAGCAGAACCGGATGCCGGGTGTGCCTGAACTCATGGAAACAGCGCTGGACCTCGGTGTTCACTTTATTGCCTGCACGACCACCATGGGGCTGATGGGGATTACGAAAGATACCCTCATCGAGGGTATCGATCAGTTCGCGGGGGTGACCACCTATCTCGCGGAAGCCAAACAGGGCAGCGTGAATTTGTTTATTTAGTTCATTGGGTTTGTCTTGTTTATTTGGTTGAACCAGCCTAACCAGAAAAACCAGATGAACCAAACCAACCATACAAACAAAACAAACAGGACCCTATGTTGCATGCCGATGTGAAGCTCGATACGCTCGGGTACTTTTGCCCGATGCCGATTATCATGACCTTGAAGAAGATCAAGGTCATGACGTTGGGCCAGATTCTTGAAGTCGTCTCGGACGACGAAGGCATCAAGAAGGATATGCCGGCTTGGTGTGACACGACTGGCCATCAGATGGTCGGGCTCGAAGAAGAACAGACGGAGTCTGGAACGATCTATAAAGCGTTTGTGAGAAAGACAAAGTAACCGCACAGACAGAGATTCAGCGGAGAGAAAGAAAGAAGCCGGAGGGATGACAATCAGACCTCCGGCTTCGTTATGTTGATTCTTTGATGGGGCAGGACGTGGATCGAATCGTCGAGTGTGTGCCAAACTTCAGTGAGGGACGAAACCAGACGACGATACGTGCGTTGGCACAGGCCGTGGAGTCCGTGCCAGGGGTCTGGCTGCTGGACCACACGATGGATCGGGATCACCATCGTTCCGTCTTGAGTTTTGCCGGCGAAGTGGACGCCGTCGCTGAAGCGGCCTTTCGCGCTATTCGCGTGGCGACCGATCTCATCGATCTTCGAAAGCACAAGGGCGTCCATCCGCGGGTGGGGGCAACGGATGTTGTGCCCTTTGTGCCGTTGCGCGGCGCGACGATGCAGGATTGTATCCATCTGGCGAAGCGGTTGGGCCAACGGGTAGGAACAGAGCTGGAGATCCCGGTGTTCCTCTACGAGCAAGCGGCCCTGCACCGCGATCATGCTTCACTCGAATCAGTCCGTCGAGGAGGGCTTCAAGGTCTTGCCTTCCGCATGGCCTCCGATCCGGACTGGACACCGGATTTTGGTCCCTTCCGCCTCCACAAGACGGCCGGCGCACTGGTGATCGGTGCGCGACCTCCTTTGATTGCCTTTAATGTGAATCTCCGCTCGACGGACCTCAAGCTGGCTCGATCCATTGCGAAAGACATTCGCCAATCGAACGTAGGGTTGCCCCATCTCAAAGCGATCGGCGTGGAATTAGCCAGCCGACGGATGGTTCAGGTTGCTATGAATCTCACCGATTACATCATCACGCCTCTTCATGTTGCATTCGAAGCAGTCCGAGTCCGCGCAGCCGAAAAAGATGTGGCGGTAGCGGGAAGCGAAGTGATCGGGCTTGTGCCCCAAGCAGCGCTAGTTCAGGCCGCAGGGCATGGCCTGGCACTCGAACAGTTCGATGCAACGCAGGTGCTGGAAATGAGACTGGAGACTCGGCTATTAGGTGAGTCCGCACGACAGGCCCCGTCTCGCGAACAGGAGCCAGTTGATGTGCACGCGCAATCGCTCGCGGACTTTTTGGCTTCGGTGGCCTCGGTGACTCCGATTCCGGCCGGCGGTGTGGTCGCGGCCTTGGTTGGCGCTCTCGCGGCTTCGCTGGGGATCATGGGCGCGCGTCTCAGCCGACAACGAGGAGTGGAACACCGGCTGAGTGAGATTAGTCGGCGGCTTCAAGAGCTCATGCAAGCGGATGGCGATGCCTATCAGCGATTTATCCGGGCCACGAAGCTCGCGAAGACAGACAGGACTCGTCCCGCCATCTTGTCATCTGCGCTCCATCTGGCGACGGAGATTCCGCTTGAAATCGCCGAACAGGCGACGGAGGCCGGAGCCCTTCTTCATGCCTGCTCGGCAGGGGTGAAGCAAGGCGTTCGGTCTGATCTCACCGTTGGAATGGTGCTGGCCATCGCCGCAGCCGATGCAGGGCGTCATACGGTTGGAGAAAACATGAAAATTCAGCACAATCAACGGCTTAAGTCCTCTCTTCTCGACCGGATTCAGCAAATGACAATCCGTCTTGAGGAACTCAGGAGGCTATGTTACATTACGCCCCTTAGTAGGGGTCAGGCTGGCACGAGAAAAAAACCTGTACAGGCATTGCCTGGGAAAGCACGCAGACGGAAAGAATGGAAATCAAAGTCTTCAATAATAACGTCGAGAAAGCCCTCAAAGTTGCCAAGAAGAAGCTCGCGGGGGAAGGACTCTTCCGCGAACTGAAGCGTCGGCGGTTTTACGAAAAGCCGAGTGTCAGAAAGAAAGCCAAGCAGCGCGAAGCGCAACGGCGGCGTCAAAAGTGGCTGTCGAAGCGTAAGCCAGAGTAAGTGTCCTTCCACGGGCTTGCCCGTTCGGTTGATCGCATTTCTCCCAAGGCCTTCAGATCTCTTCCTCATCCATGCGCCAGGACCAGATCACTGCCGCGCTTCGCATTGTGAAGCGCGAGATTCGGCAGTGGGAAGAGCCGGTCCTCGGCGTGGTGGCGCGCGAGACGAACCGAGATCCCTTCCGCATCCTCATATCGTGCCTTCTCAGCCTCCGGACCAAGGACAAGACGACCAGTGAAGCCAGTGCCAGGCTCTTCGTGCTGGCGCATCAGCCAACCACGATGCTGACCCTTCCGCTCCGGAAGATCGAACGCGCCATCTATCCCGTCGGGTTCTACCGGACGAAAGCCAAATCTATCCATGCCATTTGCCGTCGCCTGCTGGACGTCTATGGAGGCGCAGTTCCTGACTCCATCGAGAAGCTGGTCACTCTGTCGGGGGTCGGCCGGAAAACGGCGAACTTGGTGGTGACGGTCGCGTATAGCAAGCCCGGCATCTGCGTGGATATCCACGTGCATCGGATCAGCAATCGCTGGGGCTACGTGAAAACGAAGACACCGGAAGAAACCGAGCAGGCGCTGCGCCGGAAATTGCCGGCACAGCATTGGATTACCTTTAACGATTTGCTTGTCCCTTACGGGCAGCACCTCTGCCAACCAGTCTCACCCTTCTGCAGTCAGTGCAAACTCATCGAATACTGCGATCGGGTAGGAGTGAAGCGGTCACGTTAGGGGTGAGGCGTGAGCGTGTGAAATTCACCATCGCCTGACGCCTCCCGGCAGATAGCTGGTTGTGGGAAAATTTATTGTGTCCAACCCTGAGCTGTCGGAACAGCTCTTTTCCCGTACGGGGTACGTTGAGGATTTCGATGAGCCGAGAACGAAGCTGGCGGGATTTTTCAGCATCCCGCTAGATGAACAGCTTCGTTTCCGCATCAGAGGTCAGCGCAATAATGGCAGGTAGTCCCATCACTTCGTCGACGTTCTTTTCGACGACGGCACTGTCCACGCCCATATATTCCAGGCCGGCACTGCAGGCGATCAGACGAAACTTCCCGACGTGTTTCGCGTCCTGAAACATTTCAGAAATCTTCGGCACCTTCTTTTCCTTCAAGAGCCGTGTCACTTCGTCGGCTGAGGCGGCATACTCAGGGGGAAAGTCCACCTGATCGATCTTTCCCTCGGCCAGCTTCTTGATCGTCCAGAACAAGAGGATCACGATCACGTCTTTCCCCATCGCTGCGGCGGTGAGTCCAAGGGTTGCGACCTGGTGCAGCGTGTCGTAGGTGGCGTGATGGGCGAAGATGACGAACTTGGGTTGAGCCGGCATAGCTGGTCGCTACTCCTTTGTGGCGCGCGCCTTGACGCTGTTCACATAATCGGTAATGGCCGCATCGACTTCGCCCGTGGTCATGGGACGGTCATGTGTTTCACTTTCGTCCACGAGATAGGCGCCGTGTTTTTTTTCCTGCCGGAGGACCACGGAATTCTCCGGTGTCACCTCGATCAGCATGAACCACTCGCGTGCCCCCTGCGTGATGACGACCTCCTTGCCCAGGCCTTTCTTCGTAATCTCGATATGAAGATCGTCGGATGCGCAGACGGAGGAGGGAATCGTAAGGAGTCCCACGCCAAGGACCGCGATCCCCAGCAAGCCACTGATCCGTAGTGTGAGGGGCGAACAACGCGACATCGTAGAGCGATTATAGCCCGTCGAGAAATACGCCGTAAACACTCGCTGAGGTTCGGTCGTTGGCTTGGAGTGCCCCTAGGTCGCATGCTAGGATGCGAAGCGCATGGACGACTTACTCGCAATAGTGCAGCAATGGATTCCGGTCAATGTGCTCATCGGTCTTACCGTGGCCTCGGCCGTCGGATTTGTCGGTTCTCTGATTGCCATCCCGTTGATTCTGGTCCGTTTGCCAGCCGACTATTTTGATATCCGTACTACCCGTCATTGGATGAAAGACCATCATCCAGTGCTGCGCATGTTGGGCTTAGCCGCCAAGAACTTCGTCGGCGTCGTGTTTCTCGTGGCCGGGGTCGCCATGCTGTTCTTGCCAGGTCAGGGCTTACTGACGATGCTGATCGGGATTTCACTCATGGATTTCCCAAGAAAGCGTGAGATCGAGGCGAAAATGGTCGGTCAGCCGACCCTGCTGGGTGTTATTAATGGCATGCGCCGTAAGTTCGATAAACCACCTCTGACATTGGCCCCTGGCCCATAATTAATTCCATGCCGAGTCCCGAGTCCAGCCGCAAGACGCTCTACCTGATCGATGGGAGCGCCTATATCTATCGTGCCTTCTTTGCCCTGCCGGCCCTGAATAACTCCCAAGGCCTCCAGACCAACGCCATCCTCGGTTTTACGACGACGTTGCTGAAGATTATTCGGGAGAAGAAGCCGGATGGCCTCGTCGTGGCGTTCGACGAAAAGGGTCCGACGTTTCGCCACGCGGAGTTCACGGCCTACAAGGCACAGCGGCCGCCAATGCCGGAAGGCATGAGCGCCCAGATTCCCTACATCCATCGTGTGGTGGATGCCCTCAACATTCCCGCCGTCCGGCAAGCCGGGTATGAAGCTGACGATTTGATCGGCACGCTGGCGCATCAGGCCGAACAGGCAGGGTTCGACGTCGTGATCGTCACTGGCGACAAGGACATGCTCCAGCTCCTGACGCCCCACGTGCGCATCTACGAGCCGGTGAAAGACAAGTGGCTCGGCGAAGTGGAATGCCGCGAACGGTTCGGTGTGGAGCCGGCGCGCGTGGTGGAGATCATGGGACTCATGGGCGATGCGGCGGACAATATTCCCGGTGTGATGGGCATCGGTGAGAAAACGGCGATGAAGCTGATTGCCCAGTTCAGCACGATAGAAGAACTCTTGCGCCGTGTCGAAGAGGTCACGCCGCCTCGGATCAAAGCTATGCTTATCGCCCAAGCTGACAATGCCCGCCTCAGCCGTCGGCTGGCGACCATCCAACTGGATAGCCCTGTGACATTCGATGCCGTGACGTATCACGTGAAGCCGCCGCATCAGGACCAGCTCGTCGATTTGTTGCGTGAGCTGGGGTTTACCACGCTCCTCAAATCGTTTCAGCCATCGTCTAAACCAGCCGAAACGAACGCGGTTGGAACAGAACTCCTTCAGGATGAACCGTCCGCACAGCGATTTGTCGAAGGATTGCCGAAGGGCGTCGCCCTTGGCCTGCAATGTCTGCTCTCCCCTGGGTCAGGCGCACAGGCGGATGTGCAGGGGATGGCACTGTCCACGGGAGACAAGACCGCGTTCGTCCCGCTCGACGTTCACGCCTACATGCGACCCATCATTACGTTGCTACATGATTCCACGAGAACCAAAGTTGTCCATGACCTAAAGGCGACCTTGCTGGTTTTTCACCGCCTCGGGCTGACCCTCGCGGGTCCCTATCTGGATACCATGGTGGCGGATTATTTGCTCAATCCCAACCGCCGCGATCACCAGCTTGAGACCGTCGCATTTGAAGTGCTGGGCCATCGACTTGGGACTGGGCAGAAAAACAACGCCGCACCGCAATCCCTTTTCGATGAAGACACAGGGTCGCGAGAGGAGGCAGCGGAGGCCGCATCGGTGTTGGCCAAGCTCGCCCAGCCCATGACGGACCGATTGTCGGAACAGGGAAGCCTCACGCTCTTCACCAATGTGGAAATGCCGCTGGTACCAGTATTGGCCGAGATCGAGCGGAACGGGTTCTTATTGGATGTCGAGGGCCTGCGCGCTCTGAGCAAAGAGTTGGAGCGGGATCTCGACAAGATCATGGCGGCCATTGCCGTGGTAGCCGGCGGCGAGTTCAACATCAATTCGCCGAAGCAGCTCGCCACGGTACTGTTCGAGAAGTTAGGACTCAAGCCGATCAGGAAAACCAAGACCGGCTACTCGACCGATGAAGACACCCTGACGCAGCTCGCCACGCAGCACGAATTGCCCGCGCAGATCGTGAACTATCGGAGCCTCAGTAAACTTAAATCAACCTATGTGGATGCATTGCCGGAGTTGGTGAATCTTGAGACCAAGCGGCTCCATACGTCGCTCAATCAGACGGTCGCGGCGACCGGACGGCTCTCCTCGACCGAGCCGAACTTGCAAAATATTCCGGTGAAGGGCGAGTACGGATTACGAATCAGAGAAGCGTTCATTGCACCGGCAGGCCACACCCTGCTCTGCGCCGACTACAGCCAGATCGAACCGCGCATCCTTGCGCATCTGTCGCAAGATCCGCGCTTGCTCGCCGTGTTTGCGAAGGGCGAGGATATCCATATGGCAACGGCCATGGAGATTTTCGGTCTCCCCTCCAGCCAGATCACGCGGGACATGCGGCGCGTGGCCAAGACAGTCGTCTTCGGCATTGTGTATGGCATCAGTCCATTCGGTCTCTCGCAGAACATCGGCGTGTCGCAGGCTGACGCGAAGAAGTACATTGAGACGTTCTTTGAAAAGTTTGCTGCCGTGCGCGCGTTGATGGACCGAAATATCGAAGGAGGCAAAACGAAAGGCTACACGACGACGATCCTTGGCCGACGGCGTCCGATTCCCGAATTGCAGAGCGGCGATCCGGTGCAGCGTGGATTCGGCGAACGCATGGCCGTGAACAGTCCGATCCAGGGCTCAGCCGCGGATTTGATTAAAGTGGCGATGATCGATGTGAACAACATGCTGCATCACGAGATGCCGCACACCAAGATGATCCTCCAGGTTCACGACGAGTTGATCTTCGAAGTGCCGGAGAAGGACTTGGAAGAGTCGAAGCATCTCGTGAAGACAGAGATGGAAGCGACGGGGAAGAAGCTGGGGTTGTCGGTGCCGCTGAAAGTGGACTTGGGGATCGGGCATAATTGGCGAGTGGCGCATCCATAACAAAAACCTGAGTGAGGTGAGATATGCAGAACGTACGTCTCTCAGTCGCGTGGGTGGTAGCGGGCATTTGTCTTGGTGCGTTGGGGTTCTTGCTTCTCATGGGGCAGCCGTTTGCAGCGAAGGCACAAGAGCCGAAACGGTTCCAGTACAAAATCGTCGAGGTCCTTCCTGACACCCAAAATATGCAAACCATGCTGAACGAGTTCGGAGGGAGTGGGTGGGAACTGGTGGCGGTCTCGATGGGGAATATGACGGAGCCGAGGCTGATCTTTAAGAAGTAAAGAAGTGCGGGGCAGTGAGGCGATTCCTTTGCTCCCGGAACCCCCACTTCAGAAAGTGGTCGTTCGACGGCCGCAGTCGGAATCACCGCACTGACCCGCACAAAATGCGAGTAAGGGAGAGAGCGTCGGGCGCGCGCAGTGGAAGATCAATCAGCCTCTATCCCTGAAGGTATAACGAGTAAGCAAGGGCGGTGGCGTTTAGATAAACTTCCATTTCTATATAATCTGAAAAGCCCGCTCAGGGTTCTGCCATCCCAAGCTCTTTTATGCGTCACATGAAGTCCGAACTTAAATCTAAGCCACTTTCCAAAACGGATATATCCGCTATAATGCGCAGCGTCCGTTCGAGTAATACTGGACCAGAGGTAAGATTCCGAAGGGCCTTATGGGCAGAGGGACTACGCTATAGAACATGTTCAAAGAAACTGCCAGGGAAACCCGATGTGGTCCTGTCTTTGCAGCGCCTGGCGATTTTCATTGATGGTGACTTTTGGCATGGTGGCCAGTGGCAGCAGAGAAGTTGCTCGGCGCTGGAGGAGCAATTCAAGAAGACTCGTTCAAGACAGTATTGGTTGGAAAAGATTCGCCGGAATATGGACCGAGATTGTGCGGCAACGAATGCTCTTCTATCAGATGGCTGGACGGTGCTCCGTTTTTGGGAGAGAGATGTGAAAAATAATTTGAGCAAGTGTATCGAGAAAACACTCCATGTTGTGGGAAATGGCGCCAAGCGAGACCCCTTTTCTGTTATCGCAAGCAAGACCGTCGCCGAGTTTTTTGCAGGAATAGGCCTGATGAGGGTAGGGCTAGAGAAGCAAGGTTGGGCTGTCAGCTTCGCAAATGATATCGACGATAAAAAACATGAAATGTACAAGCATCATTTCATGGACGAGTCGGATCATTTTTTGATTGGCGACATACACAAAATACCAGTTGAACGAATCCCAACAGTCACTTTGGCGACGGCATCCTTTCCTTGCAATGATCTCTCATTGGCTGGAGCTCGTGCTGGATTGCAGGGAAAGCAGTCATCAGCTTTTTGGGGGTTCATCCGCGTTCTTAAGGAGTTGGGTAAGAGGAGACCGCCCCTCGTGCTTTTGGAGAATGTTACGGGGTTTCTTAGCTCTCATGAGGGGAGAGATTTCGCGGACGCGCTGAAGGCCTTGAATCGGTTGGGCTACCTGGTAGACGCTTTCATTCTCGATGCTGCACGCTTTGTTCCTCAAAGCAGGCAGCGCCTTTTTATTGTGGGGCATCTAAAGGACTGCGTTGATATTTCAGAGATTCATGAGCCGCTCTCTTTTTATGAGAGTGATGTACGCCCCAGAGCGCTGGCCGATTTTATCTTCACTCATCCAGATATAGGTTGGATGATTCGGAATCTTCCACCTCAACCCAGTACTAACAGTCAACTGCAAGACTTACTTGAGGATATTCCAGATTCATCGCTTCAGTGGTGGAGTGAAGACAGAGCGCGATATCTTTTTAGTCAAATGAGTCCGCGACACCAAGAAATTGCAAGGCGAATGATTAATGGAGGCCAGTGGTCGTACGGGGCTATTTTTCGTCGTGTTCGAAAAGGAAAATCTATGGCCGAGCTTCGAACTGATGGCCTAGCTGGCTGTCTTCGGACGCCGCGAGGGGGGAGTGGGAGACAGATTCTTTTTAGGGCTGGAAAAGGAAAATATTCTGTTAGGTTGATTACTTCCCGTGAGTGTGCGCGTCTCATGGGTGTGGGTGAGTACGCGATATCGGCTCCACTTAACCAAGCTCTATTTGGATTTGGTGACGCAGTCTGTGTCCCTGTTGTCGAGTGGATCGCTAAATATTATCTGAACCCGGTTGTAAGCGAACTCATACGAGGCAGGGCATTAACAGGGGCTTGGGAACACGCGTAGCTATGACTGACAAACAGAAAGTGATAAGTGGATTTTCTCTGTGGTATTCGCAGTTACCCGTTCACCGAGCAAGCGGTGGGCCAGCAAGAGGAACAATTGCGGCGGCTCTAGTTCTGTTAGAACGACTTAAGGAAAACTGTAATCTCAAACTCGACTCCCATAGGGCTCCTGGAAAGTCTCAAATCAAAGGCGTAAGTGGCACAGCCGTTGCGCGCATATTGTCTGCGTTTGGAGAGACCAGGCCTTTTCTTAAAGAAGGTGGTAGGACAAATCGGGGTGGGCCGGGGGATATAGGGAAGATGTTGGAAACCTTGAAGTCAGCCAGACTAGACCGTTTCCCTGTGAAGGAACGAAAAGAAATAGCAAGAGAGCTTCAGTCATTTTTGGTTGCAAAGGTTCGAGAGTTTCACAATCGAGAAAGATTGAAAGTTGTGTACGATGCATCGAAAAGCACATGGCAAGCCGTACATGACCTTTTAGCTAAGGCTCGCGAAACAGGGAAAGAGGGCCCTGTAGCTCAATATTTGGTTGGTTCAAAACTTGAGCTTAGATTCCCTGACATCGAAATCAGGAATGAATCCTACAGCACGGCCGATGACCAATTAGGGCGTCCAGGCGATTTTCAGATAGGAGACACAGCGTTTCATATCACAGTTGCTCCGATGCATGCTCTCTATGAAAAATGTAGGAGCAATATCGACAGGGGGTTTAGGGTTTACTTATTAGTGCCTGATAGATGCCTCATCGGTGCGCGTCAGAATGTTGAAGCAACTATGCAGGGACAGGTTGCCGTAGAGTCAATCGAATCGTTCGTTGGGCACAATGTTGAAGAGCTGTCAGTCTTCTCCAAGAGTAAATTGATTGATGGGTTTGGTCGTTTACTTCAGGCATATAATCGAAGAGTGAACGAAGTCGAAGCTGATAAATCTATGCTCATAGAAATTCCCCGTAACCTACTACGCAGTTAGCTAGCTCAACAATCATC
>JBDSDL010000047.1:0-7224 GCA_039920585.1 Nitrospiraceae bacterium | reverse complement strand
CCGCCGAGGACAGGATGGACCCGATCGATTGCAAGGATTGGGGGCGGACCAAGTCCACGAGTTCCTGTTGGCGCGCGAGCGTGTCTTTCACATCGGCGGTGAGGGCTTCCCCGATACGGCCTTCGCTGATGATGGCAAGGAATCGCGCCTCTGCGGGAGGGAGTTCGCGCTTCAAGATGAGGGCGGCTTCTACCTGTGTACGAGCCGGTGTTGTAAAGCGAAGGGCCTGACAGCGTGACCGGATAGTCGCCGGGAGGGCTGCGGGTCGACTGGAGATGACAAGGAAGAGACTGTGCGCGGGCGGCTCTTCCAGTGTTTTCAACAGCGCGTTGGCCGCGCCGATCGTCATGCGGTCGGCGTCGTCGATCAGACAGATCTTTCGCTCACCGATGAGCGGACGGTACATGATCTGGTGCTCGATCTCGCGGACTTGCTCGATCTTGATTTGCTGGGTGGCCTGTTCCTGGTCCGGCTCGATGACGAAAAAGTCTGGATGCGTGCGGGCCTCGACCTGTTGGCAGGATCGGCATGTACCGCAACTATCGAGACCTTCCGCCTCGGGAGGCCGTTCGCAGTTGAGTGCTTGCGCGAGGCGAATGGCCGTCAACCGTTTCCCAATCGCGTCCTCGCCGTGGAACAGATAGGCGTGAGCTAGGCGCTCATAGGTGACGGCAGATTGTAAGAGAGCGATGGATTGTTGATGGCCAATACAGTCGTGAAAGGGCATGCTAACTCCGGCGGCGCTGTCGAGCGACCCAGCCTAGCACGATCCCAGTGAGCTCGTCCCGAACTTCTTGCGCGGGTTGATTCGCATTCACGATCGTCATGCGGCCCGGCTCTTCTGCGGCGAGCGCCAGAAATCCCCGGCGCACCTTTCGATGAAAGCGCTCTGTCTCACGGTCCAGCCGATTCTGTTGTCCACGATCGGCTCGCCGTCTGGCCAGGCCCACTGAAACCGGAAGGTCGAGTACGACGGTGAGATCCGGCGTGAGCCCGCCGGTTGCGACCTCGTTGGCCGCACGCAACCACTGAAGATCAAGACCGCGCGCGAATCCTTGATAGGCGAACGTCGAATCGGAAAACCGGTCGCAGAGCACCACGGTGCCTTTCCGCAGCGTCGGCTTGATGAGATGTGTGACGTGCTGACATCTCGCAGCGAGGATCAGCAGGGCTTCGGCCTCAGGAGTGACTGATTCGTGGGACGACGCCGTGAGGAGGATCTGGCGGATCGCTTCTGCGGTAACAGTGCCACCGGGTTCTCTGGTTTGGAGCACGCGGTACCCTGCCTGAGTCAGCGCTTCCGCGAGGTAGCGAATCTGGGTACTTTTTCCACTGCCTTCGACTCCCTCCAGGGTAATAAACAGGCCGCGAGTCTGCTGCTTCTTGATCCCCATTGCGTGGCACCATCATCGGTGATGAAAACGGGCGGGATGGTATTCCAAGTTGTTGAAAATAGCAAGAAAAGGCTTGCGAGGCCCTCGGAGTCCTCGTATGATGGCTCTCTACTTCAGTCAGCACATATTTATGCTGAAAACCTTGCTAAAACGCTACCTTCTGACGGGCCTTCTCGTGATTATCCCTATCTGGGGAACGATCCTCATTTTGAAGGCGTTGTTCGTGGCTGTCGATGGGATTCTCGGAGATCTCCTAGCTCGGTTGGTGCCGAGTCATTATGTGCCAGGGTTGGGGATTCTGGCGTTGATTGTCTTGGTTTTTTCGACGGGGCTGTTTGCCACCAATTTTATGGGTCGTCAAATCGTGAAGTGGTGGGAGCAATGCCTGAATCGTGTGCCGCTCGTGCGGGGGATCTACTCGACGTTGAAATCCGTGATGGATATTTTGTCGGCTTCTGAGCATGCGTCGTATCATCGTGTCGTGATGATTCAATTTCCCAAGAATGGCCACTACTGTATTGCCTTTGTGACTGGCGTGACCAAAGGGGAGATGCAAGATCTTGCGCAGGAACCGCTGGTCCACGTGTATGTGCCGACGTCGCCGAATCCCACGTCGGGCTATTTTCTATTGGTGCCGGAACATGAAGTCATATCCGTCGAGATGAGCGTAGAAGAGGCGATGAAGCTCATTGTCTCTGGCGGACTCTGTTCACCGTCCATGTCCCTGGCTTCGGCTGTGCCTGCCACGGCGAAGTGGAGCGATGTCAAACAGCCTGAAACGGGGGTGCCGATCGGATGAGTCGTTCTCGAGCCACTGATGTCTCGACGGCGAAGAAGCCGGTCGGCTTCGGCCAGCAAGGAAAGATTGCCGGCCTTGCGGTGGTCGTGATGGCTGCTGGGCTTGGAAAGCGTATGCGCTCAAAGCAGGCGAAGGTGCTGCATCAGGTGGCCGGCCAGGCGATGGTGCTCTATTCGGTTGGGCTCGGGTTGCGCGTGGCCGGGGATCGTGTGGCTGTTGTGGTGGGGCATCAAGCGGGTCTGGTTCGCCAGGTGATCGGCCGTGCGACGCCAGAAAAGAGCGGCAGCGTTCCCGTTGCGATTGTTGAACAGCGGGAGCAATTGGGCACGGGTCATGCGGTGTTGCAGAGCCGTCCGGTCTTTGCGGTAGGCAAGCGGGGCGCCCCATCCAGGTATCTCATTCTGAACGGCGATACGCCGCTGCTTCAGGAAAAGACTGTACGCGAACTCCTTCGTGTTCACGAGGCGGAACGTGCGACCGTGACCGTTCTCACCGCAGTGCTCCCGGATGCAAGCGGATACGGGCGGGTTGTGCGTGCGAACTCAGCCGCGCGGGGTGTCTCTCGTATCGTCGAGGATCGTGACGCCAATGCAGAGGTTCAAGCGATCCGTGAAATCAACGTGGGCACCTATGTGGTCGACGGCGAGTTCCTCTTTAGCGCTTTGGAAAAGCTCGATCCCAGCAACGCGCAAGGGGAATATTATTTGACGGAGATCGTCCACCTCGCGGAACATGCCGGACGGCGTGTGGCCGCCGTGGTGCTCGACAATCCTGACGAAGGACTTGGCGTGAATACGCGCCGACAGCTCGCCGAGGCTGAGCAGGTGGTGCGGCAGCAGATTCGGAACCGTTGGTTGGATGCCGGGGTGACGATGATTGATCCGTCCTCAGTGTGGATTGACGCCACAGTCACGATCGGGAAAGACACGATACTCTACCCCAACGTGACGCTGGAAGGGACTACGGTTATTGGGGAAGATTGTGTGCTGCGTTCCTCTACCAGACTGACGAATTGCACCGTCGGTCATGGCGTTGAAATTCTCGATCACTGCGTATTTGCCGATTCTCGCATTGAGGACAACGCGCACCTAGGCCCGTTCGTCCATCTGCGTCCCGGTGTGGTGGTGCGGAAGAAGGCCAAGGTTGGGAACTTTGTCGAGATGAAGAAAACCGATCTGGGCGAAGGATCGAAGGCGAACCATCTGAGTTACCTCGGGGACACAACGATTGGGAAAGGGGTCAACATTGGCGCCGGCACGATCACCTGTAACTACGACGGCGTGCGGAAGTTTCAGACGGTGATTGGGGACGGAGTCTTTCTCGGCAGCAATACGCAGTTGATCGCACCGGTGACAGTGGGAGCGGGAGCCATCGTCGCAGCCGGCACCACGGTCACAGAGGATGTGCCTGCTGATGCCTTGGTGATTGGGCGAGTGCCTCAAGTGAATCGTGCAGGATGGGCTGCGCGCCGACGGGCCTTACAAATCGACGCAAATCGTGAAACGTTAAACGTGAAACGTGAAACCAGGTCCGTTCGCCTGACGAAGAAACGACCGGTGGCTTCAAAGGTCAGACAAGTGAAGAAACGCATCAGGGGTTAAGTATGTGTGGAATCGTCGGATACGTGGGTGATCAGGAGACGGTGCCGATTCTGATCGGAGGCCTCGCCAAGCTCGAGTATCGAGGCTACGACTCGGCCGGTGTCGCGGTGTTGCAAGGCAGGAAAATCGAAATTCGGCGCACGGTCGGCAAACTGGCCAATCTTCAGAAGTCGCTCAAGGAGAAAGAACTCAAGGGCACCGTGGGAATCGGCCACACGCGGTGGGCGACGCACGGGAAACCCTCGGAGCAAAACGCTCACCCGCACCGCTCGAAAGGCTGTGTGCTCGTGCACAATGGCATCATCGAAAACTATCAGCCGTTGAAACAGCAATTGGAAAAAGAGGGCTACAAGTTTCATTCGGAAACGGACACGGAAGTCGTGGCGCATCTGATCGATAAACATCTCGGGCAGGGCATGAAGTTGGCCGAAGCGGTGCGAGCCGCCACGAAAGATGTGCGCGGGAGTTATGCGCTCGCCGTTATTTCGGAGCGTGAACCGGGGACGATGATCGCGGCGCGCTCTGGATGTCCGCTGGTCGTGGGCACAACCGCCAAGGCGTCTTTCGTTGCGTCCGACGTGATGGCCATGCTCGCCCATACCCGTGACGTGACCTACCTCGAAGAAGGCGATGTGGCGGTTGTCACCGCGACGGACATTCATTTCACTGATATTGAAGGCCGTCCGGTTAAACGGAAACTCACGAAGATCACCTGGGATGCCTCGGCGGCGGAAAAGAGCGGATTTCCGCATTTCATGCTGAAGGAAATTCACGAACAGCCGCAGACGATTCTCGACACGATGCGCGGGCGCTATTCCTACGAGACCGGCGAGGCAGATCTGCCGGATATCGGATTAACGCCGAAAGAGTTTGCCGCCGTTGGACGGATCTGGATTGTGGCCTGTGGCACCTCCTGGCATTCAGGGCTCGTTGGGAAGTATCTGCTGGAGGAGATGGTCCGTACACCGGTGCAGGTCGATATCGGCAGCGAGTTCCGTTACCGCGATCCGCTGGTTGGGAAAGACGATCTCTTTATCACGATTTCGCAGTCCGGCGAGACAGCGGACACGCTGGCCGCCGCGCGCGAAGCGAAGGGAAAAGGGGCGCGTGTCGTGTCGATCGTGAACGTGGTGGGCAGTACCCTGGCTCGCGAATCGGACGGCGTCCTCTACACGCATTGTGGGCCTGAAATCGGCGTCGCCTCGACCAAGGCCTTCACCGCGCAGCTCACCGCGTTGTACATGCTGGCCTTGCATTTGGGCCGTGTGCGCGGAACCCTGTCTGTCGCAGACGGCCAGGCCTGGCTTGATCGACTCGTCCGGCTTCCGGTATTGGTCGAGCGAATGCTCGGTCGCGAGGCGGAGATTGTCGCGATTGCCAAGCGGTATTACAAGAAGCGGAACTTTTTATTCCTCGGTCGCGGTATCAACTTTCCGATCGCGCTCGAAGGCGCATTGAAGCTAAAAGAAGTGTCCTATATCCATGCCGAAGGCTATGCCGCGGGAGAGATGAAGCATGGCCCGATCGCGCTCATCGATAAGGATATGCCGGTGGTCGTGTTGGCGCCGAAGGATCGGTTGTATGAAAAAACCGTGAGCAATTTGATGGAAGTGAAAGCCCGGCGCGCGCCGGTCATCGCGTTCGTGGCGGAAGGCGAGCGGGAGTTGGGGAAAATCGCCGATGCGGTGTTTACGATTCCCGACACCCATCCGCTGCTCTCGCCGATTTTGTTTACGATTCCGTTGCAGCTTTTGGCGTATCATATTGCCGTGCTGCGGGGTGCGGATGTCGATCAGCCACGAAACTTGGCTAAGAGCGTGACGGTAGAATGATGGGCAACAGTGTGCTCACATGCTCGCGGTATTAATTGAAAGTAAAATCCTTCCTCGACTCCATTGAGTCTTCATTCTGAATCAGTTTCACCTTATTAAAAGTGTGTCCTCTGGACACAATGCGTGACATCCACGAGGGAAACATGCGAGAGACGTCAGATATTATTAGTGACGAGTCTCAACATGGGAGGCCTTGTTTCCCGTGGAGGACTATGACGAGGAGGGGAAGGTCTTCGAGCCTCTAGGGGTGTCCCTGTATAAGCAAGGATGTTGGGTGAGAATTAGATGAAAGCTGTATGTTCTGTGGTAGCACTACAATGTTTGCACGGTGCGCTATTTCTGCTGTAGTAATCGTTCCAGATGCTCGACAATCCGCTCTGCTGCCTTGCCGTCCCATTTGGGTGGAATCGCGCCTTTTTTCCACTGTCCTGCCATGAGCCTCGCTAGTGCCGGAGGCAGTTTGCTTGGATCGGTCCCAATGAGTTCGTTCGTCCCGATCGTGATGGTCTCCGGGCGTTCGGTGTTGTCGCGCAGGGTCAAGCACGGTACGCCAAGGACAGTAGTTTCCTCGGTGATGCCACCGGAATCGGTAATTACCCCACGGGCATGCTTCACCAAGTAGTTGAACTCCAAATAGCCCAGTGGATCGATATAATTCAGCTGCGGTGTCCTGTTGTCGAGATCGCGAAGATTCTTCGCGGTTCGCGGATGGACGGGAAACACCACTGGCAAGCCGCGTGTGCCTTTGGCGATGGCATGAAGCAGTTGTAACAACTGCTGCTCCCCATCGACATTTGCCGGGCGATGCAGGGTGACAACGAAGTAGTTGCCCTGCTTAAGTTGCAACGACTCCCAGCAAGCAGGGGGACGCAGGCGCGGGAGTTGCTGGAGCAGCGTATCAATCATCGTGTTGCCGACGAAGAAGATCCGATCGTCCGTGACACCGGAGCGGCGAAGATTGTCGTTGGCGGTTTCGCTGGTGGTAAAAAACCAGTTCGTGATGGAGTCGGTCACCACCCGGTTGATTTCCTCTGGCATGGTCCAGTCGCCTGAGCGTATACCACCCTCCACATGTGCTACAGGTATTCCCAACTTGCGGGCAGCGATGGAGCAGGCCATGGTCGAGGTCACGTCCCCTACGACAAGGCAGAGGTCGCTCTTCTGCTGCAGCAGGACAGTTTCGTAATTCACCATGATGGCGGCCGTCTGTTCAGCTTGGGTACCAGAGCCTACTTCTAGATTAATGTCGGGATCCGGAATGCCGAGCTCTTCGAAAAAACTACCAGACATGGCCCGGTCATAGTGTTGACCCGTATGGATCAGACGAAAATGCAACAAACCGCCTCGCGCCTCGGCCGCGTTCAGCGCGTCGATAATGGGCGCAATCTTCATGAAGTTGGGCCGCGCCCCTGGATCCATCAATTGTGTCTTGAGCAACGTGAGCTGCGCGGGCACCGATGCGATGACCAGCGTGCTGAAGTGATACAAGAGCACGCGTTTCGGCAGCTCCGGATTGCCCGCGCCGCCCGCGCCCGCTGCGCTACCGCCGGTGCCACCGCCGGTCGCGCCAGCGCTGCCACCGGTTCCGCCCGCGGCTC
>JBDSDL010000046.1:0-11433 GCA_039920585.1 Nitrospiraceae bacterium | reverse complement strand
TGAGTGACGATTACGAAGGTTGTCCCGCGGGCCTTGTTCAGTTCACGCATCATCGCAAAGAGCGCTTCGCCCGTATGGGTATCCAGATTTCCAGTCGGTTCATCAGCTAACACCAGATCGGGTTTCTGCAAGAGGGCTCGTGCGACCGCCACGCGCTGCTGTTCGCCGCCGGATAATTCACCTGGTTTGTGATGTAGCCGAGCTCCCAGTCCAACTTCCTGCAACAACGCGATGGCTTCCGGTTCAATATCTACCAGATGCCGCCGTTGGATCAGCGCCGGCATACAGGCATTTTCGATCGCGGTGAATTCTGGCAGGAGATGATGAAACTGGAAGACAAACCCGATACGCCGATTCCTGAAATCCGCCTGGTCACCTTCCGACATGTGAAAGATATCCTTGCCGTCGAAATGGACCGTCCCTGTCGTGGGACGATCGAGCGTCCCGATAATGTGGAGCAGTGTGCTCTTTCCGGCGCCAGAAGCCCCAACAATCGCAATCAACTCGCCCCGCTGAATTTGCAGATTGACGCCCTTCAGCACGGTGAGGGTTTGTCCTCCCATCGGGAACGATTTATACAGATCGGTGACGGTGATCACGCCAAAGTTCCAGAGTGAAAGAACAATGATGAAGAAGCCGGCATGATCATTCGTAGCGCAGCGCGGCCACCGGTTCGAGTTTGGCTGCCTGGAGCGAGGGATAGACCGTGGCGGCAAAGCTAATAAGAATGGCAGAGCCTGCCACAAGGAAAACATCCATCGCTTGTACGTGGACGGGGATTCGCGAAATGTAATAGACCGAGGGATCGAAGGTCCAGAATGTCTGGATCAGCCAAAGAAATGTGTAGCCAAGCGGGATGCCGATGGCGGTTCCGGACAGGCCGATGATCAATCCGTTCAGCATGAAAATGCGCCGAATGCTTTTGCGCGTCGCGCCCATGGCTTTGAGGATCGCAATTTCTTTTTGTTTTTCCGTCACGATCATGGTGAGGGTGCTGACGATGTTGAAGGAGGCCACGATCGTGATCAGCACCAACAAGAGAAACATCATCGTCTTTTCGAGTTTGAGCGCTGAGAACAGATTGCGATTCATCTGCATCCAGTCGCGCGCGCCATAGGCGAAGCCGAGCGACTGCTCCACGGAACGGGCCGTCTCATCCGCGTGGAAGACGTCCGTGACTTTAATTTCAATGCCCGTCACGGTGTGCCACATGTTGAAAAACTTCTGTGCTTCTGCGAGGTCGATGTAGGCCAGTGACGAGTCGTACTCGTACATGCCGGATTGAAATAGCGCGACCAGCGCGAAGGTGCGAATCTTCGGCACCATGCCGATTGCGTTGATCGGACCGGCTGGAGGGGATACGACATTGACCGTATCCCCGACAAAGACGCCGAGCCGCATCGCTAATTCCTTGCCCAGGATGATGCCGGGTTTTTCTGTCTCGATCATCGGGCCGTTCGGATCATCGACCGGCGATTGTTTCACCTTGACCGGCCTACTGAGATCGGCTAACTCTCCAGTCGAGAGATTCTTGGCCAGCTCGGTCACCATCGCTTCGCGTTGCGGGTCGATGCCGCGGATCACAATGCCTTGCACACCGCTTTGGGTAGTGAGCAAGACCTGCTTGAGCACAAACGGGGTGGCCGCCACGACGCCGGGCACGGTTACGACCTGCTTGGCGATAGGGTCGTACTCGCTCATGCTGTCTTTCATCCGATCCTGCACGATGATATGGGCCGTCGTCCCAAGAATCTTCGCCTGAATGTCCTCTTTGAACCCGGTCATGATGCCGACCGTTCCGATCAGGGCGGCCACACCGAGTGTGATTCCGGCAATAGAGACCACGGTGTTCAATGAAATTGTCCGATTCCTGCGCTTCGCACGCAGATATCGCAACCCGACAAAGATTTCGTAGGGGAGGGCCACCGTTATTTCTCGGGCCTGAGTTGAGGGAAGAGAACCACGTCGCGGATCGACGCTTGGTTGGTAAAGAGCATGATCAGCCGGTCGATGCCGATGCCTTCGCCCGCGGTCGGCGGCATGCCATACTCCAAGGCTCGCAGGAAGTCTTCGTCGACCAGATGCGCCTCTTCGTCGCCCGCTGCCCGCTGCGCCGCCTGTCCTTCGAATCGTTCCCGTTGATCCAGTGGATCGTTCAACTCTGAAAAGGCGTTCGCGATTTCACGGCCGGCAATGTAGAGCTCAAAGCGATCGGTCAGCGCCGGGTTCGAATCTTTGCGCCGTGCGAGCGGAGAAATTTCAATTGGGTAATCGGTAATGAAGGTTGGCTGAATCAGATTCGGCTCGACCGTTTCCTCGAAGATCTCGTTCGCGATATTGAAGAGCGGCCATTTCGGATCGACGGCGATACCCAGGGTTTTGGCGGCAGCAATCGCCTTTTCCTTATCCTCAAGGACGGAAGGACCGAGGTTGTTCACCTCCAGAATCGCCTGATGATAGGACCAGCGGCGCCACGGAGGCGTGAGTACGATTTCTTTGCCCTGATACTCGATGACCGTCTTGCCGAGGATCTGGTGTGCCAACGAAGAGACGAGTGCTTCCGTGAGGAGGATCAAGTCCTGATAGTCGGCATAGGCCACGTAGAACTCCAGCATCGTGAATTCCGGGTTGTGAATCGTCGAGATGCCTTCATTTCTGAAATTGCGGTTGATTTCAAACACGCGAGGAAAGCCGCCTACGATCAACCGCTTCAAATAGAGTTCCGGCGCGATGCGGAGATAGAGATCGACGCCGAGGGCATTATGGTGCGTGACAAAGGGTTTTGCCGCTGCGCCTCCTGGAATCGGATGCATCATCGGCGTTTCAACCTCAAGGAATCCGCGTTCGATCAAAAAGGCGCGAATGCCGGCGATGATTCGGCTGCGCGTGGCGAAGATGCCATGGATCTCCGGATTGGCAATCAAGTCGACATAACGCTGCCGATAGCGGGTTTCGACGTCCGTCAACCCGTGCCACTTTTCCGGAAGCGGTCGGAGCGCTTTGCTCAAGAAGGTCAGTTCTGAGACCTCAACGGTGAACTCATTCGTCTTCGTGCGAAAGAGAATGCCGGTCACGCCGATCCAATCGCCCAGATCCAGCTGTTCGGAGACGCGATAGGCCTGTTCTGTGAGATGATCTTTCTTGAGATAGACTTGAAGCCGGTCGGATCCGTCTTGCAGCACCGCGAAGCTAGCCTTGCCGAACCGCCGTAGGGCGACAATGCGTCCCGCAATGGTGCAGGAAATCTTTGCTTCTTCCAGTGCCTCTTTGGTTTTTTCGCCATGGAGTTCGATCAGCCGGCCCGCGCGATCCTTCACGTCGAATCGCGATCCGTAGGGCGCGACGCCTGCTTCGCGCAGGACATCGAGCTTCTTGATGCGTTGCTGCTGCTGCTCGGTCAGTTCGTCCATCACATGCCGTTACGGATGTCCCTCTTCGGTCAGTTATCGAATTTGTCCGTTTCCGATTGTTGATAGCTGAGCGCGGTGACCCCAAGTTGTTTCATTTTTAAATAGGCCTCGATGAACCCGTCCAGATCACCGTCCATGACGGCGGCGACCTGTCCCACTTCATAGCCTGTACGAAGATCTTTGACCATTTGATAGGGCTGGAACACATAGGATCGAATTTGGCTGCCCCAGGCAATATCCTTCTTCTCGCCGACGATCGCATTGAACTCCGCCTCTTTCTTTTTCAGTTCCAGTTCATAGAGGCGCGCCTTCAAGACTTTCATCGCGCCATTGCGATTCTGAAGCTGCGACCGTTCGTTCTGACATTGCACCACGATCCCGCTCGGCAGGTGCGTCATGCGGATGGCCGTCTCGACCTTATTCACATTCTGGCCGCCGGCGCCGCCGGCCCGAAAGGTATCGATCTTCAGATCTTTATCTTCGATGACGAGATCGATATCTTCATCCACCTCGGGATAGACGAAGACCGAGGCAAAAGAGGTATGCCGCCGCTTGTTCGCATCGAAGGGTGAAATGCGCACCAACCGATGTACGCCTGCTTCGGCTTTGAGATAGCCGTAGGCATAGGGTCCTATCACTGACAGGGTCACGCTCTTTATGCCCGCTTCTTCTCCCGGGAGCAGGTCCAGCGTTTCGACTTTAAATTTCTTGCTCTCGGCCCAACGGACATACATGCGGAGCAGCATCTGCGCCCAGTCCTGCGATTCTGTTCCGCCTGCGCCAGGATGGATTGCTACAATCGCGTTGTTGGGGTCCAGTTCGCCCGAAAGCAGAAGCTCAAGCCGCAGGGCCGCGAGTTTTGGTTCGAATTGATTCAGCTCGACGGTCAACTCCTTCATGAGCCCCGCATCGCCACTTTCTTCTGCCAATTCAAGTAACGCATCCAGATCGTTTCTCTTTCCATCGATATCGCGCCACTGCTGGAGATCACGCTCAATCGCAGACTTCTTCCGGCTGACCTTGGCGGCCTTCTGAGCATGGTTCCAAAAATCTGGCTGCGATGTCTGTTGTTCGAGATGTGCCAACTCGGCCGTCATGCGGGCGAAGTCAAAGATGCCCCCGTAGTTCCGTGACCAATTGTTCGACGGCCCGCACGCGATTCTTGATCTCATCCAACATGGGACGATCCTTTCTGGTTATATCGGCACTGCATCGGGCTCGGATTCCTTGGTGCGGAACAAACCGAACAGGAACAACAGCGCGCAGATTATAACACAGCCGTAGGCAAACACATCGCCGTACCGGCTGTAAAACGTATGCGGACGCCAGACTTGCATCGTGGCCTTGAGGGTTTGCTCCGTGAAGATCGGCGTCGCCTCAACGATGCGCCCGAACGGGTCGATGAAACCGGAAATGCCGGTATTGGCCGAGCGAGCGAAGGCCAAATGATTCTCGACCGAACGAAATACCACCATCGAAAAATGTTGTGAGGCAGCCGACGAGGCGCCAAACCAGGCATCGTTCGTTACGGTTACCAAGAACTCAGCGCCATTCGCGGCGAATTGCCGTACCAGGTTTGGAAAGATCACTTCGTAGCAGATTGCCACCCCAAAACTTATCGGTCTCGGTGTCGCCTCGGCCTTGCCGGCAGCTGCAGATCGGGGCTTCGGCGTCAACGTCAAGACTGTCGGGCCAGTTCCCGCTTCGAAGTCGCCAATCCCTTCTACCAATTTGTCGAGGAAAAACAGGAGCGAAGATTTGAGCGGAATATATTCTCCGAAGGGGACCAGATGATGTTTGTCGTAGCGCCCCAACAATTGGCCGTCGGGGGCGAGGAGGTATGCGCTGTTCAACAGATAAGGCCGCCGATCCGGATAGAAACGCAGGGCGGGGCTTCCAAATAAGATCGGCGCTTGGGCTCGATTGGCCATCGCAATGAGTTGCAACTGATAGACCGGCTCACGCTCAAAGACGAACGGTGTTGCAGCCTCCGGCCACACCACTAAATCTGTAGCACGGCCGAGCTGTTCGGTCAGTTGGTCAAAGCGTGCGAGCGTCTGCTCCCGATAGGCGGTATCCCACTTCACTGCCTGATCGATATTCGGCTGCACCACTCCTACACTGATGGTCGATCGGGGAATACCAGAATAAGGCGCTTCAGATAACGTTGCAAGACCATATTGCCACGAGAGCGTCACTACCAATGCCGCCATCGCCGCGAGTTCCCAGGGAAGCCTTGCCGGACGGAAATTCCGGAAGTACGGCATCAACCAGGACAAGAATTCCGCCAGCGCGACATTGACCAGCACAATAAGGAATGAGACTCCATAGACCCCCATGTGATCCGCAATCTGAATGATCTCGATCTGACGATATTGAGAATAACCGAGAAGGCCCCACGGCAGTCCACTCAACGCATAGGTTCGGATCAATTCGAGGGTCACCCATAGGCAGGGAAATACAAAGAAACCGTAGCGAGGAATCAGGGTCCGAAACCACACGGCTCCGGCGGAATAGAGACCGACATAGAGGCCAAGATAGGCCGTGAGCAGTAACATGAGGCCGTAACTGATCGCCAGCGGGACCTTGCCGTAGGTGTTCATGGCGGTGACCACCCAGGACATCATTCCGGTAAAAGCAATCGTGCCGGACAGCCAGCCAATCCAAAATGCCTGCGCTTTGTTCTTGCCGTCAAACGCCCAATGCAACGGCACGAGGGCGATCCAGGCCAATAGTCCGATCTCAGATTTCGGAAAACTCAGCGGGATGAACAGCCCGCTCGCGCCGGCAAGCACGAGTGAACGCACGAGGGAATGGGTCATGAACCGCACCTTAGCGAAAGCTAGAGAGGGATGCAACTTTCGGTTCGGAAAGAAGATACTTGCTCGCATCCCGTCATGGGCGGAGGGAGAGATTGGGATTGACGGGCACCCATTGAGCACCTATAAGTATGAGCGGTAATCTGGTATTAATACCTGTATAGTGTGTAGGGAGTAGCCCAAGACGATAGAGCCAGACTATCCTGACCCTGACGAAGCGGCACGATCAATGATCACGACAAACTAGGAGGCGATACCATGAATCGAAAAGTCACCGGCCTGTGTCTCAGTGTGGGCCTCATGTTTCTGCTTGCGGGCTGCGCTGGTAAGAATGTTTCCTCCTCGTCCGGCGATCAGTCCGGTAAGGCCAAGCCCGAGGCGATCCAGCCGGATGCGATCAAGACGATACCACTGGAGCGTTCGTTAGACCGGCCATCTGGCAGCGTACCCTCGAACCGCGCGCTTGAGCCGGGTGTCGCTTCCGACACCAACGCATTGGGCGACGTATTCTTCGATTACGACCGGTTTCAAATCCGTAAGGATGCCATGCCGCTGTTGGAAGCCAATGCCGGATGGCTTCGCGCCAGTGGGAACAAGACTGTGCTGATCGAAGGCCATTGCGATGAGCGAGGCACCGTGGCCTACAACCTCATCCTAGGCGAGAAACGGGCGCGTGCCGCCAAGCAATACTTACAGGATCTTGGCGTTCCGGCTTCGCAGCTCCAGATCACGAGCTACGGAGAAACAATGCCCTTCTGCAAGCAGCAGAGCGAAGACTGTTATCAACAGAATCGACGGGCACATTTCGTTGCCAAATAATCGTGAGTTCGATCGGACGATCTTGTCGCAGATACCAGACGTCAATAAGGAGGGCGGGCCTGTGAACTACTACAAAATTCTCGGCATCGGGCTTCTGGGAGGTTGCTTGGCTGCAGGCTGTGCAGGCAAAGGTGAGCGCATCGATTTGAATGTTCCCGTAGCAAGCGTGGCAGGTCAGAAGGCCGTTGCGATGAGTTCCCCGACCGTCGCGATTCAGCCGTTTGAAGACCGTCGCACCGACCGATCTCACCTCGGCATCCGGCATCACCTATGGGGCGGCGAGAGTCATTTCAGCCCTTCCAGCGGTACCCTGAGTGAGGCCACGGCAGAGGCGTTCGCGGACTATCTCAAAGGGAAAGGCTGGAACGTGACCGTTGCCAAAGGCAACAGGGCAACCGGGGCAGACATGACCATTACCGGTACACTGATCGATGTCGGTGTGGATGCCAAAAGCGGCATTGGACAGACCGCTCTTCACGCCAAAAGTCGGATGGCCGTCGAAGTGCAGAATCACACTGATGGCAGTCAAGTTCGTGAGACCCTCACCAGTACTGGAACCAACCAGGTTTTCTGGTTCGATCCGGAGGATGCCCAGGAGTTGCTTAACGAACTCTACAACAAAAATTTCGAAAAGTTCGTGGCCGACACCAAGATCGACGGTACGGTCCTCAAGCTCAGGAAGTAGAACGCTCCATCGCTGCGTGGAGAGCGCTGCGATGGCGGGATACAACTCTTCTGCATCGCTCCTGAATCGAATACGAAGTAAGATCGTGGGAGTAACATGGAGCGACGGCAACATCGGCGAGTGCCGGCACAGCTGCAGGGATTTTTGTTGGGAAACTCGCATGAGATCGAAGCGATTACCCTCGATCTCTCGGTCGGTGGCGCCCGGTTCGAGTGCGACCTCGAAGTCTATCCAGGCAAGGTGATCCGCGTGCGGCTGGTCATTCCCGGCGCGGAGGAGCCGGTCTCGATCGAAGAAGGGCTGGTGCAGTGGGTGAGAGAAGAGACATTCGGGGTCTCATTTCAGAATGTCCGACAAGATGAGCTCGATGAACTCGAGCAGCTCATTGACGAGTTTGAAGAAGCCGAAGACGGCGGTCATGCATAGTGAGCCAATCCTTGACTCATCCGTATCGGAAGAATATCGTATCCCTGTGGGAGGAGCTTAACGCCCCGAGGGAATATGGTTCATGAGGGGGTCGAGCGTCGGGATGGTGTGCAAGCCCAGCTTGACTGGGAAGCCTAAAGTCCCGCCAAGATCTCCGCCGTACCTATGCTGTCCTCGGTAGGTGCGCGCTCCTCCCACCCTAATCTCCCGCTCATTCCGATCGGTGGTTTCCCCCGACACAAAACCCCGCCATGGGCTGCAGCGTTTCTTGCTCTACCGTGTAGAGGTCGGCGATGTCATCTTAACCGCTAGCGATGGGAGTGAGGGTGTAAAGATGGATACAATCTGAGCACAATGCCTGTTCGATGTTGTCACACGATTGATTTGAGAGGATGAATGACCACTCATAAGCCACCTGCATCTGCGCCCAAGAAAACAGAGCCTCGTGCAGCCTCGGCAGTGACGGCGGTGGAAATGGGCGCGCGACAGCGCGAGATTTCCGTTTCCGAGTTCTTCACCAAGAATCGGCATTTACTCGGGTTCGACAACCCGCGCAAAGCCCTGTTGACCTGCGTCAAGGAAGCGGTCGACAACGCTTTGGATGCCTGTGAGGAAGCCGGAATCCTTCCTGAGGTCACGGTACAGCTGGAGGTCGTGGCTATCGGGTCTTCAGCTGTGCTGCCCGCAAGCCAGGCGACACGCTTTCGAGTGACAGTGACAGACAACGGTCCTGGGATCGTCCGTCAGCAGATTCCGAAAATCTTCGCGAAACTTTTGTACGGCTCGAAGTTCCACCGCCTGCGCATGAGCCGCGGCCAGCAGGGGATCGGCATTTCAGCGGCAGGGATGTATGGCCAGCTGACGACTGGTAAACCGGTGAAGATCATCTCGCGCATCGGTCCCAAAGCCGCAGCACATTACTTCGAAGTGCAGATCGATACGAAGAAGAATGAGCCGCTGGTCCATGAAAACAAACAGATCAAGTGGGATCAGCCCCGTGGCACGCAGGTGGCGATCGAAGTCGAAGGGCGCTACCAGAAAGGCCGCGCGTCGGTGGACGAGTATCTCGATCAGACGTCTATTGCCAATCCGCACGTGCGACTCATGTATCGAACGCCGGAAGGCGAGACAAAGGAATATCCACGCGCCTATCACGAACTGCCTCCTTCGCCGAAGGAAATCAAACCCCATCCTTACGGCATCGAGTTCGGGATGTTCCTCAAGATGCTCCAGGATGCCAAGAGCCAGACCCTTTCGAGCTTTCTGTCGAGCGATTTCTGCCGGGTGACGCCTGCGCTCGCGGATGAGATGTGCAAGACGTCGAAGATTTCGCCCAAGGCGAAGCCCCGTGACATTCGCGGCGCGATTGCCGAATCGCTCTATCACACGATTCAAGCGACGAAGATCATGGCGCCGCCGACCAACTGCCTCTCGCCAATCGGTGAGAAGGCGATCCTCTCAGGTCTCTATAGACAGATTAAAGGAGAGTTCTATACGGCGGTGAGCCGGCCCCCTTCCGTCTATCGCGGCAACCCGTTCATTATCGAAGCAGGGCTGGCCTTCGGAAAAGCGCCTGACAGTGAGACGAAAGCTGAGAAGCCGGCGCAGCCGCTGGCAGAAGGGGAGCAGGAAGAAAGAGACTCGGAACTCGCGCGCGTCATTCGCTACGCCAACCGGGTCCCGTTGCTGTATCAGCAATCCGCTTGTGCCATCTTCAAGGCGGTGCTGGCCACAACCTGGCGCAATTATGGAATCGGCCAATCACGCGGGGCTCTGCCGGCAGGGCCGATGGTCATCTTCGTGCACATCGCTTCTGTGTGGGTGCCCTTTACGAGCGAGTCCAAAGAAGCCATTGCAGAGTACGACGAGATCCATAAGGAAATTACCCTCGCGCTCCGCGAGTGCGGGCGGCGACTCGGGCTTTTTCTGCGACGCCGCGAGCGGGCAGCGAGCGAATTCCGTCGGCGCAATATTTTCGAGCTTTATATCGAGGAAGTGGCCGAAGCCTGCAATCGATTGAAAGGCGGGAAGCTGCCCGTTGAGAAGTTGAAAGCGCAGCTGCAGAAGATTGCGTCCTCGCGGACCGGCGGCATGAGGACGGATGAAACACTCGGCAAGACCGGCGCAGGACCGGAAGGTCTGCCGCACTCCATCATTGTCACAGCGGAAGGTATTGAAGGAGAGGCGCCACTGGCGGCTACTGTTTCCGAGGAAATAGAAATCGAGGAGCAGCCAGCTGCTTCGAAATCTGAACGGCGACAGACGGCAAAGACACGGTCTGCCCAAAAATGGTCTGGCAAGGCCACAGCCGTCCCATCGGTTTCGAAGAAGGGTTCCTCCTCACAGCACCGTGCAGGCACGGTCGGTACAGGACGCAAGACTCACCGGACAGGGAAGAAAAAATAGGACGACGCATGGCCAAAACGAAGATCACGAAGAACGGGACGGTCGAGAAGAAATTGATCGGGCTGGCCGATCTGGTCATCACAGCCGCGCAACGGGCAAAAGATCCGACGATGGCGATCCCGATTCGGGCACTTTCGAACGTGACCTTCAATGAACGCAAAGGCCTGCTCGAAATGGGAAGCAAGAAACAGGCTCGCTCATTCTTCAACGTGGGCATGGCCAAGAAGTTCATGCAGACCATCTTGGTTGCGGATGCGCTCTCAGAGCTGCAGCGCGCGGAATTAACGACCTCGCTCAGAGAGATCTATTACCGGACCAAACATACCATTCAGGACTCGCACGAGAACACGTTCGATACCCAGGACGAATCAGACCCGATTATTGAAGATCTGGAAGTGTCGCTCACGGCACTGCGTGAAGAGCTGCATGTCCGCGCAGAAAACGGCGGAAGTGTCGTCGGTCCGCTCGTGCTCGGAGACGATGGCGATCGGGTGGATTGCGCTAAGCTCGGGAAAGGTGGCTACTCGGTTCCATCGATTGTCGAACCTGAGTATGTGGAGATCCGCCGCTGCACGGCGGACTTTGTGTTGCTGGTGGAGAAAGGCACGCAGTGGAATCGCCTCTCTGAAGATAAATTTTGGCGTCGCTATAACTGTGTACTGCTGACGGGGAATGGACAGCCACCCCGCGGGGTTCGACGTTTAGCGCGGCGATTGCACGAAGAGTACCGGCTTCCAGTCTATGTCCTGGTCGATAACGATCCCTGGGGGTACTATATCTATTCCGTTGTGAAACAAGGCTCGATCAATCTAGCTTTTGAGAGTCAACGCATGGCGATTCCCAAAGCCAAGTTCATCGGTCTTTCCAG
>JBDSDL010000045.1:0-4662 GCA_039920585.1 Nitrospiraceae bacterium | reverse complement strand
AGCTCAACGCCATCGCGCATCGGCTCAATACGCGTCCACGCAAGTGCCTCAACTTTGCCACGCCACTGGAAGTCTACGCGCAACTGCGCCATCATTCACCCGTTGCACTTGGAACTTGAAACCGCCCGGTTAATACCTGCTTGACTGCCGCCGTAAGACGCTTGGCAGCCAGTACCAATTCATCCCGGCCCGTCATCAGTCACTACGTACAACAAAGTGCCTCGTACGAGGGTCATCTGCAATACGTCGAACTGAATTTCCATCGGTTTCATCGTGACGGCCACAATCTTCACTCTACCACCGTGGTAAATTCGCGAGGATGTGATGACCCGTTAGATGGTCAATGCTACGCCCCTGGAGAGGAGGGATCTGGTCAAAATGGCTCGTGAGTGAGGAATTAACATAGAAGGCCGCATGGCTGTGCCATTGCTCGAAATCAACCAAGCCTCATGAAGGGGAACTAGTCGTGCAGGACAATATTCAGGAGGGAACTGTGTACTTCCATTCTGCCGTTGTACTCAATGAAGCCCAGCTTTCTGAACCTATTCAAAAAGAAACTGATGCGCGATCGGGTGGTGCCGACCATGTCGGCCAGCGTGTCCTGGGTGATCTTCGGAATGACCGGGTCCGGCATGCCTTCTTTCCCATAGTGCGCCATCAACAGGAGTATCCGCGCCAGCCGCTTCTCGGCCGAATTGAAGAGAAGATCAACCAAGTCCGCTTGGATACGCGCATTGCGAGACAGCAGATAAGCCGTAAACAGCGCAGAGAAGCTGGACTCATCGCGGAGTACAACGATCATGGCCGCCTTCCCAATGCGGACGATCGTGGATGCGTCCAGTGCGGTGGCGGTCGCCATGCAAATCAGTTGTCCGACGAGGCAGCCTTCACCAAAGAAGCTGCCGTGCTCCAGAATCCCGACGACAGCTTCCTTGCCCTGCTCCGAGATCACGGTGAGCTTGACCCGGCCCGCCTGGACATAAAACACGGCATCGGCCGCATCCCCTTGGGAATAAATCAGCTGCTTTTTGGCAGCCTTCACCATCGTCTTGCCGTGGCCAACTTGGGTAAGAAAGGTCCGGGGATTGAACAGTGTGGCTAGTGTTCCGGCCGCGGGCCTTCGTATTTTCTTTTCAGGAAGGAGTCCGACGACAGTGCCTATTTCTGTTCGTGATGTTGTTCGACTTCTGCTCATACTTGCTCCATGTTCTCTGCGTAGTCATTGCGCTCACGGGGTACTGGTCATGATGTCGCGACCCTCAGCCATTCACGGCCTTGAAATGGTGATCCTTGGCTAGGATAACGGTTCCATCACATGTAGCCTCATCACAGCTGCTCAGTTGGAAGGGAAGAGGCTGGCCGTGTGACGCAGACTCTGTGCGAAGGTCCGTGAAAAAATGATCCTAATGCCGTTCTAGCCAGTGTTCTCTTCGCGAGAGCCTCTCCAATAGAAACACCAGTGGAGAGGCTCCTCTACGCTGTGTGTTCGCAGACAGACTCTCAACTGATTTACTCTGTCTTGGCTTTCAGTTCTTTCGCCTCGCCTTTGATTCGCTCTCCTGCTGCTTTTGTTTTCCCCTTCGCCCGTTCCATCGCGCCGCTCACTTTATTTCCTTTGGCCTCTTCTGTGAGGGCTTTCGCTTCCCCCTTGGCTTTCTCAGCATTCGCATTCGTTTTTCCTTTCATGTCCTCAACTGCGGCTTTCATTTCGTCAGCTTGAGCTACATGTTGAATGCCAACGAACACAAACAGAAACGCCATGGCAATAATCGTAAATGTTCGCACGGGTACCTCCCTGGTAAGAATTTGAAACACTGTGGTCTCGGGTGATGCGCTACACCACCATCAGCTGATCGTCACAGTGTGCCTGACGACTCCTTATACAGTCTGGTCAATATTGCTCGGTGGTGAAGCCTGCCGCACTTTTCTAGAAAAATACATCCGGCCGCCCACCGCGCAGGCCTCCTCAGTTGCCAGCATTCCCTCAACCTTGTATTATAGGGACATGAGTGCTGATCCTGTCACGCGCATCAAGTCGAAGACGCCCGCACCCTACGAACTCACGGCTATCCATCAGGATACCCATGACACGAAGACGTTTTGCTTTGCCTTGCCTGACGAGGCCACGTTGGACATGCTGCCCGGCGATCACCTGTACGTCCATGCGGCGCTCGACGGAAAAACAGTGAAACGGCCCTACACGCCGTCGTCGATGCCCAATGTCACGGGGTACTTCGACTTGACGGTCAAGCGGTACGAAACAGGCACGGTGTCGAAGTATCTCCATGAGCGGGAGCCTGGAGACATCGTGCTGATGAGCGGGCCGAATCCTGGCGGCCATTGGGTGGAGGGCATGGCGAAGAGGGTGGGGTTTGTGGCTGGCGGCACTGGCATCACTCCGATGATTGCCATCATTCGCTGGATTCTCGCTCAGAGTCTCCCGGTCGAGTTGTTTCTGGTCTTTGCCAACAAGGCCGAGGCCGACATCATTTTCCAGGAGGAGTGGGATGAGGATGCGCACGAACATGCGAGCTTCCATTGCTATCATGTTCTGGAGCAGCCTCCTACAGGCTGGTCCCAGGGCACGGGGCGCATCACCGAGGCCATGCTCCGCGCGCAACTGCCGCCGCCAGGTCCCGACACCGTGATCTTTCTCTGCGGTCCCCCGCCGATGGCCGACGCGCTGGAAACGACGCTCAAAGCAATCGGTTACTCCAAGCACGCGATCATTTTCCCCTAACCCGCTCCGCTGACAGCCTAGTCACCCGGGACGACTCCTTCAGCGATTGGAGAGGAGTGTGGTGTTGGGAACCCTGTCGCTTCATCGGCACGCAGGCGAGTGAAGTGTCGAAGACGTAGCCATTTCTGCGTGTGGGCATGCGACAGTGTGACCCGACGGCCGTCTCCTGTTCCCCTCTCATAGAAACACCCTGTGGAGAGGCGCCTCTCCACAGGGTGCTTGCTGACTGACTCTCGACTGATTTACTCAGTCTTGGCTTTCAGTTCTTTCGCCTCGCCTTTGATTCGCTCTCCGGCTGCTTTTGTGTTTCCCTTAGCCCGTTCCATCGTACCCTTCATGTCATTTCCTTGGGCCTCTTCCATTTGGGCTTTCGCCTCCCCTTTGCCCTTCTGAGCCTTCGCGTTGGCTTTTCCCTTCATGTCCTCAATAGCGGCTTTCGTGTCATCGGCTTGAGCCACATGTTGAATGCCAACGAAGACAAACAGAAATGCCATGGCAACAATCGTAAATTTTTTCACGGGAACCTCCCTGTAAAAGTTTGAAACATTGATGTCTTGTGTGATGAGTTGCACCACCATTAATTTACCCTCGCAGTATGCCTGATGAACCTGACAGGGGCTGGTCAATAGTGCTCAGTATGGAGCGAATGAGTTTCTACCTGTATTGTTTTAATGAGCCGGCGAGTCTGCAGCAGGGGATAGATTTGAAATTGCCGGCCCACTGACCACGTTCCCAGACTTGTCGAATCGTGATCCGTGGCAAGGGCAGTCCCACGATTTTTCTGCATGGTTCCACGCAACGATGCCTCCCAAATGAGGACACACTGCTGACTGCTCATGCAGCTGACCTGCCTCATCGCAATACACGGCGATCTTCTTCAGACCGCGGCGGACCACGGCGCTGGAGCCTGGGGGAACCAATGCGTCTTCTTTGACATCTCCTGGGGTAAACCAATCAACGTATTGTGCGGCCATGTTGAGGGTTTCCTTGGCAAAGGTGTTCAACGCACCGACCGTCCTCCGAGATGGATCGTACAGAGTAGACCAGGCATTATCGCGACCTTGAATGAGATCGGTGAGTAATATGCCGGCAATGGTCCCGTGCGTCATGCCGTTGCCCGAATCCCCGGTCGCAATATAGACGTTTGCTTCGTCCATGGGATTTCGTCCGATAAAGGCCAGGCCATCGACTGGTTGCATGACTTGGCCGGACCAGCGGAATACAATATCCGTCATCATCGGAAAACGGACCCGTGCCCATTCCTCCAGCTTCACATAGCGGGCCTCTGCATCATCTGTCTGTCCAGTCTTATGATCCTCGCCGCCCACAATCAATGCCTGACTCGTGACCGATGACGAACGGCTCAGACGTACATAGTGGTAAGGATCCGATGTGTCCCAATAGAGTCCTTTACTGATTGAGCCTGTAGGCACGGTCGCTCCAATCACAAATGTCCGATAGGCAGCTTGTTTGGTATGTATGGCCAATAGGTCATTGACCGGTGTATTGGTCGCAACTACCACAGCCTCCGACGTTACCGTCTGACCATCCCGTGTTTCGATGCGAGCTGATTCACCCCCTTCGATTTTTACCGCATGCGTCTCTGTATAAATGCGCCCTCCATTTCTCACGATGGCCTGCGCGACTGCCGCCAAATATTTCAAGGGGTGGAATTGTGCCTGCCCCGGAAAGCACAGTGTCCGTCCGGTATCGAATGAGCACCTCGGCCGCTCAGCCATGCGTAGATGCTCACTGCCTCGTGAGAGTCTCTCCACTTTGATCTTTTTTCCGAGGCTGGTTGATCGTATGTGGCATGTCGCTTGCGGATCGAATATATCAATCGTCGGCACATTGGAACGCGGGTGTAGCGAACTCTGTTAAGATGGAAGAGTTAGGTAGGTTATCACCTTGCAATTTGTCGG
>JBDSDL010000044.1:0-6727 GCA_039920585.1 Nitrospiraceae bacterium | reverse complement strand
GAGGTCGTTTGGCAGATACTGGGGCCAGCGGAAGCATCACCGTAAAGGTCGAACCTTCGCCGACCTTGCTCTGGACCTCGATACGCCCGAGATGGGATTCGACAATCCAGGCGCAGATGGCCAGCCCCAGGCCCGTGCCTTTCTTGGTATGGGCCCGCGCAGCATCGGTGCGATAGAATCGGTGGAAGATCCTGGACTGATCCTCTTGCGCGATTCCAATACCGTGATCGGCTACGGACATCCGTGCGTGAGTCTGGTCGATCGTCAGAGTGATATCGACTGTGCCGCTGGGGCGAGAGTATTTGACCGCATTATCGAGAAGATTCAAGAACAGTTCACGCAAGCGTAGTTCATCTCCCAATACCACTGCCGGCGCAGTGGTTTGTAGCACGACCTGGATGTCACGTTCCTGCCCCAACAGTGAGGCTTGCCGGTGGAGGTCCTCGATGAGCGTGTCCAGTGGGACGGGCAGACGCTCCGTCTTGACATCGCCCATGTCAGCCCGGGAAAGAAAGAGCAGCTCATCCACAATGCGCGTCATCCGGTCGATTTCTTCGAGATTGCTCTCCAGGACGATTTTGTAATCGTCGGTCTCGCGAGGGCGTCGGAGCGCGAGTTCGGTTTCCCCTTTCATGACCGTCAACGGAGTGCGCAGTTCGTGCGAGGCATCGCTGCTGAACTGGCGGATCTGCCGAAAGGAAGTTTCAAGCCGGTCGATCATGTCATTAAAGGTATTAGTCAGACGGCCAATTTCGTCGGCCGAGACCGGGACTGTCAGCCGCTGTGTGAGATCGCCTCCGGCAATGCGTTGGGCAGCCAGCGTGATCGCATCGACCGGACGAAGGGCTCGGCCGGCCATGAACCAGCCGCCGGCAAGCGACACGGCCAGCGCGATGGGGATACTGACCAGCAGGACGAGCAGGAGACGGTTCAGGGTCTGCTCGACGGAATCCATCGAAGTGCCGACCTGGATGATGTAGAGCAGGTTGCCTCGATAGGTGATGGGAACTGAAATGAGGCGTAATGGCGGCTCTTTGGGGTATCTGGCAAATTCGAGAAGCCTGCGGCCTGTGTAGGCGACTTCCAAGGCCTGGCGGCTCAGGGGCATCTCATGCTGTTTCATGTTCGGCGAGCGAATCGTGATGGTGCCGGAAGGGCTGAAAATCTGAAAGAACTTATCGATGCGCGCCAGTTCAGGGAACTGCGACATGAGTTCGTCTTCGTCAATGAGAGGGAGAAACCCGCGTTCTTCCAGCGACCGAACGGCCGCCTCAGCGGTTTCCACCAGCGATTCATCGACCGCATCGCGGAGGCTTCGAGCCGTCACCACGTACAGAATGGTTGAAAATATGATGAGGATGAGTGCGAGAGCGGTGCCGTACCAGAGCGTGAGCCGGAGGCGAAGCGGCATCAGTCGACCTTCAACATGTATCCGCTTCCGCGAATCGTGTGAATTAGCTTCTTTGAGCGTCCCCGGTCGATCTTGTTGCGGAGATAATTTACGTACACATCGATGACATTGGTGAAGGTGTCGAAGTCCTGGTCCCACACATGTTCTGAGATCATGGGACGGGTCAGCACGCGTCCCGTATGGCGCATCAGATATTCGAGCAGGGCATATTCCTTCAAGGTGAGGTCGATCCGCTGGCCGCCCCTGGTCACTTCGCGCGTGGCTGGGTTCAATGCCAGATCGTCGATTTGGAGCACGCCGGGACTTTCGGTGGAACCGCGGCGAAGCAGGGCACGAATGCGGGCAAGCAGCTCGTCGATGGCGAAGGGCTTGGTGAGGTAATCGTCCGCCCCTGCGTCGAGGCCCTTCACGCGCTGATCTACCTGCGATTGGGCAGTCAGGATCAGAATGGGGGTGTGAATCCGTGCTTGGCGGACACCCTTGAGAATGTCCAGTCCGGGCAATGACGGCAGCATCAAGTCGACGATCAGTAAATCATAGTTGGTGATGAGGGCCATTTGAAGGCCCTGCGCACCGTCTTCACAGAGGTCGACGGCGTAGCTCTCTTCTTCAAGCGCGCGCCTGATGAAGCAGCCGACTTTGGTTTCGTCTTCAATGACTAGTATACGCATGGCAGTCTGCTGAAAAGCCCCCCAGCTTCGTCTCAGTCGCTCAGACTCCTCACGTACCCAACCGCGTACGCTCCGGGGTCTTCGCTCCCTGCGGCCTCGCTAGAGTGCTTTTTGATCAGCCTGCAGGATACTCATGGCAGCCTATCACTCGGATTGAAAAGTTGGCAACTCTCTCTCGATGCGAAGAACTCCTCCTATGAGATCTGCTCGCTGTTTGTCGTTGGGTTCCTGATCCTCCAAGTTGGGCACCCTAGAATGTCGATCCCATAGATGAACACGCAATACAAAAGGGCACATCTAGACATGTGGGTACTACTTCGGTTGGAATTGTGTAATTGCAACGGGAGCATACTGTAGGACCAGTCCGTTGGGCGTTTTAGTCACCAACGTATGCTTGAGCCACTGTGCATCGTCTCGCTTCGGGAAGTCCGACCGGTAATGGGCCCCTCGGCTTTCCTTCCTGGCGAGGGCGCTGGTGACGATGGTCTCTGCAACATCGAGGAGGGACTGGAGCTCGAAGGCTTGCACGAGATCTGTATTAAACACCCGCCCTTTGTCCTGCACCATGACGGAAGCTGCGCGATGAGTCAGTGCGGTGAGGGCCGAGAGCGCAGCAGACATGGATTCGTGATTTCGAACGAGGCCAAGGTTGAGGCTCATCAACTGGCCGAGTTCTTCCCGAATCTGCCAAGCTCGGACCGGCCCCTCCTGTGCCAGCAGGCGCTGAACGCGATGCTGCTCGGTTGCAAGCTGCTCTATCGAGAGGGCCTGTGGCGCGACGGTTCGAGCGTACTCTCCGGATCGAATTCCGGCGCGACGACCGAACACAATCGTCTCAAGAAGTGAATTGCCTCCAAGCCGATTGGCGCCGTGTACACTGACGCAAGCACATTCACCGGCCGCATAGAGGCCTGCGATGTCTGTTTCCGTCCATTGATTGGTCCGGACCCCACCCATTTGATAGTGCGCGCCTGGGCGGACAGGAATGGGTGTCTCGATAGGATCGAGACCGGCAAACTCAATAGCGAGTTCTCTGATCTGAGGGAGCCGTTCGAGAATACGCTGGCGTCCAAGGTGCCGCAAATCCAGCAACACGCACCCATCGACCCCGCGGCCTTCGACGATTTCTTGCCCGATGGCCAGTGAGACAGTGGAGCGAGTGGCCAACTCCATCTGCTGCGGGGCATAGGTCTTCATAAACCGTTCGCCCAGCGTATTCAGGAGGTAGGCTCCTTCTCCGCGAGCGCCCTCGGTGATGAGGATACCCGTACCCTTGAGTGTGGTGGGATGGAACTGGACAAATTCCATGTCCGCCAACGGAGCCCCGGCACGATACGCGAGCGTCATGCCATCACCAGTGTTGATCACGGCATTCGTGCTCGTCAGGAAGACGCGCCCGCTGCCTCCCGTGGCCAAGATCACGGCTTTAGCCCCGATCGCGTGCAACCCTCCATGGATCAAGTCCCACGCGACAACACCACGGCAAGCGCCGTCTTCCATGATCAATGCCGTGACATACCACTCTTCGTACACGGCGATGCGCCGTTTGAGCAGCTGTTCATACATGGCGTGGAGGATGGCATGGCCGGTACGATCGGCGGCATAACAGGTACGGGGAAAACCCGCTCCGCCGAACGGACGTTGGGCGATATGTCCCTGGTCGTCGCGGCTGAAGATGACCCCCAGCCGTTCTAATTCGTGAATGTCGTCGGGGGCTTCGCGACACATGGCCTCGATGGCATCCTGATCGCCGAGATAGAGCCCGCCTTTCGTGGTGTCGAAGGCATGCGCTTCCCAGGAATCGTGCTCTCCCAGCGCCGCATTAATACCCCCCTGCGCAGCTACAGAGTGGCTGCGAACCGGATGGACTTTAGATATGACGGCGACGTCGAGATCTGGAGGGGCGGCAACCGCTGCTCTCATCCCTGCCAGACCAGCCCCAACGATCAGAATATCGTGTAGTTTCATAGACTGCGTGTCGAAACAAGAAGAGAATACCCGGCAGGAGGCTCAAAAAGTTTGTCAGGCAAGGCCGCAGCGAGTGAAGACCGGAGACGTACCCTCAGGGGTACGTTGAGGATCTAAGCGATGCGAGAACGAAGCCTGCGGACTTTTTCAGCCTCCTGCTTACGGTCTGCACTCTTACGTGACTCGCGGTCTGAAGGCAAGTCGAGAAACCATCTCACGGCCCTTGGAGAATAGGAAGTGAGCATGATATTCTGCTGGCCGCGAATGAGGCAGTCCGTATATCAGAGCTTTCAACCGACGAGACAATTCCAAAGGACAAGACAAATCCCATGGCCACACCGGACCTTATGAGCCCGACCGACACGTTTATCCATCGCCACATCGGTCCCACCGACGCTGAAGTTCACAAGATGCTGGCCACGCTCGGCTTGCAATCACTGGAGGAGCTGAGCGAGGCAACCGTGCCAACCGACATTCGTTTGCGGAAGGAATTGGCTCTGCCTCTTCACCGCGGCGAACAGGCCGTGCTGGAAGAGATCCGCGCCATCGCCGCAGAAAACCAAATCTACCGTTCATTGATCGGCATGGGCTATCACGACTGCATGACGCCCGGCGTGATTCAGCGCAATATTTTCGAAAACCCATCCTGGTATACCCAGTACACGCCCTACCAGGCTGAGATTGCCCAGGGGCGCTTGGAAGCCCTCGTAAATTTTCAAACAATGGTGACCGAACTCACCGGCTTGCCTCTAGCCAATGCCTCGCTCCTGGATGAGGCTACCGCGGCAGCAGAGGCGATGGCCATGTGTCTCGCCATTTCCCGTTCGTCCGGCCACGAGAGGACAGAGTTCTTCGCCTTGCAGGACTGTCATCCCCAGACCATTGCCGTGATGCAGACACGGGCTGAACCGCTCGGCATGACCCTGCGCGTAGGACGGACGCAGACCATCGATTTTTCCAACTCTCAGCTGGCCGGCATTCTGCTCCAATATCCGACCACCGACGGCTATGTTGGAGATTATGGTGCCCTAGTGGCGCAGGCCCACGCGGCCGGGGTTCTCGTGGTGGTTGCCACCGATCTGCTGGCCCTGACCCTTTTGCGCCCACCGGGAGAATTCGGCGCCGATATCGCTGTGGGTTCTAGTCAGCGATTTGGTGTCCCGCTCGGATTTGGCGGCCCTCACGCCGCGTTTCTTTCGACGGCTGAAGCATTTAAGCGGCAGATGCCGGGACGCATCGTTGGCGTGTCCAAAGATGTCACAGGAAAGCCTGCCTACCGCCTTTCACTGCAGACCCGTGAGCAGCATATTCGGCGTGAGAAGGCGACGAGCAACATTTGTACAGCGCAGGTGCTCTTGGCCATCATGGCAAGCATGTACGCGGTTTACCACGGGCCGGAGGGTTTGCGGCGGATTGCCGAGCGCGTGCATCATTTGGCTGTGGTGTTAGCAGTAGGATTACGGCAGCTCGGATTCGACGTCGTAGCCGAATCGTATTTCGATACGATTCGAGTTCGTCTGACGAAGATGCAGTCCGCGCCCATCTTGGCCCGAGCCAACGAGGCAGGCATCAATCTTCGCCGGCATGAAGACCACTCCATCGGGATTGCGCTGGATGAGGTGAGTACGGAAGATGAAATCCGCCGCCTGATGGAAGTGTTTATCGGCCACGATCGGCTGCCTTTTCAGGTGCGGGATTTGAGCCACAGCGTCGATACACGTTTCCCCACGAATCTCGCCCGCACCAGCATGTATCTCACCCACGAGGTGTTTAACCGCTATCACTCGGAACACGAGATGATGCGGTATATCCACCGTCTCGGGGCGAAAGATCTGTCACTCGTCCATTCGATGATCCCGTTGGGTTCCTGCACGATGAAGTTGAACGGGACGACCGAGATGCTGCCGGTCACCTGGCCGGAGTTCTCACGACTGCACCCCTTTGCGCCGATCGAGCAGACCAAAGGGTATCAAGAGTTGTTCCAGCAGCTGGAGGCCTGGCTGGCCGAGATTACCGGATTCTCCGCCGTGTCCTTGCAACCGAATGCGGGCTCTCAGGGCGAGTATACGGGACTGATGGTGATCCGGGCCTATCACCGGAGCCAGGGGCAAGAACATCGGGATGTGTGTTTGATTCCCGTATCCGCGCACGGCACAAATCCAGCCAGTGCGTCGATGGTGGGCATGACGGTGGTGACGGTTGCCTGTGATCGACAGGGTAATGTGGAATTAGCCGATCTTGAATCCAAGGCCGCTCAGTATCGCGAGCGGCTGTCGGCGCTCATGTTGACCTATCCCTCGACCCACGGTGTCTTCGAGGCGGAGGTGCGGCGCATCTGTCAGATCGTTCATACGCACGGCGGGCAAGTCTATATGGATGGCGCGAACTTGAATGCTCAGGTGGGGCTTTGTCGGCCCGGAGACATCGGCGCGGACATCTGTCATCTGAATCTACACAAGACATTCTGTATCCCCCATGGCGGGGGGGGGCCTGGGATGGGACCGATCGTTGCCGCGCGCCATCTGGCGCCGTTTCTTCCCGGCCATCCGGTGGTGCAACTGGGCGGACAACATTCTATCGGGCCGGTGTCGGCGGCGCCGTATGGCAGCCCCAGCATCGTGACGATTTCCTGGGTCTACATCGCCCTGATGGGGCGCGACGGCTTAACCAAGGCGAC
>JBDSDL010000043.1:0-4914 GCA_039920585.1 Nitrospiraceae bacterium | reverse complement strand
CGGCTCAAAGACCTGGTGGAAGAAATTCTCGCGGCTCCCCTTACGCCTCACGTTTCACGCCTCACGGATTTAGGATGAAACACTCACCCATCCACCATCTCCACGCGAAACTTGATGCAACCTTTGAAGAGGTCGCTGGATGGGAGATGCCCGCGCATTATGGCAAGTGGGTCGAGGAATATCAGGCGGTGCGCCAGGCAGTCGGACTCTCCGACCTCTCGCACCGAGGCAAAATCCGCGTCACCGGCGACGATCGTGTGAAATGGCTGCAGGGCCTCATCAGCAACGATATTCTCCCACTCCAGCTAGGCGAGGGCCGCTATTCGAGCTTTCTCACTCACAAGGGCAAGATGCTCGGCTATTTTCGAGTCTATGTCTTATCTGAGAGCCTGTGGTTGGAAGATGTCGGGGAGGTTGGCGATGCCACCTTCCAAGCCCTCCGAAAGTTTCTGCTCTACGGCATCAAGGCAAAGATGGAGAACTGTGCGGAGTCCTGGGGGCTCTTGCTTGTCAGCGGACCCAAAGCCTGCGCAACTGTCAGCTCTGCCTTCGGCGTTGAGATGCGCGATCTCAAGCCGGTGAACGCCATTGCAGCCAAGATCGGCGGCCATACCGCGTATGTCCTGTGTACAGAAGAAACTGGGGAGATCGACCTCGAAGTATTACTGCCTGCCGATGCCCTCCACACGGCCTGGGAACGGCTTATGGAGGCCGGCTCGACATACGGCATCAAGGCAGTCGGTGGTCACGCTCGTGAGGCGCTCCGCATCGAAGCAGGACTGCCAAAGGCCGGACCGGACCTCAACGAAGAGATCGTCCCACCAGAAGCGAACCTGGAAGGGAAAGCATTCAGCTTGAATAAGGGCTGCTATCCTGGGCAGGAAGTCGTAGCGAGGATGGACACCTACGGCAACATACGGCGGCATTTAGTCGGGTTGGTTATGAATGGTTCGATCGTCCCGCCGAGGGGTGCCAAGCTATTCAGTGGAGACCGGGAAGTCGGCTGGATCAGCAGCGCCACGCACTCACCACAACTCAAGACCCCTATCGCCCTGGCATTCCCACTCCGGGATTTTTCAGCCCCCGGCACCAACCTGACCATCGAATTCGATGGTGCGCGTCATGACGCGACGGTCAAGGCGCTCCCCTTCTTCAGCCGCTCCTGACAGGACGCTACTTTTCCGGGTTCCTGACTGCCGCCACAGCCGAGGCAAAGGCGAGCAAGCTTTTCCGCTCGTCATCTTCGAGCGCCAGCAAGAGGTGCGCCTCTTCGGCATGCATCAGGCGAAGACTGAGAAACGGTTCTTCACGGCGCTTCTCTTTGTTGTCCCACATCGCATCGATCAACTGAACTTTGTCCAACTGGCCAACCGACACCACGTCGTAGCGAAAGTAGGAATCGCCAATAACCATGTCGAACAATACGTTGCTGGCAGTGAGGAGAAGAAGATTGAAGCGTCCTTGATCTTCGTAGCCCTCCGGCAAAAACTTGTTGATGTGGCAACGCGCGACTTTGCGATCCCCTAACGCTGCGCGAATCTTTTCCTTCAACGCCGGGTAATCGATCTGCATGGGCTTATCATCAAGCCCCGTCGCCGCCGCAGCGGCATTTTGAGCCTGTTCAAAAATCTCATCCGCTGACATCAAACCTGCCATCTGTGTAGTCCTTTCATCCTAACGGTGTTAACTTGCAGCACGCCTGGCCTTCACAGCCCTGGCGACGCCGACCAATCCAAGGCCGGCCCACGCAAACTCCAAGAAAATGAATCCAACCCGCTGATCTTCAATCGCGACGATCCCCAATAGCAACGACCCGACGATGTTCAACGCGAGATATCCCGCGTGCAGTTCACTCCAGACCCCACCCTGAATCAGGCCATAGGCAGACAGCACCATCAGGGCGCCCAGCACGGATATGAGCTGTAGCAGCATGACGCACCCCGTCTTGGCCTCGTCCGCGCGCACAACGAGCATGTACCGTAACTGGCTACCCATCCCGATATCAAGAGGACTTTTGCGGAAGACTCCTGTTACTTGGCGAGTAGGTAATGAGAAAACCTCGTGGCACCGGCCTCATCAAGGACTGTCACGTTGAATGATGACTTCGTGGCTCGAACCAGACCAAAATTCATGTACCCGCTTTCATTCAGCAACGTGGTCGGGCGTAACTCCGTACTGGCCGGCGTCGGTCTGCGAGTCGCAGCTGACAAGGGACCAGCGATAAACTCATGGAAGTCAGGGACTCCATCACCGTTCGGATCATACACATTTGCCTGCACATAGTGGACATCCCCGGCCAGGAATACCACGTTCCTCATCTTCCGGCCGAGAATGCGGTCCACAATCACCTGCCGCTCACGCTCAAATCCGGTGCCGTCCGTCCCTCCGGCCCAACCATCGTTTCCAGGGGCGTCTGCGCCCCCTCCCTTCGAAATAGACAGAGGCACCGTGGTCACAATTACTTTCCATGTCGCGGTCGACTCGGCAAGCCCGCTCAGCAACCATTGCAGCTGCCTTTCTCCCAACATCGTCTTCGCCGGCCCATCCTGATCGGCATTGGGACTCCGATACTGTCGCGTATCCAGGATGAACAGCTCAAGGTCTGCACCGGCACGCACCGTTCGATAGAGCCGATGGGGATCGTCAGGCGCCACGCGGATCGGCCAATACTCGCGCAAGGCCCGACGTCCGACCGGCATCTGGCTGTCGAAAGGTCCTGAAAAATTATTCCGCACCTCATGGTCGTCCCAGATCACATAGACCGGTACGCTGGCGAGAAACCGCCGGAGAGCCTCCGCACCCCGTTGGTCACGATGACGAGCACGATACTCGGCCAATGTCGTCGCCAGAAAGTCAGCGCCCGGCTCGTTCGGAGGCGACGGGCACAGGTGGTCGGCATACATCGTATCGCCGAGAAACAAAAAGAAATCGAGCCGTTGGGCACGCATCACATCGAAGATGGGGTATCCGGCAGCACGACGCCTACAGCGCCCCTGGCCACCAAGATCGCCGCTCCATGCAAAGGTCACCGGGACATGACTCTTCACATCAGGGAGCGTCGTAAATTCCCCTCGCGCCGCTACTCGCGCTTCAGTCGATGTGCCTTCACGTCCCTTCGTGCCGACCGAGACATACAATCGGTATCGTGTAGCCGGCATTAACCCTTCAAGGGGAACTGCCAAGGTGAAATCCGTTTCCGAGCCGGTCGTGAACAGCGGCGAGCGCGCCACAGGAGCGACGGCTGTCCCCATCTTCGAGACAAGATCCCAGACAGACACCGGCGCCCACTCGACTTGCACCAGCATTGGTCCATCAGTCCGCAGCCAAAACAAGGCCGACTGGCTCGTCACATCCCCCACTGCAATTCCCTGCGGCAGTAAATTATTCGAAACAGCATCCGTCTCGACGAATGGACTTCCAGGAGGAAGACCCTCTCGTGATGCTGCCACGCAGCTCGAAAAGGAAACGAGCGTGGCCAACAGTAGGGGAAGAAGAGGGAAAAGGCCCGTCATGGCGATGGACTTACCGGAACGGGAGCGACGCGTCAAGGTCAGGCGATTGATAATCAGTCCATCCGTCCGGCATACTGTTCGTCCAAACGGAGTACGCGATGCACGATCTGACCTGTATGATCAAAGGGTGCCAAGCGAGAGTCTATGCCCCAGCCGGCACCCATAGCATCTGCCGCACACATTTCTTGAGTTATCTCACCTGGCGTCGCCGCAAAGGCCCACAGATGTTTATGAAGTATGCCGGGATGACGATGGAAGAACGAGATCCCCTCGTCGCCGAATGGGCCAACACCATTCGCGTAGAAGAAGCTCCCACCGCCGCCGCGCCAAAAACTTAACGCCCCACGCCATTACCTAAAGAACACGCCCTGCCACTCGATTCCTGCCCGATCACGGGATCAGAGTTACAGCCGTCAGCCCCGGATGGTGAGTCATCGTGAACGGGACAGACTCCTCAAGACGTGTGCGGTAGGGTCGTGATGATTTCGAGCGGTCTGGGAACAAGGAATATCGGAGAACTGTCGGTGTGGCGACGATGAGGAAGGTCGCACGTCCAAAGAGATCCGTGCCCCAGCGACCCGATCGCAATGTCCGCCGGCAACAGGCCGAGGCAATCAATCTTGAGAAGGGCATGACGATTGAGAAGGCAATGCTGCAAGCGGGCTACAGCCCCAGTTACGCACATGCCCAAGGCTACAAAGCCGTCAAGCGTCCGTGCATTCAGAGCATTCTTACCGACTCCTGCGAAAGGATCATGACCAAACGAATAATGCAATTCGACGAGATCGTGGAACCGTACTTCGACGCGCTGAAAGCGCCACTGATCGTCAAGAGTAGCCGGTTAGAAGATGCCAAAATCCCGACCGACCCCAAAACAGAACCGTTTCCCGATCATGCGCTGCGCATGGACGCGGTGGATCGCATCGTCGATTTATTCGGCGGCAAGCCGCGTGAAGTCGAGATGCCGAGTGAACCACCCAAGAGGATCACGATCGAGCTGCAGAGGAAAAACAAGCATCCGCCATGGCCGGAGCCCCGGATAGGCTTCAACTGCACCTCACCAACTTGCTTCCTGGGAAAAGATGAGATTCAGAGTGGAGTAGTCAATGAATGTGCGAAGAAACATACGAAAGTGAAAACGAATTAGGAACGCGGTGCCAACGGCTGTTTGCCTAGATTGGACTGTATGTCGGTTCGGCTTCGGTCAGTTCGTTTTGGAACCCCCCTTTCGGAGTCACCGTCATTACATCTTCCATTTCACCTTCGGAGTTGACCTGCGTGATCGGTTCGGCTTCGGGCGGTCCGCTTTGGAATTCCCCTTCCGGAGTCAGCGTCGATACATCTGCGGAATTGACCTGTGCCATCGGTTCGGCTTCGGGTGGTCCGCTTTGGAATTCCCCTT
>JBDSDL010000042.1:0-15982 GCA_039920585.1 Nitrospiraceae bacterium | reverse complement strand
ACATTCGCGAGTAATCATGCATCTCGACATCATCACCATCATCGGCATACTGGCTGGAGCGTTCTATGTCGCCAGTCAGTTCCAGAAAGACATGATATCCCTGCGGGTGCTGGCATTGGTTAGCAACATCCTTTATCTGCTCTACAGTCCGCTGCACACGGACTACCAAATCACGCAGTTGATCGTCATGCCAACGTTCCTTGTGAACCTTATCCTGTTGCCAATCAATGCCAAGCGGCTGATAGAAATCATCAGGCTGATCAAGCAGATCGAGCAGGCCACCGTGGAGTCGCCGGTGACCGAATGGCTGCTGCCGCACATGCACCTGCGCAAGCACAAGGCCGGCGAGGTGCTGTTCCGCAAGGGCGACAAGGCCGACGAGATGATGTACGTGGCCATTGGGAAGCTGAAGTTGCAAGACATCGACCACTTCATCGGCCCGGGCGAACTGATCGGCGAGATCGGCCTGTTCTCATCCGAAAAGGTCCGTACGTTGACGGTGGTGTGCGATACCGACTGCGAGCTGTACCATATGACCGACCAGCAGATTTACCGCCTGTACTACCAGAACCCGAAACTAGGCTTCTTCTTTATGAAGCTGATCGTCGAGCGATTGCTGCGCGACGTGAAGCGCCGCGCGATCGAGCAGGGGACGGGTTAGTCCGTTTTCTCCCCGGATCAGCCGCCCATCAACCGTGCTTCCCAAAGTCTTGTATAGACCGAACCGGTCGCCTTTAATTCACTCTTCATCAGCACGACCGACTCCACAGCTAGTGAGCCCACTGAAAGCGGCCTATCCAGCACCCCGCCCTTGGCCAAGGCGACGCCAACGTGGCGCTCCCCCATCTTGATTCGCGCCAAGGTCAGATGCAGACTGAACGGTTTCGCCTCGCGGAGAAAACCTAAGCCTTCACAAGCCTGTTCGATCGCGCCATGGATCTCCACGACTCGCTTCGCCTCTGCTCCCTGCTCCCAATTCTCCGACGGCCCGACCCACAACACGCGCGGACTGTGCGGACCAGGAAAAACCCCGAGTCGTTCAAGCGGCACGTTCACAGTCATTTGACTTCCGATCGCCTGTTCAAGCGCAGCGCGTAGCGGATCAATGACCTGCTCATTCATGTCGCCAAAGAACTTGATCGTCAGATGGATCGAGGCTGGCCGCGCCCAAGAGATCCGCCTGTCTTGCTTCATCTCCGGCTCAATTCTACGCTTCAATTCCTGTTGGACAACGGCAAGCTCGGCCCGCAACTCTTGCGACAGTTCGATGGCGAGAAACGCCCGGATCATTTCAAGCCCGAATTATTCATGACGGTTCGTCGCGAAATCGCGGAGCCGCGTCGCGAGACCGGCGCATGGAGATTAGGGGACTGGCTCCGCCGTCTTCGGCGGTGCCTGCTCCCAAAACGAGGACAGGCACCAAAAAGAAGGGCGCCAGTCCCCAACAGTACGTTGAGGGTCCGAAGGGCGAGCCCCCGGCCGAAGGCTCCTCGTAGCAGCGGACTGGCGATTGCAACAGAAGTGTTCATGAACAATGCGGGCTAGACCGTATCGAGCAGCCAGCGGCGAAGAACATCCAATGCGGCTTGCGAGGACCGTTGTTTGATGACATTCCGGTCGCCGTGAAACCGGAATTCCCGTGCGATCGGACGGCCGGTTCCATCGTCCAATCCGACATAGACCAGCCCAACCGGCTTGGTCTCAGTCCCGCCGCCTGGCCCAGCAATGCCTGTAACGCTGAGCCCCACCGATACGTTGGCGCGCTCACGAATGCCGCACGCCATCGCCGCGGCGACCTCCTTACTCACCGCGCCATATCTGGCAATCAGTTCCTCCGGCACACCCAGCATCTCGGTTTTTGCCCGATTGCTGTAGCACACAGCCCCACGATCCACATAGGCAGATGAGCCAGCCACCTGCGTGAGCCGATGGCCGATCAACCCGCCGGTGCAGGATTCCGCGACCGACAACATAAGCCTCCGTTTGGTGAGTTCCCGCCCGACGACCTCTTCCATCGTGTCGCGCCCCTCGGCGAAGAGCCAATCGCTAAGCCGCGCGCGGACACCGTTCGCCAGCTTCAGCAGATCACGATTCTTCTCCGGGACAGATTGGCTCCTCTTCGTCGTCAGTGATACCAGTACACCCATCGGCGATGCGAGCATCCCCAAGTCGGCTGACGCTCCTTTCGGAATAAGCCCTTTTAATTTGGCATCGACATCCGCCTCCGCCAGACCGAACGTATGAAATACCTGACGGACGATCGGCCCTCGGAAAGACCGGCCTGACGATTCGCTTGCTGCGCGCAATAATGGCACGACTTCCTGCCGTACCATCTCTTCCATTTCCCGCGGCACGCCGGGCAAACAAATAATCTGCGCCTTCTTCCATATAAGGCAGAACCCCGGCGCAGAACCGACCAGATTCTTTAGCACGATGGCGCCGGACGGAATCAGAGCCTGGCGCAATTGCGCGGCGTTTGGTATGCGGCCCCATTGCGCGAGTCGAGCCATCATTCCCTCCGATGCTTCCTTACGACGACCAAGCCGACGTCCGGTCGCAGAAGCCACCGCCTCTCTCGTGCAATCATCCACGGTCGGGCCGAGTCCGCCGGTCATGACGATCACGTGAGATCGCTTTACGGCTGTGTGAATAACCGTGACGATGTCCTGTCGTTCATCGCCGACAACCGATTTGAATCGAACGGCAATCCCAAGTTTTCCGAGTTCATCAGCGAGGAAAAGAGAGTTGGTGTCGGATCGGCCCCCGATCAGCAGTTCAGTACCAATCGCGATGGTTTCTGCATCGAGCTGGTTCATATGGTCCATCTGGTCTGTCTCGTCTTTCTGGTTTGTTTGGTTGCTCGACCCAGTGAAACCAACTAACCAAATAAACAAGACAAACCAAATAACGATCTTCCTATATGCTATTGAATCTCGCTAAAATCTATGGAGAAGCTCCACTCTCCTCCAGTCCCCGGATACACAGTAATTGATGTCTTAGCCTTCGGATCGAAGTCAGCATAGTTGAACGACGCCACGACCTTCGCCTTGAACCGAGGATTCTTCGGCCACACGACGCTGCGATTGGCTCGCGCATCGAATCGCACCGTTGCAGGATTGATCGTCTTCTCGCCCTGATTGAGCACCATGTAACTGTCCACCGCAAAATTCAGCGCGTTACCGAAGATGACCGTGCTGATAAGCATCGTGTTGCCTTCCAACACTTGCGTCACATCAGCCTCGCTCGGCTGCAGCCCCCGCAGGGCCATATGAGTGGCCATCACCGATAGGGCTCCTATTTTTGTGATCAAAAACCCCTTCGGTTGAACCTCATCAGCCACTCCGAACCGCACATAGAAACTATCCGGAGATAACCCCTTCTGCGCCACAGCTTTCCCCTGATCGAGTGCGGTCTGAATCTGCTGCGCGGCAGGATGCGCGTCGATAGCGTCCGCCGATACATGAAGGAGGCCACTCAACACAACAACGCACACGCACAGCAACATGCGATTCAACCGACTGGTCTGCCGGAGCCCCTGGGCTGCGTACCGATGTCCCTGTACACCCCACATGAACATGCCAGTACCAGAACACTCTTCTCCTGTCAACGAACGACCCAACCTCCTTCGCCCGTTGACAAGAACAACGGTGTAGTGATAAAAAATCGAGCCACGCTGAGCTAGAATTATTCACAAATGCCGTCGCAAAATGGCAGGGAAGCCAGGCGAGGGGCACGAGGCGAGAGGGAAGACATTTCTTCTGGTCACCCCCTATGCCGCTAGCCCCATGCCTCTCGCCTGAACCTCGGCAATTGCAGACATTATTATGGAGGAGTTTCGATGTCGACCCCTGAACCGACCCCAGCGCCCCAAGCACCGAGACGCCAATATGTGAACTTCGCCTTCTATAAAATCGATCCGGCTTGGCGGCGCCTCCCCGAGAGTGAACGCACGAAAGGAAAGCAGGAGTTCCTGCGGGCAGTCGAGGAATATACGGGCAAAGTTCTCGTGGTGGCCTACTCCTCGGTCGGCATCAGGGGCGATTGCGACATCATGCTCTGGCGGATCAGCTACGAGCTGGAACTGTTCCAAGACATGACCACGAAGATCTTGGTCTCGGGCTTGGGACAGTACCTGACCACGCCCTACTCCTATCTCGCGATCACCAAGCGGTCAGTCTACGTGGATCATCACACGCACGAAAATCAAGAGAGCAAGCGTCTCACCGTCGTGCCAGGCAAAGCCAAGTATATTTTCGTCTACCCATTCCTCAAGACGCGCGACTGGTTCCTGCTCACGAAAGCGGCACGGCAGGGCATGATGGATGAGCACATTGAAGTCGGCCATCGCTTCCCGTCGGTAAAACTGAACACGACCTATTCCTTTGGGTTGGACGATCAGGAATGGGTGGTGGCGTTTGAAAGCGATAAGCCGGAAGACTTCCTGGATCTCGTGATGGCGCTCCGCGAAACCGAGGGCTCCCGCTATACGTTGCGCGACACGCCGATTTTCACCTGCATTCGCAAGAGCCTCAAGGAAACGCTCGACACACTCGGCGGCTAACGCCAAGCCGCATAGAAACCAGGCTAAGGGGCGAGGGGTACGAGGCGAGAGGGAAAACATTCCTTCCGATCCCCCTTAGCCTCAAGCCCCATACCTCTCGCCTGACAATGGCTGATAATAATGCGCTCTACGCGATTCGTTTCCCCGACGGGTCGGTGAGCCTGTACATCGACGAAAACTATGCGATTGAACGGGGGGTGGACCCAGCTACTCTCACGCGCGTGGAAATCCCACGGGATCTGTTTATCAGCGGGACCATTCAAGAGATTCGCGAATATGTCGCCCTCTACCTGGAGTCGCATCATTCCGGCACTGCATAGGGATACATCAACCCAATGACCACAACAGCCTTACCGACATCGCCCCTGACCGTTGAGACGATCCGATCCGTCATTGATGCGATGCCCATGCAAGGGCGGATTATGCTTCGACTGATCCTGCTCCAGTACTTCGACATCACGGACGAAGAGATCCTCTATATCGTGGCAGATCGGCCGGATCCCCGTTGCGTCGCCGGAAGCAAGCCCACCAACCGCACCATGACCAAGGAGTCGATTACGGTGGTCACAGATCGGCGTGACCAATACCGACGGCAGGTACGGCTCAAGCGGGAACGGACCTGGTTGCAAGGCGAGAGTCTGCGGAATCTTGCGCAGCTCCGTGAGGCCTTTGCCGACCGTGCCCGTACCCTCCTTGCCGAGCGATTCTCCGTCTCCGCCGAGACACTTGGCGCCTTGCACGCATCCGCGAGAACGGTACTGTCCAGGCCGGCAATCCGCCTGCTGGAGCAGCGCTGGGACGCCGATGAGATCACGGCTGAGGATTATCAGCAGCAACGACTCAGCATCGAGTTCCAAACCCAGCTCCGCATGGCAGAGAAATATCGCACACGACGCACCCTGGCAGAACGCGAGCGGCAGAGCGCGATTTTAGCGCCCCTGCAAGATCACGAAATCGCACATGTATGGGGCCTCCCCGCCGGCAGTCTCGCCGCTCGAAAAGTAAAGCACCTCACACAATATCTGCACGACCTCCAGTCCAGGTTGCAAAGCGGCGCGGCAGCCACAACGTCCCCATTAGATTTATGGAAGGAAACCTTCTCGGTGCTCGCAACGCAGCCTATCGAGCGTTCGCTCTCGACCTACGACGGGCTGGAAAAAACAGAATCCGCGCTCATCGACAAACTGACCACCATGGTCTGGGGCAGCCTACCAGAGGAGCTCGAAGTGAAGTTCTGGACCTCGCTCGTCTTCGGAGCCAGCTCCAACGCCATGCACTCAGAAATCACCCGGAATTTGTTTGGGCTGCAACGGCTTATCACCATCCTCAACGACATGGACCGTTCTCCCGAGGCAATAGATGCAGACTTACTCAAACGGACCGCGGCCACACCCAAGATTGAAGTAGGCGCGCTTGAAGCCCCTGCCGAGCCTCCAATAAAAGAATTGAGCGAGATGCAAACCCAGATCCTCAACAATATGAGGGGAGAAGATGTGAGCGGAAGACCCTCCGATAAGTGGTAGCGCACGGAAGCCAGGCGAGGGGGGATACGGGGCTAGAGGGAAGAGCCGTGTTTCCGAGCGGAAGTCTTCGCCACTTGCCTCTAGCCCCGTGCCTCTCGCCTGAACATCGGCAATTGGCACATTGCCACCGGTTAGGTATAATACATCCACATCATGGCCAGACCGTCACACATCCAGTCACCTCTTCAGTATGACCGAACCGTACGCTTCCTGATTCTTCTACTCCCCCTTTTCGCCTTCATCCTGGCACCCCTACCTGCGCACGCATCCAGCCTGCTGGAGATCACCGAGCTCCTCACACACCCCGAGCAATACGACCGCCAAGAAGTGGTCGTAACCGGCCAGGTCACCAACGTCCAACTTGCGACGAATCGGCAAGGCCAGCCAGCCTATGGGTTTCTCTTGAAGGATCCGGCCGGCACGCTGAAAATCATCAGCCTTGGTCAGGTCGAAGTTCGGGAAGGCGACCAGGTGATTGTGGAAGGAGTCTTCTCGCGCCTTCGCCAGGTAGGACGCACGATCATCTACAACGAAATCAAAGCCCTCTCGATTAAACCGATGAATCGGCTCAACCCCGACCTAGTTGGTTGACTCTGGTAGCTCTGGTTCTTTGGTTCATCTGGTTAGTTTCATTCAACCAAATAAACACGACAAACCAAACAAACCAACTAACGGTCTTTTTAGGAGCGTGGATATTTCAGCGCCCATCCCAGCAGCCTGTCTTGAACTCGATCCGGCAACCACTTCACCATCCATGCACGCAGCTTGGCATCCGTGCCTACGAGGTAGCGGGTGCGCGGGCGAGCAGCCGTTAATGCATGGTGTACCGCTTGAACCACCGCGTCCGGTGGAATCGCTCGGTGGGCTGCTTGGGCAATCGCTTTACGAATACGAATCACCGCCTCGCCATAGAGGGCCTTCGCCTCTTCACTGACCAACGCTTCGAGGCCCTCAGCCTCCTTGGCCGACTTTTCCCAAATCGGCGTCGCAATCGCCCCCGGCTCGATAATCGAAACCTGAATCCCCCAGGGCTGGAGTTCCATTCTTAACGCATCTGTCAGCGCCTCCAACGCATACTTCGATGCAGAATATGGTCCCAACAACGGAATGGTGCCTCGCCCGGCAATCGATCCCATATTCACGATTCGACCTCGGCCACGTCGCAGCAGCGGGAGAAAGGCCTGCGTAACGGCGATCTGTCCGATCACGTTGACCTCAAGCTGTTTCCGGAGTTGCGACAACGGAATCACTTCAAGGGGACTCCCGACCACGATCCCGGCATTATTAACAAGCCCTCCAAGACCCGCCGCGCCCACAACGCGCTGCACCACCTCGACGGATCGTGTAATCGACGGTCCATCGGTGACGTCGAGCATGATGGGAATAATCGATGGACCGCCCTTTGCCGCAAGCGCCTCCCCAGCCCGAGGGTCACGCACGCCGGCAAACACCGTCATCCCACGACCGGCGCAATCGAGAGCACAAGCCGCACCAATGCCGGTCGAGGCGCCGGTCACAACAACGGCCATCTGGTTGATCTGGTTCATCTGGTAGCTCTGGTTGATCTGGCTTGTTTAGTTTGTCTTGTTATTTGGTTGAACTAGACTAATCGGGTAAACCAGATGAACCAAATCAACCAGATAAACAAAGCAAACCAGACGGGCGAGAGTATCACGGATGTAATCGAAAATTAACCTTGCCGACCTTGACAGGCCAGTATCCTTTCACTATGGTTTCCCGCAGGATGCGGATCACCAGTGAAGCGTGAAGTGCGAGAAAGGCGCGACATGGACAGATTGGATTCTCACCTCATCACGCCTGTATCGCCAGTCCCGCCCCTCTCGCGCAACTTAAGCTCATGAGTAAAATTCATGTATCAGACGTAAGTGCCTAATAGTATAGTATTATTTGTATCTTATCGGGCAGATAGACTAAAGGCTTTTGGAGGTTACGCATGCATGATTACACAGCACTTCCTTCAGCCTTCAGCCTGAACACCTGAGTAGTTACTATTATTTTATGGCAAAGATTGCCGTCATCGACATCGGAACAAACTCCATCCATATGGTGCTGGCTGAGATCCAGCCGGACGCGGGCTACAAGATTCTCGATCGCTTCAAGGACATGACGCGGCTCGGAAACGGCGCCTTCACGACTCACCACCTTTCCGACGAGGCCATCGCACGCGGGCTCGACGTCATTCGCAATCTCGTCACGCTGGCCAAGAACAAGGGCTACGAGCGCATCATCGCCGTCGCCACCAGCGCCGTGCGCGAGGCCAAAAATGGAGGAGACTTTATCGATCTCGTGGCCAAACAGGCAGGGCTAGCCGTCCGCGTCATCAGCGGCACCGAAGAAGCTAGGCTGATTTTCCTGGGCGTCAAAAACAACGTGCCCATGACAGAACAGCCGGTGCTCTCGGTGGATGTCGGTGGTGGATCGGTCGAACTGATGGTCGGGAACCGCGATCAGCTCCTCCACGCAAAGAGTCTGAAGCTGGGCGCCATCAGACTGGCGGATGAATTCCTCAAGCGTACGCCACCGTCCGAAAGAATGCTCCGCTCACTCGAAGACACGGTAACGGCCCAGCTACAGGGCGCCCTCGATTCGTTCAAGACGAAACGATTCGATTCTCTGATCGCCACCTCCGGCATGGCAGCCAACTTGGCAGAAGTCATTCATCTGCGCCGAACGAATCGCCCACTCCCTCAAATCAATCTCGCCACGATTTCACTAAAGGACGTCAAAGAGATCGAGCAAGACCTCCGTCAATCCACCATACGAGCCCGCCTGGCGATCCCTGGATTGGATCCCAAACGCGTCGATACCCTGTTTCCTGCCACGGTGGTCCTTCGGCGTCTGATGGAGATCTCTGGACGAGATGAACTGATCCTCTGCGACAAAGCCATTCGTGAAGGCATCATCTACGACTTTGTCCAGCGCCACCGTGAACGGCTCAAAACGGAAGCGGAAATTCCCGATGTGCGGCGGCGCAACGTTATCGCGCTGGCCCGCCGCTGTCACGCCCCGGAAGCCCATAGCCTTCATGTCGCCAGCCTTGCCCTGCGCCTCTTCGACCAGACCACACGTCTCCATCGTTTGGGGCCCACCGAGAGGAACTGGCTTGAATACGCCGCAATTCTGCACGATGTCGGCTACCTCATCAACGAACACCAGCACCACAAGCACGCCTACTATCTCATCACGAATAGCGGCCTGGGTGGATTATCCGGCGAGGAGATTCAAATCGTCGCGAACGTGGCCCGCTACCACAGGCGCGCAATCCCTCAACAAAAACACGAGGAATTCGACACCCTCTCACCCAAATACAAACGAATCGTGCGGATACTGTCCGCGCTGCTTCGGATCGCCGATGGCCTGGATCGAACACATTTTTCAGTCGTCCGCACCCTCGATGTGAGGCTCGGCGCCACCATTACGATCCGCCTGCATGTGACGGGCGATGTGGAATTGGAAACCTGGGCCGCCGCAGGCCGGGCAGATCTCTTTGAACGCGTGTTCCGCCGCCGCGTAAAGTTTTCCGTCAGCTCGCAGGACGATGCCGCATGAGCAACCAGCCCTCTCCAGCCTTGACTCCCCACCCCTACCCAGGGAAATTGATCATCGTCGAGGGCATCGACGGGTCCGGGAAGAGCACACAATTGCTGTTGCTGCACAAATGGCTGGAGTCGAAAGGCCATCCAGTTTTCTTCACGGAGTGGAACTCCTCGGAACTGGTCAAAGACACAACCAAGCGGGGAAAGAAAAACAAAAGCCTGACGCCGACGACGTTCAGCTTGCTACACGCGACCGACTTTGCCAGCCGCCTGTATCACGAAATTTTACCTCCGCTCAAAGCCGGCATGATCGTCCTGGCTGATCGCTACATGTACACCGCGTTCGCGCGCGATGTGGTTCGCGGCGTGTCTCCTGAATGGATTCGCAAACTCTATAGCTTCGCCATCACACCCGACATGGCCTTCTACTTCAAAATACCGATCGAGACCGCCATCTCGCGGCTTCTCGGAGGCACGCGCGGGCAATTCAAGTACTACGAGGCCGGCATGGACCTGAACCTGAGCCAGGATGTGACCGAAAGCTTCCGCGTCTTCCAATCGCGTATTCTGGACCAATACGACAAGATCGTCGATGAGTACCAGCTCATCACGATGGATGCGACACAAGACATCGAAGCCCAGCAGAACGACATGCGCCGGCTCGTAGGAGACGCGCTCACCGATTACAAACCAAAACGGGGCACCCATGGTCGACGCACAGTATTTTGGCGACGGTTTGACGTATCTAAACCCGAGTGACCTCAAAGGGAAGCTCATCGCCATCGAAGGCACCGACGGTGTCGGCCGCTCCACGCACATCGAGATGTTGCAGGAATGGCTAGAGGTGCAGGGCTTTGGCGTGATTACGACCGGCTGGACCCGTTCCAATCTCATGTCGAAGACGATCGAAATGGCCAAAGAAGGCAACATTCTCGACCGGTGGTCGTTCAGCCTGCTATATGCCACCGACTTTGCAGATCGCTTAGAGCACGAGATCATCCCCGCGCTTCGTTCGGGCTTCATCGTCCTGGCCGACCGGTATATCTATACAGCCCTCGCGCGCGATTTTGTGCGCAGCGGAAACCGCCAGTGGGCGAGAGACGTCTTCGGCTTCGCCTTAGTCCCGGATCTCGTCTGCTACATGCGCATCGACGTGGAAACACTCGTACTGCGCGTCATCGAAACCAAAGGGATGAATTTCTGGGAATCAGGAATGGATATTCGTCTCGGCAACGATCTCTACGACAGCTTCAAGAAGTACCAGTCGCTCCTGATCGAGGAGTTCGACAAAATGGCGGAAGAGTTTCACTTCGAAGTGATCGATGCCAGACAATCGCCGGATGAGATTCAGGAGGCACTGCGCAGCAAGATTCAGCCGCTCCTCGCCACCAACCTGCGAACCCCGACGTTGCCGTCTGACCGCCTGACACAGCCAACCTGAGAAGTGCGCGACAAGCGAAGAAGTTCTGAGTGGCTCAGCACTTCTTCACCAGTCCCGCCCCGCCAGCCGTATCTGTTTGATGAGCCCTATCCCATGCAGTAGAATGTACATCACTGTGATGCACCAGTGATGCATGGAGGTGTGGCGACATGAAAGCAATTACGTTACGGAACCTTCCACCTGAAGTCGCCCGTACAGTTCAACTGCGGGCCAAGCAGAAGAAAACCAGCGTGAATAAGGCAGTCATTGAACTGTTGGAAGAATCGGCGGGGGGCAAGGCAAAAAAGAAAGCGCCGGTTCGCTATCATGATCTGGATCATCTCGCCGGAACCTGGACGAAGGAAGAGGCCGCCGCATTCGACAAGCTCATTGCCGAGCAACGCACGATTGATCCGGGGCTTTGGAAATGACCCGCCTGCTGCTAGATAGCTCTGCCTATATCGCGTTCAAGAAAAGACACCCCGAGATCACTGAGATTCTCCCGCAAGCCTAAGAGATATGGATAAGCCCGATTGTACTCGGTGAGCTTCGCGCGGGCTTTCTCCAGAGGAGTAAACGAGAGAGCAATGAGCACGAGTTACGAATGTTTCTGGAATCCTCGCGCGTCAGCCTGCTTGTCGTGGGCGAAGAGACATCGGAACGCTACGCAACCATCCGCGTGGCGTTAAGGAAGGCCGGCACCCCGGTTGCCGCCAACGATATTTGGATTGCCGCTAGCGCCATGCAGCATGGGCTTCCGATCCTGACATCTGACCGCGATTTTCAGAAAATTTCCCAGATCATCGTTCGCCACTTTTCTCCTGTCTAAGAAAACCAAGGGCCGAACTCTTCAGCCTTCAGCCTTTAGCCTTGAGACCGCCTCGCCCGATAGCCCGTAACTGATCTGGGGTCAACCACCAGCGAAGAACGCCTTGACCTGGCTTCGGCGGAATCGACAGTTCAATCAGACAGGCCCCTGCTTTCTTCAAAGGGAACGATGTCGTCGCCCGCCCGGATAGGAAGACACTGGCGGCCATGCCCAACTGCGGTTCATGCCCGATGCAAATCACGCAGGACTCCGGCGGAAGATCGTGCAGGATTGACAGAAGCCGATTGTGCGGCGCATCCGGCAAGAGTGCATCGACGATCTGCACCGCAGCGTAGACTCGCAGCGAGTGGTGTACAATCTTCGCCGTCTCGATCGCGCGAATCAAAGGACTCGACAAAACATGAGTCGGCTGCACGCCGAGCCGGCTTAACCCAACCGCCATCTGCGCTACGCGCTTCGCCCCGCGCTCAGTCAGCGGGCGATCCGCCTCGGACCCTTCCCATTCATCTCGTTCTACCGCACTGCCATGCCGTACCAACACACAATCCATCTTGTCCCTCGTCTCGCGCCAACACGACGTATGATGACTGCTACCGCACCAGAACCTACGCCACGCAGCAAACCCAACCGACAAACCAATTTCTGTCTCACCCTGACATTTAATTGGTTAATTGCCAAGCCACTCGGAGCGGCATCCATCGAGACAGCAGCACAAAACATAAATAAATCAACTGATACGCAGGTAAGAGTCTCGGATCGCATCTCTTGGTACGTTGATTGCTGATGAGCATGGGCAACGAAGGGTCAGCGTAATCAACCATAGGGAGGACTTGATGTCTAAGAACTTTGCTCTGTTCTCAATCAGCGCTGCGCTATTATTCTCACCGTTCCTTTTCGGCGTAGGCCATGCGTTCCAAATCGATATGAAGAAACAGGCGGAAATGAAACATTCAGCATACACACCAACAGCACAAGTATCGAAGATGTCAAGCCCTTGTGTGGGAAGGAGTGCAGCAGCGTGCAAGACGCATAGCGTGCACGAATCCAGATACAAACCTATCACGCTGTTTTAGTAAAGGGCATACGAAAATCTCTCCTTTGTGGGACGGGGCGACGGGCATCTGATGGGCTCGTCGCCCTTCTGTTCATTTGGTTCATTTGTCAGTTTCGCTCAACCGAAAAATCAGACAAACCAGGCAGACCGGACAAAACCAAACAATGGTCTTCTTATGCCGGCGAGCTTTCCAGCATCCTGCTCCGGCATGGGAACGGAACAACGATCGATTATTTTTCCAAGCAGTCGCGCATGCGGCTGCCGTGAAGAAAAGACAGTTCAATTTCACTGGCGGCCATGCCCAGCTACGGCTCATGGCCGATGCAAAGCACGCAGGACTCCGGTGAAGATCGCGCAGAATCGACAGGAGCCGATTGGGCGGCGCATCCGGCAAGAGTGCATCGATGATCTGCACCGCAGCGTGGATTAGCAGCGAGCGGCGCACAATCTTCGCCGTCTCAATCGCCCGAATCAACAGGCTCGACACGACATACGTCGGCTGCACACCAAGCCGGCTCAATCCAGCCGCCATCTGCGCAACGCGCTTCGCCCCACGCTCAGTCAAAGGACGATCCGCATCGGACCCTTCCCATTCATCCCGCTCCACCGCACTGCCATACCGTACCAACACACAATCCATCGTCACCCCACCTCTGTCTAATGATCGATCGGGTCCAGTCTACCGGAACCATGGATCAGTTTGCCTAGTTCACCTAGTCACTCTGTATCATCTGGTTTATTCGATTAGTCTCGGTCAACCAAATAAACAAGACAAACCAAATAACGATTTTCATCTGAATCCAATTGGATTCTTCTAACAATCAAAACCGATTCAGCTGGGATATGCCGATCACCTCCTATGCCGCTGCATATCCATTCCCCATCATCAAAACCTGGTAATTTCAAAGGCAATCACGAAACATCTCTCGAAACCGGCTTACGTAAGCCACTGGCACAACGATTGCTATGTGCCTCTTCGTGGAAAGAGGTTCTGAGTGCTGAGTTGTGAGTAAGTTCCGGACAACTCAGTATCCCCTAACTTAGAACTCAGAACTCCTAACTCAGAATGAGTTCATGCTTCACGCAGCGGACATGAGGCGAGATGAGCAGTCAACCATCAGTCGTTATTGGGCTCATGTATGAAAACTCAATACGACTTGAATCCGAGGGATACCTGACCAGACCCTCCTTTGGTTGGCAACCTTCTGGTTGACTGAGCGTCAACGCCATGGGAGCCCCGGCTCTGCCATCCCCAGAGCTGCGGCTCCCTCCCTTTCAAAGTAGTGCTGAGTGCTGAGTTGAAAGGCACGGGAGAGGGAAGCTCTGAGTTAGGAGCGATCAGGGATGGGTGAGAAGGTTTGAAGGCTGAAGTGTTCGGATCTTCCAACCCAGAACTCAAAACCCAGAACTCAGAACTACTTTCAGAGTGTAATCGTCTCTTCTGCCAAATGTGGAGGCCGTGCATGAGACAGGTTCTTCTACTGGTCGCGTTGCTCGGGCTCGATGCGTACTCGACGATGGCCCTGGCATCCGCTGATCAGAGTGCCAAAAAATTTTTCGCTGGTTACGATTTCCTGAAACAACACAAGTACCAGGAGGCGCGCGCGGCCTATGAAGAGGGCCTACAACAGACTCCTGCCAATGCCCTGGCGCACTTCTATCTCGGCGATGCCTGCCGAGGCCTGAAAGCCTGGACCTGTGCAGAAACGCATTACGAGACCTCGTTGGAGCTTGATGCGAAATCCCCCGTGGCCGGTTTGGCCAAACAACGGGGGCGCAAGGCCAAAGTCTGGCGCTTACTGGACGAAGGGAAGCAGGCCATCAACGAGCCGAACGCTCCACCCAAGAAGATCGCCGAGGCCAAGGACACCCTGGATATGGCGAACAAGCTGGGGCTTGATGACGAACAACAGGCCTTCTACCAACAGGTGCAAGTGAAACTTCAGCAGCGGCACACACAGAGTTACGAGAAGCAGGTGTCGGCCCAGCATCAAAATTGGTCGATGGCACTGGTGCCGGCTGGGGAGTTCACGATGGGGAGTTCAGGGGGAGACCCAGACGAACTCCCGGTGCACAAAGTCTATCTGGATGCCTTTTTCATGGATAAGCACCACCTGTCGGTGGCGCAATACTCTAGGTACTTGGACGACACGAACCAGGAAATACCACCGGAGTGGAGCCTCATGAACCGACCCCAACACCAGAATCGCCCAGTCACCAATGTGGATTGGACGGAAGCGGCCGCCTACTGCACATGGGCCGGCAAGCGTCTGCCGACCGAGGCGGAGTGGGAGAAGGCGGCGCGGGGGACGGATGGCCGTACCTATCCCTGGGGGAATCAACCTCCGACAGGGTTACACGCGAACTCAGGGAAAGAGCTCTGGAACAACCATGCGGTATTGACGCCTGTGGGGACATTCCAAGAGGGCAAGAGTCCCTATGGCATCTATGACATGGCCGGGCAGGTTTGGGAATGGGTCGGCGACTGGTATGACCCGAACTATTACAAGACCAGCCCGCAGAAGAACCCGACCGGACCGGCAACGGGCGGGTCCAAGGTGGTTCGTGGCGGCTCCTGGGGCAGCAATGCAAATGGTCTGCGTTCCGCGGAACGGGAAAGCCATTTGACGTCGTTCCGGGGTCTCGGCACCGGCTTCCGCTGTGCGAAGACGCCGTAGGGTTGGTTTCTCTGGTTCATCTGGTTAGTTTCATTCAACCAAATAAACAAAACAAACCAAACAAACATGCCAGCAAGAGTACTAGCAGTCGCGGTGAAGTAGGGATCGTGCCCCACGATATGGTGGATAGAAGCCCGTCCGACATTGACAGTTCACTGCGTCGAACGGCTATGCCGGACAAGCACATAGCCCGAATAACCCGAAATAGCTATTGCTAAAAATACCGTGCAGGTTTAATAGAGACTCCAGTTTCTTATACGTAATCGTTTATGTGCGCGGTTTGACTCGTGTATCTTACAAGTCGTTCATAAGGAACCGGCCATGAATGGCACCTCAGGCTTCCAAGAAGTGCGGTCTTCT
>JBDSDL010000041.1:0-7025 GCA_039920585.1 Nitrospiraceae bacterium | reverse complement strand
CCACACCAGCCCAGGGTCACAAAGCCCCAGTGCAACGGCGCGGCAAAGAGTTCATCGACGAACCAGAACGCATGCCCCCACTCATTGAGGCCCACGTTGGGGAGAATCATCATCGGCCCCACGATCGCCCCCACCAAGGGGAACGAGACCGCCTTGCTGAACTGCGGCAGCCGGGTCATGGCATAGAGATAGCTCGCCACGCCACAGGTGATGTACAACGGGAACGTGAAGTAGAAGGCAATGATATGGCTGGCGGTGAAGCTCGTATCGCGGATGATCACCTGATGCCACGACGCATCCTGTTCGAGCGTATAACTGCCCGCCCAGTAGACGCCGAACACGTAGACCGCGAGCCACATCATCCAATAGAAGTAGCGCTTGAGCTCGGTCTTGGGGTCCACGTTGGCCACGTTGCGATCCCGGGTACTCCACAGCCATCCCAGGGTGGAGACCGAGAAGATGATGTTGGAAATGACGTTAAAGCGCCACAGCCCCATCCAGACGTTTTCGAACTCCGGCGTCATGGAGTCCAGGCCGTGGGAGTAGCCGAACACCCGCTGAAAGACGACTTCCGCGCCCACCGCCGCCAACATCGTAAACCAGCCGATCTTGAGGGGCCGGGAATCGTACCAGAGCGACATATCATAGCCCCGATCCGCCCCCCCCCATGTTGTACTCGCCATACCCTGACCTCCTTGTTAAGAAACCGCGATCCACCCCTTTGTCTTATGAAGAGCCACCGATACTCACCATGGCCGGCCCAGATAATCCATTTGACTCATCTGTTCGTATGATGCGCTGAAATCCTAACTCTCTTTACCCTATGTGTCAATACAATATACTTCCAAACTTCCCCAGATATGCATGGGCATACCTCGTAACCTCACGCAGACTTCAGCAAAGAATAAAACTCTCGAAAAGACCACATCATTCAAACACATACATAATCATGCCGAGCTTGCTGCTCCTTCCCCAAGGGGCGGCCTGGTTGATCCTCGAATGCGCGCGTCGAACGAAATATAAATGATCCTTCCAAGCTTGCTTGTCTCTCTCCTAGGGAGCGGCCTGGTTTGGTTCCCAACTGCGCACGTCGAACGACCACAGCTTCATCGTGGGGGTTCCGTGAGCACGGGGAACCAACCAGGCCGCCCCCTCTTTATGTTTCCATCATTTCCAATCGCGCGTCGAACTCATGCCCGCAAGCCGTGCAACGAATGCAATCCGATTCGACCGTAAATTCATCTGACCTGATTCCCATACCTCCGCAATCCGAGCAGCGCGCGAGATGGACCCTCTGATCGTCTACTGTTTCGTATTGCGTACCACGGTAACAATACACCGGCTTCCCATCGAGCAGCCATTGGTTCCCCGCATTGTCGAGCACCGGCAACGTCAAATAATGATGCTTCACGTAGTCTTCAAGTTCCTGACGGCTGGCGAACCCATCCTTAATCAGCTTTCCCCCCACCACCTCATAGAGTCTGTTCTCTTTCACAATCGCCTTGGTTGGACCCATTTCTCACCTCCTGTTCTGATTGAGGAGCGCATGGCTGAAAACAAGAGCACATGGCTTCCAGCTGATAGCCTGACCGAGAAACGTATCTCGCAAGATGAACTGCATTCCACAAAGGATCCGCGACGTGTTGCTAGGCGATGCCCGAGTAATACCTCAGAATATTGGAGACGGAAATCATGCCGATAATCTGTCCGTCTTGTGTCACGGCCAAATGCCTGGTAGCCCGTTCCTTCATCATGCGCACCGCGTCGATAATCGGCCGATCACCTTCAATGGTCTCCACCGGCGTCCGCATGCACGTTTTGACAACGGTCGTATTGGGATCCAACCCATTGGCCACCACCTCACGGGCCAAAAGTGAATCGGTGATGACACCGACGTACGATTGGCTGTTTGTGACGAGCAGAGACCCCAATTTCCATTGCTGCATCAGCTGCCCGGCCTGCCGCAGACTGGCATCCTGCGACACGTCCCGAACCTCAGAGGACATGTGCTCGGCAATCTGCGGACCGATGAGCGTGCGCCCGATCTTGGCTTTCTTCGGTCCTGAAGACCGACGCGCTTCCAATTCCGCCACGCAGCTTTCCAACACACGGCCGCGTTGCAAGAGGCTTTGGCGCTCACTATCCATGCCCGTGCCTTCCGGCGCCTCGTCCGTCATGTTGACCAATCCTGCCGCCTCACCCAGCTCGGCATACTCATAGGCGTGCAGCAAGTCAGACGTCTGCCCAAGGAGATCTTCGATCAGCCGTTCGGTTTCCAGATCGAACTCCTCCAGGCTGCGTGTCTGTTTGCCCTTGCCCAAGAACGGGGCAAATTCGGTAAGCTGTTTCCGCATCCGTTCGATGTTTCTGTCGAGAGATACCCGTGGTTTTGAGGGAGTGGTGCGGACGGCCATAGCACCTCCTATCGATGTAGGTGAGCAGAGATGCCGATTTTACCCTTCTGGATCAGTGAGGGCAAGGGAAAGGAAGTGGCAGGTAGGAGAACCTTCGCCGGGATAGATTGACTACCATAGCAGTGGCTAGAACAACAGGTAGTGACAGGGACCGAATATCCGTTAGCCTCCAACTAGATACAGATTTCCGAATGACTCCACCTGAACGGTCCTGGTCCATCGGACTTCAAAGACATTTGTGGTTCGGCCCCATCCGAAACGAGGGGTATGCACGTCGATCTGTTGCTTCGCGTGAGGGGCCAGGGCCATGATAACACTCTTCATCCGCTGGTGGACTTTTTCGGCATCCTGCTATGTCAGCGGAGAAAGAGAAGCCAGAGGTACAGCGCGCTGATGAATACCGACCCCACCATGACGGGAAACCCAAACTTGAAGAATTGCCAGAATGAGATGGAATAGCCGGCTTTGCGTGCGATATCCACGATCACGACGTTCGCGCTTGCGCCAATGATTGTGCCGTTCCCCCCCAGACAAGCTCCAAGTGCCAGGGCCCACCACAGCGGCATAATGTCTGGCTGATGCACCAAGACCACATAATCCGAAATCTCAGGGTGAAGCGACCGGGCAAGATCCACAATCAATGGATTCATCGCCGCGACGTAGGGAATGTTATCCACCGCGGCTGAGAGCATCGCCGACCCCCAGAGCACCGCCATCGTCGATCCCGCAAGATTCCCCTGTGTCACTGAAACCAACTGATCTGCCAGGTAGCGAATTACGCCGACCTTTACCAATCCACCGACCAGGATAAACAACCCAATAAAAAAGAAGATGGTTTTCCATTCGACATCGGTGAGGTACGACAACTCCGCCGCATCCTCCCGCTTCCGTCGCGCATGACCGATCAGCATGAACAGGCTCGCGCCAAGGAGGGCAATCGTGGCCGGCTCAAGATGAATGAGCGAATGCAGACAGAACCCGACGTTGACGATTCCGAGCAGCCAGAGACAGCGGTACAAAAATGGTCGATCTAAAACGGCCTCCCGTGAACTCAATGCCAACACCGCCGTTCGGAGATGCGGGGCCACGGCCATGGTTCGCCCAAAGACCAGCCACAGCACAAGCAAAAACACAGCCATGATCGCCACCGCAATCGGACCCAGGACCACCAGAAAATCGAGATAGCCTAGCTCAGCTTTACTGGCGATCATGATATTGGGTGGATCTCCGACCAGCGTCGCAGTCCCACCAATATTGGATGCAAGTGCTTCGGTTATCAGAAATACAATGGGGTTGAGTTCCAACCGCTTGGTGATGGCCAAGGTGACTGGCGCCATAAGCAACACGGTGGTGACATTATCGAGCATGGCAGAAAGCCCAGCCGTCAACAGGGCCAGTAACACCAGCAAGCGAAACGGCTTCGCGTCGGCCCGCTGCGCCGCCCAGATGGCCAAAACCTCGAAGAGACCGGTCTCCCGGACAATGTTCACGATTACCATCATCCCAATCAGCAGAAACACGACGTTGTAGTCGACACCGAACTCATGGGAATAAAATGCCTCGTCCTGCGACACCACGCCAAGTCCGATCATCACCGCAGCCCCGCATAGCGCCACAATCGTCTTGTGGATCCGCTCGGTGATGATGACCAGATAACAGACACCGAAGATGAGTAGGGCCAAAGACATCGAAGACATTCAATACCGCCTATCGCCTAAAGAATGACGCTGGACTCAGAGTCTTTCGCGCATTATCTAGAGCCCGCTGCTGCAATGCAATGAGAGTCGTCTTTTTTGAGCAGTGCGTGTGCATGAGCCAGCTGGTTTCTCTTGTTTGTTTGGTTGAACCAGATCGACCCTTGCTCTGCTGAGCTGGTATGAGGGGCCACGTTGTATGTTTATTAGAACTGCTCGACTCTTCCGCATACTGTCTTCCTTTCCATACTGTCCTCTTTCGAACACTCTACAGAAGCTCTTTTCTTTCTTTTCGCCTGGATAAAGACGCGATGGAGCATGCGCTTTCCATGGTTCGGTTCTTGCGGAGGCGTGCCTTGCATCTCGTTCTTGCCGGGAAACAACGGTTGATTCCTGGATCTCGAGCAACTGTAACACCATGAGGAGGACACCATGTCGCATCGCCGCAAGAGATTCCTGTCGGCCGGTCTAGCAGGAGTGCTGTTTTCGACAGCACTCCTTGGCCTCACGACGGCTCACGCTGCTGATGGGAAAAACAATTTGACCCTTCCCGGTTTGCAGGAGCGATCGCCCACTCCAGACAATTCCTTTGCGCGCATGTTTCCTGAATTACCGCCCTACGCCCTGCCAACCGATGCCGCACGGGAACAGGCCAAGAAGCTAGGCGAAAAAGGAGGCGTCATCGACGCGTTGGATATCCTGACCGATCCCATTCAGTCGATCACGAATCCCGGAGTGTTCAGCCCAAACAATCCCGACAATCCCAACATGACGGCCGGCGTGACCTTCTTCGGTCAGTTCTTGGACCACGACATCACGCTTGACCCGAGGTCCCCATTGCTCGAACGGAGCAACCCACTAAAAACGACGAACTTTCGCACTGCGGCGTTCGATCTGGACAGCATGTATGGTGATGGGCCAGCAGCATCCCCGGAGCTGTATGACGTGAGTTCCGGCGAGATCAAGCTGCGCGTGGAACCTATTCCGGATTCAGAGCTTGTCTCTCGCAAAGGCGCGATCCGTTTCGACCTCCCGCGTGACCCTAACAATCACGCCATCCTCGGAGATAGCCGGAACGACGAACACGTGATCCTTGCGCAGTTCCACTTGGCGATGCTGCGTTTTCACAATGCCGTGATCGACCACCTGCGCAAAGACCCTGCTCTTGCCGACCAATCCACTGAGCAGATCTTCAAGAAGGCCCAACGCCAGGTCCGCTGGCACTATCAGTGGATCATTCTGCATGAATTCCTGCCGCTGACGATTGGGCAAGAGCGTGTCGATGACATCCTCAAAAAGGGACTCCGCTTCTATGAGGTGGGCAACACGAAGAATCCGTTGATCCCCATCGAATTTTCAGTGGCCGCCTACCGCTTCGGCCATTCGCAAATTCGTCCGAGCTATCGTCTGAACTTCGGCCCCACCGGCGGATCACCGCTCTTCGCCTTTCTCTTCGACGATACCCAGGACCCCAACGACACGGATCCGGACGATATGCGTGGCGGGAAGCGCGCGCCCCGTCGGTTCGTCGACTGGCAAACCTTCTTCAATTTTGGCGATGGCAATTTCCGGCCCAACAAGCGGATCGACGGCAAGCTCTCCAGCGTGGTGATGTTGCTTCCAGGTTCGCGTGGGCCTGCTCCGGGCCTGCCGGCCGATGGAGTACAGTCGTTGGCCTCGCGCAATCTGATGCGCCACGTCAACTTCGGGATACCGTCAGGCCAGGCGATTGCGCGGAGGATGGGCCTTCCGGCGTTGACCCCCACACAGCTGGCCATGCTCACGCCCTTTGGTATGGAGAAGAGCACACCGCTTTGGTTTTACCTTTTGAAGGAAGCAGAGCTCCTGGAGAATGGTCTTCGCTTAGGACCGGTGGGAGGCCGCATCGTTGGTGAGGTGTTTATCGGCCTGTTGAAGGCCGATGAGTCTTCCTATCTGGCCGCTCAACCACACTGGACGCCGGTACTGCCGTCTGCAACACCTGGCGAGTTTCACATAACCGATCTGTTGACATTTGCCGGAGTGGTTCCACCGCTGAACTAGCTGCAGCGATCAAAGGGGTCGGAGTCTTCATTGAAGACGCCGACCCCTTTCGTTTTTCCCACAAAACACGTGCAACCCGCTAGGCATCACGTGCCAGTTATGCTACAAACCTGTCGAAAGATTGTCGGGTCCACTCGAAGGTTGTTCACATGACGATGGGGCAGCGTTTAAAATCCCCTGCGTGGACCCTGACGGGAATCGTATGCAGCCTGGCCGTAACCGGCTGCCTCTCCCCCATCACGCTAAATCGCGCCGTGACGAGCTATGATGAGGCGATCACGGATGCCATCTCCAAACAACTGCTCATCAACATCGCCCGCGCCCATCAGCATCAACCGATTCATTTCACCGGCGTCTCGAATATCGCCGCGACATTCGATTTCCGTGTCAGCGCCGGCGCCACTCCGGCATTCACAGGAGAGGCCGGCAGAGCGCTCATGCCGATCTTTGGCGGCAGCGTGGCAGAGAACCCCACCATCAGTATCGCGCCAATCGAAGGGGAAGAGTTCACCAAGCGGCTCTTGACTCCCTTTCAGGAAGCCAAATTCCTCCTCCTCCTCCGGCAGCGATACGACATCGATTTGTTGCTCCGGCTGATGGCGCAGGAACTGCGGGTCAGGGAGAATGGCCAAGAGGTCTCCTACCGCAATACGCCGGCAGATCGGAGGGGCTATGAGACGTTCCGCCGAGTGGTGACACACCTCTCAGCCATTCAGGACCAGAACCAGCTCTATGCTGAACCGCTCGTCTACCATCGGACCTGGACGATTCCCGCCAACTCGGTCACAGCCGAAGGCTTCCAGGCGTTACAGAAAGAATATCTCGTGACCTACAGCCAGAAAGACAACAGCTACACCCTTCGAAAACAAATCAC
>JBDSDL010000040.1:0-30951 GCA_039920585.1 Nitrospiraceae bacterium | reverse complement strand
AAGAAAGCCCTCGCCGATGCAAAGATCCACACCGTGTTTGCGGAGGTCACCTCTGTTCCGCAGAACACGATCAGGCTCGAGGAAAAGGCAGCCGAGCAAATGCTCAAGTTGATGGAAGTCTTGGACGAGCATGACGATGTGCAGAAGCTTCATGCGAATTTTGATATTTCCGACGAGGTGATGGAGAAAGTGGCCGCCGCCGGGTGAAGTGTGCAGCAGCAGCGCTGTCCGCACGTTGCTTCGCCCGCTGATGGCATGAGACCGCATGATCGCCTCATTGACAGGCCGATTGGCCTTCAAGGCGCCGACCTATCTGATCCTTGATGTGCATGGGGTCGGATACGAAGTGCATATTCCTCTCAGCACCTATTACGGGTTACCCAATCTCAGTGAAAGCATTTCGCTGAGTGTGCATACCCACGTTCGCGAAGATGCGATTCAGCTCTTCGGTTTTCTGACGTCGCAGGAAAAAGATGCATTTGTGCTGTTGACCAGCGTGTCCGGCGTCGGGCCCAAACTGGCTCTCAGTGTTTTGTCGGCTCTTCCGGTGTCCGACCTGGTCTCAGCGATTCAGTCGGGAGATGTCGAGAAGCTGACGGCGGTTCCAGGGATCGGAAATAAATCGGCCAGCCGACTCGTGCTGGAGCTTAAGGATAAAGTTGGAAAGCTCCAACCTGGTCTCTCGCCGGCAAGCGATTCACCCAGGCAGGGGCAGGATGCGACCTTCGACGACGCGCTGTCGGCGCTCGTGAATTTGGGTTATCGTCCACAAGACGCCAAAGAGGCGTTGAAGCACGTGAAGAGGTCCAATGCCGAGTCCATCGTACTCAAAGATATGATTCGTGAGTCTCTAAAGGAACTTGCAAGGGGGTAAGGATGATGATGCGATGGCTTCAACGCATAGTCCGGACTCAATGGTCTATCGGGCTTGTGGTGCTCCTATTAGTCGTAGGGGCCATGCCCGTGCAAGCCGAAGAGCCGAGCGAGCCTAAAAGTATTCGCAAGACTTGCGGTCAATGTCCTGAAGGCTATGCGACTACGGGCGTGACCGAGTCCAAAGAGATTTGTAAAGACGGCGATCCTACCCTCGTTCAGTGCGCTCCACTGGGGGCGAATCTGCTATCCGTCTGCGGTTCTTGTCCCGAAGGCTATCGTGAAATCGGCAACTCGAATGTTCCGGCTCGCTGTGGAAACAAGGATGGGGGGCGGCTCACGCAATGCCAGCTGGAGAAGATGGAGTTGAATCTTCCGGATCCGACTCAAGGCGGGAAGACCTGCCCGCCGGACTGCGGGAGCACGGCAACACCAGGGCAAGGCGCCTTGCCGCCCCCACCGAAGTACCTTCCGACGCCGGAGAAGAAATAAGCCTAGAGCGAGAGAGGTTCCCTCACGATGGCCGTCGAGCGAGTTGTCAGTACGCAGATTACGGACGAAGAGCGCAGTATCGAAACGGTGCTGCGTCCGCAGACATTGGAGGAGTACGTTGGCCAAGAGCGGATGAAAGAATCCCTGCGGATTTGTATCGAGGCGGCGAAGCAGCGGAACGAAGCGCTCGATCACACGATCTTTTATGGCCCTCCGGGGTTGGGAAAGACCACCATTGCCCACATCATCGCTCGTGAGATGGGGGCTGCGCTCCGCTCGACCTCCGGTCTCGTGTTGGCGCATGCGGGCGATTTGGCCGCCATCCTGACAAACCTCCAAGAACACGATGTTCTGTTTATCGATGAGATTCACCGGCTTCCTGCCTCTGTCGAAGAGGCGCTCTATCCAGCGATGGAGGACTATCAGCTCGATCTCGTGATCGGCCAGGGTCCTGCAGCCAGAACGGTGAAATTGGATCTTCCTCGGTTTACGCTAGTCGGGGCTACGACCAGGGCCGGAGCCCTGACCTCTCCACTCCGCGACCGGTTTGGCCTCGTCCACCGTCTGGAGTTCTACTCTCAGGCGGAGTTACAGACCATCGTGACACGTTCAGCGGGCGTGCTTGGAATCCCAATCGATTCCGAGGGAGCCAAAGAAATTGCCGGTCGCGCGCGAGGAACCCCTCGCATCGTCAATCGGCTTATCAAGCGGGTGCGTGACTATGCCCAAGTGAAGGCGGAGGGGCGAGTCAGCCAGGTTGTAGCCCAGGACGCGCTTGCATGGCTGGGTGTCGATACGGCGGGGTTTGATGAGATGGATCGTCAGATTCTTCTGACGATCATCGACAAGTTCGCTGGAGGGCCGGTCGGGGTGGAGTCCTTGGCGGCTGCGGTCCAGGAAGATAGGGGCACCCTCGAAGATGTCCATGAGCCCTATCTGATTCAGGCCGGCTTTCTCGAACGGACTGGCCGTGGCCGCCAAGCCACGAAGCTGGCTTTCGATCATTTCAAAAGGCCGACCTCCCCCCTTTTCCCGTGATAAGCCTCGCCTGGTCTACTAGCAGACGTAGGCGGATGGGGTGTCACGCAAACTCATGAAACGTTGAGGGTCTCCTTGCATTGCCAGGAATGGTTCCTGTATCATTTCCCACTTAGCTTGTGCCATTCCAGCCGACGGACGGGTGCCCGCCTCACGGGGCTGGGAAGAGGGGGTTAGCTATGTCCGGAGACTTTTCTGAGTACCGGAAAGCGATCGATCGCATCGATGACGAGATTTTACGTCTGCTGAATGAGCGGTCCAAAAGCGTCATTGAGATCGGCAAGCTCAAGAAACAGCGGGACGCGGACGCCAATCTCCATACCTCGGCGCGGGAGGCGGCGATCATCGAGCGCCTCATACAGCAGAACACCGGGCCATTTCCATCCGAGGGGATTCGGCCAGTCTATCGAGAAATCATGTCCGCCTCCCTCTCTCTCGAGGGGCCTCAGAAGGTGGCCTATCTCGGTCCCAGAGCCACGTTTACGCATATGGCCTGCATGCAGAAATTTGGATCGTCTGCCCAATATGTTCCAGTCAATAGCATCAAGGACGTGTTCAGCGAAGTCGAGCGGGGGCGAGCCAATTTTGGCGTGGTCCCGATCGAAAACACGACCGAAGGTGTGGTCAACCACACGCTCGACATGTTCATTGACTCGAATCTCTTGATCTATGGGGAAGTGCTCCAGGAGGTATCCCATCATTTGATGTCGAAGTCCGGCGTGATGGAAGAGGTGAAACAGATCCATTCTCATCCCCATGCTATTGCCCAATGCCGAAATTGGTTGGAAAGCAACTTGCCTGATGTGCCGGTATCGGAGGCGGCGAGCACGGCACGGGCAGCGGAACTGTGCGTGGAAAATTCCTCTGTGGCAGCGATTGCATCGGAGTTGGCGTCCCAGCTGTACGGCTTGAAGGTCATCAAGGCCCGCATTGAAGACAATATCAACAACGTGACTCGCTTTCTCGTATTGTCTCAGAAGCCGCCCGAGCGGACGGGGAAAGACAAGACTTCACTCATGCTCTCGGTGAAAGACAAAGTCGGCGCCCTGTACGATCTTCTCCGGCCGTTTGCCTCTCATGGCCTGAGCATGACCAAGATTGAATCGCGTCCTTCCAGGCGAAAAGCCTGGGAGTATATTTTCTTTGTCGATATCGAAGGGCATATGGAAGAAGAGCGGGTGAAGAAAGCCATCGAAGAAATCACCGGCCGCTGTCTCTTCATGAAAGTGCTGGGCTCCTATCCAGCCCACAGTTGAAACCATGTCGTTGAAGGTCCATCCAGATATCCTCTCGTTGAGTCCCTATGTTCCTGGGAAGCCTATTGAGGAACTCCAACGGGAACTGGGTCTTGCGCGCGTCATTAAACTGGCATCCAACGAGAATCCGTTAGGCTCCTCCCCGAAGGCGCTCGCCGCGTTGAGCGAGGGAACCTCGACCCTGCATCGCTATCCCGATGGCGGTGCATTTCGCCTGCGCGAAGCTCTGGCAGATCGTTGGAAGGTGACTCCCGATCAGGTTATTCTTGGGAACGGATCGGACGAAATCTTGGGCCTGCTCGCCCGGACGTTTTTAGCTCCGGGCGATGAAGCGGTCATGGCCGATCAGACGTTCGTCATTTACAAGATGGAAGTCACGGCCGCTCACGGAAAGCCGATCATCATCCCGTTGAAGCAGTGGAGGCACGATCTTCAGGCGATGGCGGACGCCATCACCGACCGGACGAGACTCCTGTTCCTCTGTAACCCCAATAATCCGACCGGAACGATGGTGTCGGCTCCTGAGGTCGAACGTTTGCTCTCACGCGTGCCCGCGCATGTCGTGATCGTGTTCGATGAAGCCTACTTCGAGTATGTCAGGAACGAGCAGTTTCCGGACTCCATGTCCTATGTGAATCAGGGGCGGAATGTGATCGTGCTGCGGACGTTTTCGAAAATCTATGGCCTCGCAGGTTTGCGAATTGGGTATGGCGTGGCGACGCCAGTGATCATCAATTTTTTGAACCGAATCCGCCCTCCATTTAACGCCAATAGTCTGGCGCAACGCGCCGCGCTTGCCGCTCTTGGCGACGACGAACATGTGGCGCAGAGCCGGGCGGTGAATGCAGCCGGGATGGAAGAGATGGTAAAGGGATTGACATCGCTCGGGTTTGAGCCGATCCCAAGCGAAGCGAATTTTGTGTATGTTGATGTTGGACGGGATGGCCGTGCGGTGTTTGAGGCCCTGCTGAGAGAAGGCATTATCGTTCGCCACATCGAAGGTCGCATGGTTCGAGTGACTATCGGCCTGGAAGAAGAAAACAGTGAATTCTTGGCTGCGCTCAAGCGGGTGATCCAGCCGCATTGAGTGCCTAGTAACCACGCAGGATGCTCAAAAAAGCCGTCCTCGTCGTTCGTGAAAGGTGAAACGTAAAACGTGAAATGTTCCGGAGGGAGAGCGCTCGGCAATCCTACGTTTCACCCCTACTTTTCACCTTTCACGTCTAATGTTTCACGGTTCCTGGGAGCGAATTTTTTCATTCTGCTAGCGAGGGCAACATGATTATCGTATTAAAGCCAGAAGCAAGCGAACGGGAAGTCGACCACATCATCGATCGGCTTCGCGAGTTAGGACTGAAATCACAACTCTCGACCGGCCAGGAACGGACGATAATTGGAGTGATCGGCGATGATCGGGTTCTGCACAATCAACCGCTCACGGCTTTGCCTGGCGTTGAAAGCGTGTTGCCGATCCTTGCACCCTGGAAACTTGTCAGTCGGGAGTTTAAGCGTGAAGGGACGGTCATCCATGTGGGGAACGTGAAGGTCGGCGGTAACAAGCTGGTCATCATGGCGGGACCCTGCGCGGTGGAGCAGCTCGAAATCACGGTCGGCATTGCCCATGAGGTCAAGGCAGCCGGAGCAAGTATTTTGCGCGGTGGCGCCTACAAGCCACGCACCTCGCCCTATTCATTTCAAGGGCTGGGGCGCGAAGGGTTGGATTATCTGGTTGAGGCGAAGAAACAAACCGGATTGCCGGTGGTCAGCGAGATTCTGGATACCCGGGACATCGAATTGTTCCTCGAAAAAGCCGACATCATCCAGATTGGCGCTCGCAATATGCAGAATTTTGAACTTCTTAAGGAAGTTGGGGCGTATGACAAGCCGGTGTTATTGAAGCGGGGACTTTCGGCGACAATCAAGGAATTCCTGCTGTCGGCGGAATACATCATGTCCCGCGGGAATCAGAACGTTATGTTGTGCGAGCGGGGGATCAGAACCTTCGAGACGCAATATCGCAATACGCTTGATCTGGCTGCGGTCCCGACTTTGAAAGAACTTTCGCATTTGCCCGTCATCGTCGATCCCAGCCATGCCACCGGGAAGTGGAATCTGGTGGCGCCGATGTCGAAAGCGGCAGTGGCTGCAGGTGCGGATGGTATTCTGATCGAAGTCCACTCGAATCCGGAATGTGCGCTGTGCGACGGTGAGGAATCCATTAAGCCAAGCCAATTCAAAGAACTGATGCAGGACATGCGAAAGATTGCGGTCGCGGTCGGCCGAGAAGTGTAATCGGAAGGGGGTGTGCTTGAAGGACTCAGGATTGAGGCGTGGCCTCGTTCCAGCTTGAAGAATGATGCTGCATTTCACCCAGGTCACAATTATCGGAGTCGGGCTGATCGGTGGCTCGCTCGGCATGATTCTTCGCCGAAAGGGACTGGCGTCAAGGGTAGTCGGGATCGGGCGGCGTGTCGAAAACTTGAAAACTGCGGTCGAGCTGGGCGCGATCGATCGCTACGTTGTCGATCCCAAAGACGGAGTGAAGGATGCCGACCTAGTCGTGTTGGCTACCCCGGTCGACACCTATGAGCGGCATCTGACAGAGTGGGCCTCTTGCTTGAAAAAAGGCGCAATTGTAACTGATGTTGGAAGCGTGAAGGGTTTGCTGGTGGAACAGGCTGAGCGAGCTATGCCAGATGGTGTCCATTTTGTCGGGGCCCATCCCATTGCCGGCAAGGAAAAAACCGGTGTGGCTGCTGGATCGGACCAGCTCTTTATGGGGGCACGCTGCATCATCACTCCGACGAAAACGACGGACCTACAGGCGCTTGAGCAGATCCGAACGATGTGGGAAGAAACCGGTTCGGTGGTGCTTATGATGGATGCCCATCTGCATGACAAGATCCTTGGGGCGGTGAGCCATTTGCCTCATGTGGCGGCCTTTGCTTTGATGAATGCCCTCACTGAGATTCGAAGTCAACAGATTCCCTCCCTCGATCTGGCAAGCCACTCGGGTGGCGGGTTGCGGGATACGACCAGGATTGCGGCCAGTTCACCTGAAATGTGGCGCGATATTTTCCTCTGGAACCGTGACAATGTGGTGACGTTCATTGAGGCCTATGAGCGTTCGCTGAGCCAATTAAAGCAGCTCATTCAAGTGGGCGATGCCGCAGGCATCGAGAAGGAACTCGAACGAGCCCAGCAGGAGCGGGAGAAACTTTCTGCGCAACCGACCGTCTCTACGTAGCACACCTATGGTGTCGTTGACCATCACAGCAGGCAGGCCGTTACGGGGAACGATCTCTGTCCCGGGCGATAAGTCGATTACCCATCGCGCCATCATCCTGACAGCCTTGGCGAACGGGGTCAGCAGGGTTGTGGGTTATTGCCGAGGCGAAGACTGTCTCAATACGATGCGCGCGTTCCAGGCACTCGGCGTGCGCATCGATGAGTCGGACGAAGAACTCTATGTGCATGGCAAGGGGCTCTGGGGCTTGACGGAACCGAACGGGCCGATCGATTTCGGGAATTCAGGAACAGGCATTCGTCTCCTGACAGGCCTGTTGGCAGGGCAGGACTTTTTTACGGTACTGACCGGCGATGAATCGATTCGTCGCCGTCCCATGGGGCGGATCGTCAAGCCGTTGCGGGAAATGGGGGCGGCCATCGCCGGACGCAAGGGCGGTGAACTTGCGCCCTTATCCGTGATGGGGAGCCGCCTCCGCGCGATCACCTACGCTTCGCCGGTGGCGAGTGCGCAAATCAAGTCGGCGTTGTTGCTCGCAGCCTTGTTTGCCGAAGGGACGACCCGCATCGCTGAGCCGTGTCTTTCGCGGGACCACACGGAACGGTTGTTTCAGTTTTTTGGCATTGCGCTTCGACGGGAAGGGACTACCCTGCTGATCGATGGACGGCCCTCGGTCGGGTGGAATGCAGCGCCACGGTTGGTTGTCCCGGGCGACCTCTCGGCTGCTGCATTTTTCATTGTGGGGGCGACCATTGTCCCTGGTTCGGATGTGACCATTCGACAGGTGGGGGTCAACCCTACGAGGACAGGCTTGTTGGACGTGATGATGAGGATGGGTGCAAATATTCAATTGCTCAATCGGCGAGAAGAAGCAGGAGAGCCGGTTGCGGATATCCGGGTGAAGTCGGCCAGGCTGCACGGAGTGGCGATCGGACCTGATTTAATCCCACAGACGATCGATGAATTTCCCATCCTGTGTGTCGCAGCTGCAGTCGCAGAGGGTGAGACGATGATCTCCGGGGCCGAAGAATTGAGGGTCAAAGAGAGCGATAGGATTGCGACGATGTCTGCAGAGCTGTGTGCGATGGGGGCTCAGATCACTGAGAAGCCTGACGGGATGGTTGTGCGGGGACTTGGCACAGCAGAAGACAACGGTCGATTGCAGGCTGCCCATGGCCGCAGCCATGGAGATCACCGGGTGGCGATGTCTTTGGCCATCGCGGGCTTGACCGCTTCGGCGCCAACTGTGATTGACGAAACCGCTTGCATTGAGACATCATTCCCGGACTTTCATCGTACACTCTTGGAATTATTGGGCGAGCGCCGGTGACGGCTAGTACGTGGGGCCATGACGTGGGATCTGTTGCGGAAGAAAAGCAAGCAAGCCGGCTGACTGTTGCAATCGATGGTCCGGCTGGTGTTGGCAAGAGCACAGTGGCGAAGTTGTTGGCCTCTCGATTGAGCTATCTGTATCTCGACACCGGAGCACTCTATCGTGCGACGGCTTGGGCTGTTATTGAGTCTGGCCTGGATCCGGCAGATGCTGAGGCGGTCAGCGTGCTATTGCCCACCCTCACGCTTCAGATGCAATTCCATCACGGGGCCGCGACGGTGTTCGTCAATGGCAAAGATGTGAGCGGCGAACTTCGGACGCCTCTAGTGTCGTCTGCGGCCTCGGTGGTCTCTGCAATGCCAGCAGTCCGGGCCTGGTTGCTGCCTATCCAGCGACAAATTGGACAAGGTGGAGCGGTGGTGGCTGAGGGGCGGGATATGGGGACGAAGGTATTCCCTTCGGCCAACGTGAAGTTTTTTCTTGAAGCAGATCCGACGGTCAGGGCACAACGCCGGCATCGGGAACTTGTTGCGGCGGGGCATTCAGGAGCGCTTGAAGAGACGACAACCGACCTGGCAGGACGCGATACGCGAGATCGTTCTCGTTCGATCGCTCCGCTGGTCCCCGCTGAAGATGCCCAGTTCATTGATACCTCAACGCTGTCCATCGCGGAGGTGGTGGACCTGATGATGTCTGCGGTTGCGGCCAAACTGTGAGTTCGGTCGTCTACGGGATCTTGTGGGTCCTCTCCCGGACCATCGGCCGGCTCTGTTTTCGCTATCGAGTCGTTGGGGCAGTTCCCCGGACCGGTGGGTTCCTCGTTGCGGCGAATCATGCCAGTTATTTGGATATCCCTCTCCTGGGTTGTGGGATGCGGCGGCGGGCTTGGTTTTTGGGGCGCAACGATCTCTTCCCGGTTCCAGGCCTGAAGGCGCTCTGTCAATGGTTGGGATGGATTCCCTTGCGGCTCGGCAGATTGGACCGGGACGCATTTGGTAAGGCGGTCGCTCTGATCAAGGAGGGAAAGGTTGTGGTGATCTTTCCGGAGGGCAGTCGCAGCCTGGACGGTGGGTTACAATCCCCCAAACCAGGGATTGGCGTGATTGTGGCGCAAACAGGATGTTCTGTTGTTCCGGCCTATCTCAAGGGCACGTTCGACGCGTTGCCATCTGGAACCATGTGGCCGCGCTTCCGTCCCGTGACCGTTTACTATGGAGAGGTGCTCACGTTTCCCCGGAGTGGGGAAAGCGGAGATGCCAAGCAGTATTATCAGGAGGTGAGCTGTACCGTGATGGATCATATCGCCGCACTCGGTACAGTGGAGTCTCCGACCCAGCAGTCCAGTGCCGGCATTCGCAAGGCTGAGTGAATGCCGGTGTATAACCATCAGCACCCGACTCCAGTCGGAAGAGTAGGATTCACACCATGAGTACGGTTTCGCCATCGAGTGACCAACAGTTAGACCGAGCGGCCCTAGCGGCCTTATACGAGGAGACATTCAAAAACCTCGAAGAGGGCACCATTACGGAGGGCCGGATTGTCGCCGTGACCAAAGACAAAGTGGTCGTAGACATCGGCTACAAGTCCGAAGGGATGATTCCGAACGATCAGTTCTCTACCGAGGAACTGCAGAACGTCAAGGTGGGCGATCGACTTCAAGTCTACATCGAGGAGTGCGAAGACGACGACGGCAATCTGGTCCTCTCCAAAGAAAAAGCCGACAAGATGAAGATCTGGGAAGAGCTGGAAACACTCTTCAATGACGGCAAAAGCATTGATGGCAAGATTGTGGCGCGGATCAAAGGCGGCATGATGGTCGATATCGGCGTGAAGGCGTTTCTGCCGGGCTCGCAGATCGATCTTCATCCAGTGCGGGACCTTGACGGGTTGGTCGGGCGCACGTTTCCTCTCAAGATCATCAAGATCAATCATCGGCGCGGCAACGTTGTGGTATCCAGGCGCGTGCTCTTGGAAGAGACGAGGGATTCGAAACGAAAGACGACCCTTTCCACGCTGAAAGAAGGGCAATTGATTCAAGGCGTCGTGAAGAACATCACGGATTACGGAGCATTCATCGATCTCGGTGGCATCGACGGACTGCTCCACATTACGGACATGTCTTGGGGTCGTGTCAGCCATCCGTCTGAAATGTTCAACATCGGAGACAAGGTGGAGGTGAGTGTCCTTAAATACGATCGAGAGACCGGGCGCATTTCGCTCGGCTTGAAACAAAAGAGCGCTGATCCCTGGAGCGGCGTGGCTGCCAAGTACCCGATCGGTACCCGTGTCCGCGGTCGTGTCGTGAGCCTGACCGACTATGGAGCGTTCATCGAGCTCGAGCCGGGCGTCGAGGGACTGGTGCATGTCTCTGTGATGTCATGGACGCACGAGGTGCGCCATCCGTCACGTGTCGTGTCCATTGGGGATCAGGTTGAAGCGGCGGTGCTGAACGTGGATCCAGCTAGTAGGAAGATTTCCCTCGGCATGAAGCAGACTGCGCCGAACCCTTGGGATATGGTGGAAGGGAAATATGCCATCGGTACGCGCATTGAAGGGAAGGTAAAGAGTCTCACAGATTTTGGTGCGTTCGTTGGACTTGAAGAGGGCATCGATGGATTGATCCACATTTCCGATATGTCTTGGACGAAGCATATCAAGCATCCCTCTGAGCTCTTCAAGAAGGGGCAGAAGGTCGAGGCTGTGGTCTTGCGGATCGACAAGGAGAAGGAGCGGTTGTCGCTTGGGTATAAGCAGCTCAAGAGCGATCCCTGGGACGACGAGATTCCGAGCCGGTACGCGGTTGGAGATGTGGCGGTCGGGAAGGTCAGCAAGGTCGCCGACTTCGGCATCTTCGTCGAATTGGACGGAGGAGTTGAAGGGTTGATTCACATCAGTGAGGCTGGTCTCGACCAACAGGCCAAGCTTGAAGAGAAGTTCAAGTTGCAGGATGAAGTGACGGCCAAGATCATCAAGGTCGATCGTGAAGAACGGAAGATCGCGCTCAGTCTGCGCGACCATCAAATGGATTCCGATCGCCGAACGGTCGATGAATACCATGCCACACAAGGCGCGCTGGACCAAAGTCTGGGCCGTGCGGCGAAGCAGAACCGGAAGCGAGAGCAAGCCGAGGACGATAAGTAGGTCCGATGTGTCAGGTCACAGTTTAAGCCGGAGGGCGTTCGCGCCCCCGGCGTTGTGAGTGAGCAGAACCATGAGTGACGAAACAGCAGAAAGGCCGGCTAAGCGAGGGATAGTGCGCCGAGCGCTCTGGGCGCTCGGCATCGGACTGGGTCTGCTCTTTCTGGTAAACGTGTTTTTCCCCGACCTCGACCTTTCAATGGAGGACCGGGTTGGATTGATTCGTATTGAAGGGGTCATTGTGGATGCGCAATCCACGATTGTCGAATTGAAGCGTTTTGCCGACAACCCTTCCGTGAAAGCGATCGTCTTGCGAATCGACAGCCCTGGCGGCGGGGTTGTGCCGTCGCAAGAAATCCATGATGCGGTCCAGCGGATTCGTAACAAGAGCAACAAGACCGTGATTGCCTCAATGGGCACGGTGGCAGCATCGGGAGGTTACTACATCGCGGTGGCGACCGATCGGATCATGGCCAATTCAGGGACATTGACGGGAAGCATTGGGGTCATCATGGAGATGGCTAACGTCGAAGGGCTGCTCAAGAAGATCGGAGTTGAAGGCATCGTGATCAAAAGTGGAAAATTTAAAGATGTGGGATCGCCGCTGCGGAAGATGAGCGATGAAGAACAGGCGTTACTCCAATCCGTCATGGACGATGTCCATCAGCAGTTTATCGAGGCGGTAGCGGAAGGGCGCGGGCTCGACGTGGCGGCGGTGCAGGCCTTGGCGGATGGTCGAATCTTCACGGGACGTCAAGCCAAAGCCTCAAAGCTTGTGGATGAACTCGGCGATCTCGAAGCGGCCATTCAGCTTGCGGCGGATGTGGCAGGCATCGAGGGCGAGCCGAAAGTCATTGAGCCTCGCCGACGGTTTTCGATCAGAGAATTGATTGAATCGCGAATATCGGGGCTCTTCCCCAAGTTGGATTTTAATTCCGGTGTTGGGCTGAAGTATCTCATGGCGTTCTAGCAGAATGCTGAAAAAGTCCACCAGCGGCGTTCTCGCAGGGGCGAACGGCCACACAGAGTGCGGCTGGTACCTCCTCGCCTCTTCGCTCGCTGCGGCCTTGCTTGGGAGAAGGCGCGTCTCGGCGCGCCAGGGTTGGGCGGGTGAGAAATCTGGCCTTTTTGAGCATCCTGCTAGCAGAGTCGGATTGGCGTAGAGGTCGATTCATCATCACGAAAGGGGACTCCACTATGACGAAGGCCCAAATTATCGAGCGCGTATCCGAACAGATCACGACCTTGACGAAGCGGCAGGCGGAAGTCGTCGTCAATACGATTTTCGACTGTGTGCGCGATTCACTGAAAAACGGCGATAAGACGGAGATCCGAGGGTTCGGCAGTTTTCGGCTGCGGGCTCGTCGGATGAAAGAGGGGCGGAACCCCAAGACTGGCGCGACCGTGGCGGTCCCTGCCAAGAAGGTTCCATTTTTCAAAGCCGGCAAGGAATTGAAGGAACTCCTGAACCAGTCATAACTTGGTGTTCATCATGAATGCACCAGACTCTCACGAAGCGGTTGGGATAGATGTCCGTTGGACGGACGAGGCCTCTAAACGTCTAGAGCGGGCGCCGCTACTTCTGCGTGGCATGGTTCGCCGTCTGGCTGAGAAAAAGGCTCGGGAACTTGGCTGCGCGGAGATTACAGGGGACCTTCTGGATCAATTCAAGAGTCAAATGATGGGTAGTATGGGGGATGAATCAGGCATGGCCGATGCGGCGGAGCAAATGGCGCAAGGCCACCTGCCCTGGACTGCCGCTGCGAAGGAACGGCTGAATACGGTTCCGGAATTCATGCGCCACATGATCAAGCAGATTGCCGAAGAGATTGCCAGGGAGCGAGGCCATCTTGAGGTGAATGTCGATCTCTTTGAAAAGGTGGAAGCGCTGGGCGATCTCCGCGAAGCCTCAGGCCCTCCGCTGGAGTGGAGCGAGGGAGCGTTGGCCCATCTTCAGGAGAAATTGAAACAGTCGCCGCCGATCGCCGTCGACTTTGTCACCGACATGCTCAGGCGAGACACCGAAGATTTGGCGAGAGAGAGAGGTCTGACGCGGATCGACGAGTCGACGCTGCTTCAATTGTGGGCTGCGCCCCAGGAACGAGTTGTGTGGACCGATGAGGCATGGAAGCGGCTGCAAACGTCCCCTGATTTTGTGCGTAGCGGAATCCGTAAGGCCGCCGAGCGCAGGGCGCGGAAGCTTGGGCTTGCAGAGATTGACTCGGAACATCTGACGACCTTCCGGAATCAGGCCATGATGAAAGCCGTTAAACGGATTCGCTCATTCGGGTACAAAGAGTTAACGTTTGAGGCATTCGATACGGCGCTGGAGAAAACCAAGCGTTTGCAAGGAAATGAGCAGGCGGAAAAGCGCCTCCAGGAAATTCGCAGACATTTTGCCGATCCGGACCTCAAAAAACCGGAAGGTGGAACATTGGGTGCCGACTTGATGGACCGTTTTCGCAAATATCTGAAGGGGGAGGGGACGCTTTAGCAGGAATACTGAAAAAGTTCTCTGCGTCGTTCTCCCTTTGCTCAGAGGCTCAGGGTTACTCCGTAGATGTCAGACTGCGTTTTCCACCAGATAGTTTCCCCTCACGAGCTGCACAACACCGCATCGGGTTCTTCGCCCCGCTCTCGCTGTATCTTGGCCGATCGGGCCGGGCGAATCGTTATGCGGTAGAGCGGGGCCGTTTGAGGACGGCCCCTGCCTCTCTCAGTTGGCAGCCGCCTGTTGCGGCCAGAACTTATGTCGGATTTGTGGGAGAGGTTCGCTATCAAAATTGGGGATATCGTAGAGACAGCGATCGATCGTTGCCACTTCATCTTCGGTCAGGTCCAAGGTGACCCTCTTCTTCCAAAACTGATCGAGGATAAAGTAATCACCTGACTGCGGTTTCTCAGCCAAGAGCGCCTTCATCGTATCGAAGCCTGCCGTATCCACCCCGGGGACGCGGCCCTTATTGCGGTCGTGACACCAATGCAGTATTTCGGCGATTCCGTACATCGACAACTCAATCTTCATCATCTTGCTCATGGAGTCCTCCTTACCAAGGTTAGCAGTGTACCTCAAACTCTGTCCCGTTTTCAAAGCCTTCGCTGAACGGGTTTAGATTGGAGTAACCGAGTTTGGCGGGGATTCTTGCGCAGCCGGATTGATTGCCAGGAGAAACCAGTGGTCTGTATACTGGCCACGCTCATTTTGGTGGGAAGGCTTGGTTGAGGGGCGTGTGCGCATACGGATGAATCACCACGTCGCCGGTTCATCAAGCGAAAAGGAGTGCGTGATCAGAAGCGTTGTCGGCCACAACAGGCGTAAGGCCAGGAACCTTGTGTCCGTGGCGACAAGCATGTTTCTGCTTATAGCAAGCGGCTGTACCAAGCAAGATCCCTACGCCCCACCAGATCTCTTCTACTACTTTGCCAGTTACAAAGTCGGTAAGAATCCCACGACCGTTACCCCCACTGATGTCAATCAAGACGGTTTTACCGATCTGATCACAACCAATATCGGCAGTAATACTCTTTCGATTCTCCTAGGTAACGGTGATGGCACTTTTCACGATCAAGTTCAACTGAATGTCTGTAAAGAGCCCCGTTCGCTCGCCCTCGGAATGTTCAACCGCGATTCGTATCCCGATGTGGTCTTGGCCTGTTCAGGGGGCGATGAAGTGGCCGTACTCTTCGGCCGAGTCGATGGAAAGTTTGAAGAGGGGCCGCGCTATCCCGTGCATCGAACTCCCATTGCCATCGCCAGCGACGATCTGAACGGCGATCAGGTGCCTGACCTTGTGGTTGCGTTGCGGAACGACAAGATTAAAGTCTTCCTGGGAACCGGTACCGGTGAGTTCACCCATGGAGCGCAGTACGAATATGGCGATACGCCTACATCTGTGGCGATGGCCGACTTGGATGGCGACGGGAAGATCGATTTGGCTGTGACGAACGGGGGCCCGATGTCGAACGCGGTCTCCATTTGGATGGGGAATGGCGACGGCACGTTTCGCCCCCCTACCGACTATCGAACTGGGAAGCGTCCACTTGGGGTGAGTTTCACCGACTTCAATCGTGACCGGATCCGTGACCTACTGGTGATCAACGGGGTACAGGATAGTTTCACGACTTTTCTTGGAAAAGGCAATGGGACTTTTCTGCCTGGGCACGATTCCGGCGCTGATGCGGGACCGAATTTTGGGCTTGCGCGAGACTTCAATGGCGACAGTCGCATCGACGTCGCCATCGTCAATCTTCAATCGAGCGATCTCTCCATTCTCTACGGCCGTGGCGATGGAACCTTCGAATATCCGCCGAGAAACTATCGGACAAAACCAGGTCCTTTTGCTCTTGCAATATTTCGTGTCACCACGAAAGAGGCTGAAGAGCCCGGACTTGCGACAGCGGACAACGGCAACGGTAGTGTCTCCATCTTTCTCCATCGAGGATTGAAAGCGGTGCCCGCGCCTGTCGCATCCCCCTCGTGAGCGCGTACGACGTCTGTCGGCAGGTGGAGTGAATCAAAAGGCGGTCTTCTTGACAGCCTGCCGACCCTCGGCTACAGTGCCCGATGAGCGCCGCACAGACCTCTTGGCGCTCTGTTTCGAGGACACCAGTGAGATCCTTTAGATGGTGGTTTACTATTGGCGCATTGCTCACTCTTTCCGTGCTGATGGTGCAGGGAGGCGTGCGAGAGCTGCTCGACGGATCCTTAGCCAGCAGTGGAACCAGCGCGTACCTCTCATTTGGCACCACAATTTTCGGCGGAGGATTGTTGGCAGGGTGCTTGGCATTGGTGATGAATCGGCTTCGATAGGCATCGGCACAGAATCTGAAGATAGACGCGTCCATGCATTGTTTGAGATGTAACGGCTTCATGATGGTTGAGCGTCACTATACGCTGGTGAATCGGCGGCTCTATGCCCGTTGTTTGAATTGCGGGTTTTGGATTGACCTTGCCGACCTGCTCCGCTTCTTCCACAAAGTGATTGACAGCGGGTTTCGAGGCGGAAAGGTGCGGGAGTCGTATACACTATGAACAGGAGCGGCGATTTCATGATGACAAGAAACCCTGAGATGTCTCATCGTCCTGGATTTTTCGCCCGCGCGGTTTGGGTGCTCATCGGTCTCCTGTTGATCGCCGCCGTAGCTCTCACTCCATCCAATGCCCTTGCGAAGGGGCGTGCGGTTCAATCTGTTCCTGTTCGGACTGCGATGGTTTCGCGCCAGTTCCCTCCGTGGCGAGTCTCTCCAGCCCATGGCATTCTTCTCAAGGAACTCAACAGTGGGCGTGTGTTGTATGAGCACGATGCAGGGAAGCGAATGTCCCCTGCCAGTCTCACGAAAATCATGTCGGCCTTGGTCATACTGGAAAAGGGTCAGCTGGATGACTTTGTCACAATCAGTCCCAATGCCGCACGGGCGCACAAGACGCACTTGCGCGTGAAAGCCGGGCAGGTTTTTAGGCTGGAAGATCTGCTGAAGGCCATGCTCATCGTGTCCGCGAACGATGCTTGTCTTGCAGCGGTGGAACATGTGGGTGGCGACGAAGCGCAGTTCGTGACTCTCATGAATGCCAAGGCTGAAGCGCTCGGCTTGTCTGATACGCATTTCAGTAATGGCTGCGGGTTCGACAACCCGGATCATTATTCGACGGCCGAAGACCTCGCCGCATTGAGCGTGATAGCTCTCGATCAGCCGATCTTCCGGCAGTTGGTCCGTGAGGAACGCACGATCATTGCGCCTATCAACGGTCATCGTGCGTATGTGTTGCACAATACGAACAGATTGTTGGGGCGTATCCCTGGCGTCGAAGGAATCAAAACTGGATTTACCTCCAAGGCTGGGCGGTGCCTCATTGCTAAAGTCTCCCAAAACGGGAGCGACCTTCTCCTCGTAATCCTCAACTCCAAGCGTCGCTGGAACACCGCGACGAATCTTATTGCCTACGGGCTACAGGCAGCCGAAACTCCGCACTGAATTTAGTCCCCTGTTTTGACAAGTCGATATGCACGTAAGCGAAGGCGAGATGTGCCGTCTCAGTCGAGGGCTACCCGCGATCTGCCCCATTCGAGTCCTTCCGTGAGCTATGGCGTAGGCCTAAGACTTTATAAGGTGTGTGGAAACAGAGGGGGGATACGGAGCGGGAACAAATTGCATCGGCAACCGGGAACAAGAATAGGAAGTGATCGAGATCGGTCAGTACGTGTTGAGGGCGAACATCAGGCCCGCATCACTACCGAGGTGGGGAAAACTCCACATTGACATCTTTCCCCAGATAGTTGATGACGAATCCCTGTTTGTCGTACGCGAGTATGGCGCCCATTACATTTTCGTCCCCATACTCTTCTTGTCCCAATATTTTTCGCACGTCATCGGGGCTTTCACTGTTCAACACGTTGCGAAAGATACCGCGAGTCTTATAAGAGAATCGATTATTGATAAAGATCAAGTCGATCTTGCCGTCCTGAATGCGCACGCCAGCCATAGGACCGGTCGGTTTGCGTTGGTCGAGCAAGAAGATAAACGAGGCTTCCTGTTCCACTTTTACTCCGGGAATCTTTTCATTTACGAGAGAGCCCAAGGCTTTGGCTTCGGAGTCTCCCAATTTGACTCCAAACAGTGACATGTCGGCACTCTTCAAGGCCTTGGGGTCCATCACGTCGTTCTTGCTCAATTCGTAGGGCTCGCCATAGCCAGGAGACACCCATGCGCCGATTCCGGCCATCACCATGCAGACTATCGTGACGACTCGTAGTACATACTTCATCGACTCTTCCTTACCCATGGGTTCCGAAAGATGTATGGAAAGTGAAATGTATTGGCAAAATTGGTGGGGCCAATGCGGTGCGTACACATTTTATCGAACGGCCTGAGAACTTGCAAGAACGGCTGAATATGTGACGGGGCGGACCAATTCATTATCAGTCGTTTCTACATGGAACAGGTTAGGTGGTGTGATGGGTGGCGATGAGGAGGGCTCCGAGGTGTCGGAGCCGTTGAAAATAGGGCCGACAGCCTTCGTCAAGCTCGTCGGTCAGGTTATCCAGGTCTGCAACACAATCTTCGACGATCCTGATCCGCTGGATATCGAGGCCCTCAGGACTATCGAGAAAATACACGACGCATCCGCTGATCACGGTATCCAGTGTCATCAACGGCCCCTCGTGCTGGTTTCCTACTTGAGGCCATCGCTCCTCCTTGTGGGCTCCCCATAGAGACAGCACGGCATCCCGATCCATATTGCCGATCTCCAACGATCCAGGCTGATTGAGTTCCGACCGATCCACCCTAGCGCATGGAGCAACGGGACCGCAAGCGTACAGAGCATACGCCTCAGAATCAGTTGTTGGTGTCTTTTCGTCCGATAGGCCAATCGATGACTGGGTCACGTCACGAGCGCATTCAGAACAGGAGTGCCCTCTTGTCGGCCGATCTAATCACGGCGAGCGAGATCAACCATAGTTCTTCAAACAAGAACCCTCGGTAGTATGCGATCTCCGCCCTCATGATGTGAGGAACTTATGGGTAGAGTCCACGATGGAGATGCGCTTGAGCCACTTTATCGATCCCGCTCATCAGGGCGGCCATCCGCATAGAAGTCTTTTTGGAAACGGAAAATTCTAATGTCCGATTGAAAGCGGAGATCAGAATATCTTGCAATCGCTCTTGAATATCAGTGGCTTTCCAAAAAAATCGCTGCACATCCTGTACCCACTCGAAGTAGGACACGATGACGCCACCGGAGTTAGCTAGGATGTCCGGAATGATAAAAACTCCTTGGTCCAGCAGGATGCGGTCGGCCTCCAGGGTTGTCGGACCGTTCGCGCCTTCGGCGAGAATCCGGCAGCGCAGTTTGGCAGCATTGCGTTCGGTGATCTGTTCGGACAGTGCAGCGGGGACCAGCACGGTGCAATTGAGTTGCAGCAATTCGTCGTTGGAGAGCCAGTCTCCCAGCTTGGTGTCGCGGAGGGATTGCCCCGAGGTCTTATAGCGAGTCAGAAGCTCAGGAATATCCAAACCATTCGAATTGTGAATGCCCCCTTGCACGTCGCTCACTGCGATAACGCGTGCGCCGCACTCCTGCATAATGCGGGCGGTATGGGCCCCGACGTTACCGAACCCTTGTATGGCTACGGTTGTGTTTCGAATGTCGAGCTTGAGGTGACGAAGCGCTTCCATGGTGACGTAGACCACTCCGCGGCCGGTGGCTTCCTCACGCCCGAGACTTCCTCCAATCGATAGGGGCTTGCCTGTGACGACGCCAGGGACCGAATACCCCATCTGTTGACTGTATGTATCCATGATCCAGGCCATCACTTGGGCATCTGTACCGACGTCTGGGGCCGGCACGTCTTTGTCTGGCCCGATCAGCGGGAAGATTTCCGCCGCATAGCGCCTGGTCAATCGTTGTAACTCTGGCTGTGACAATTGTTTGGGGGCAATCGCGACGCCACCTTTGGCTCCGCCATAAGGCAGGTTGGCTAATGCGCATTTCCAGGTCATCCACATGGCGAGTGCCGCAACCTCCCCAAGATTCACATCCGGATGATAGCGAATGCCGCCTTTCGTGGGACCGCGGGAGGAATCATGTTGCACGCGATAGCCGGTATAGACCTCGACCCGGCCGTCGTCCATCCTGACAGGCAGGCTGACAATCAGCGACCGCTGTGGAAGTTTTAGCCGCTCGCGTAAGTTTTGATCAAGCTCCATGGCTTCAGCCGCTTGATCAAACTGCGCAACTGCCAGCCGGAACGTCGGTGTGTCGAGTTCGTGCATGGTGTGTTCCTTTGGTCAAGTGTGAAGTGGGGACGTCGATGTGAGGTGGTGATCATGGTGCTCCTGTCCCATGATGTCTGGCGGGACACTTATCCAGTGAATGTTGAATATTCGCGCGAACTCTTCCGCGAGCTGATGCGCGACCACTGAGGGCGACATGGCTGACTGCAGAGCCTTGGCCAAGGATGTGATCTGGCACTGTGCCAGGCCACAGGGCATGATATGGGAAAAAGGGGATAGATCCAAATCGACGTTGAGTGCAAACCCATGAATCGTGACCCCATGATCGATTCGGATTCCGATCGCGGCAATCTTCGCATCGGCATGATTCCAGTGCACCCAGACGCCAGGTTTCTTCTCGAGGCGATAGCCCTCAATCCCCCATCGTAAGAGCGTATGGATCAAGACCTCCTCCAACTTCCGTACATACTGTTTCGGTCCTGAGCAATAATGTGACAGCTTGAGGATGGGATAGCCCACGACTTGTCCAGGTCCATGGTAGGTAATCGAGCCGCCACGATCTACGGATTGGAGGCTGGCACCTGTTCGACGGAGAACCTCTTCCCCGCAGCCCCAATGTGACGGTTGGGTGGTACGGCCCAGGGTATAGACGGGCGAGTGCTCAAGGAGCAACAACGTATCCCCTTGCCTCCCTGCAATTCGTTCTTTCTGTAGCTGTTTCTGAAGTACCCAGGCTTCGGCATAGGGAACAGGTTGCGAAAACCTGACAAGCGTACCAGCTTGTGAGGTAGGCGTCGGGAGAGGCCCATTTCCCTGTCCGAGGAAATCATGATCTAGGTGTGATCCATCGGCGTGATTCACAGGACAGCCTTCAGCAGCAGGGGATTCTGAAGCGAGATCGTGGACGGGGCGTCCTTTCTCTGAATGGTCAGTTGCAGTATCAGCTGGTCTCCCGAAGGGAGGAGGGAGTGCCAACGGTCTCCAGGATCGTCAATCTTGTGTTGACCGACGGGGTAATATTGCCGCAAGACTCCTCCGACACTGGCCACCGATCCCGGTTGGGCTTGCGTAGGAGTTGTCGCCACGCCGTGTGTGAGAATGGCGTCTGCCGAGGGCGCAGGCATGGATATTTCGTCAGAGAGGGCCGATCCAAACGGCGATTCAGCATGGGCGATCGGCCTATCCAGTATCAGGGTGACGATGAGAAGGAATGGAATGGTGAAGAAGCGAAAGAAGAGAGAACTCGGCTGTGTTGCACGCACATTCGTCATGGAGCCTCGTCTACTCGAGTCGGCCTCATTGTCGCACAAGTGTTCTCAGGGTGAAAGTCGCAGAACGAAAAATTGGCGAGGACGACCCTCGCCAATTTTCTGCTTCACGAGTCTGTGATTACTGGATGGCGGCAAACATTTCCTTAATCGCGGGGGTCTTCAGCTTCTTGAGCGCTTTTGCTTCGATCTGGCGAATCCGTTCCCTTGTCACCGAGAGGCTCTGTCCTACCTGTTCCAGCGTGCAGGCCTGATCGTGGCCGATACCAAAGCGCAGCCGGATAACAGTTTGCTCTCGGGGCGTGAGCGTGCCGAGAATGCGTTCAAGCTGGTGCGACATTTCCGTCCGGTGCACATGGGCATCGGGTGGGACGGCTTGCAGGTCGGGGAGCAGTTCCCCGAATTCCGTACTTCCATCACCCACCGGCTTCTCCAGGGCGACCGGCTCTTGAAAGGCCTGCACGGTTTCGTGGAGTCGCTCCGGTCTCATTCGTAGCACCTGCGCCACTTCTTCGAGTCGAGCCGGGCGGCCCAGCTGTTGCCCGAGTCTTCTGGTCACGCGGAGGATGCGATGCGAGGCTTCAGTTTGGTGAACCGGAATGCGAATGGTCCGCGATTGATCCGCCAGCGCTCGTGTGATGCCTTGGCGAATCCACCAGGTTGCATAGGTGCTGAACTTGAACCCTTTGCGGTATTGATAGCGCTCGGCCGCTTTCATCAGCCCGATATTTCCTTCTTGCACGAGATCCAGCAAAGTCAGGCCACGGCCTGTGTAATGTTTTGCGACATCCACAACAAGCCGCAGGTTGCAGCGAACCAATTCATCCTTTGCCCGTTCGAGTACGATCCGAGCAGAACGGAGGATGGCCAATTCTTCCTTGAGCTGCTTGGCGATGGCAACCGGAAGCTTCTGCTGCCCCGTTCCCTGCTCGATCATCTCGGTGAGACTCTGCTCGGCCTTATCGATCGCGGTGGCTGAGAGTCCGCTCAAACCTCTGATCATCTGGAGTGTGCGTTGCGCATCGAGCACAGAGTCCGTGCGTTTGCGCCGGGGGAAGACTCGTATGGCGTGGCGTAAGGTCTTCCGAATGGTGCTCGTTCCCTGATCAATTTTCTTCGCCAGCTCGACCTCTTCTTCTCTGGTCAATAGGGCACGTTCGCCGAAGGAGCGAAAGTAGAGTGACTCCAATATGAATGGGCCGTTGCCCACGGCGGTACGTGTCACCGCCTTTGTCGGCTCCTCAGGCGGTTCCTCTTCGGATGTATCTCGGCCGATCACATCTAAGAGGCCGCTCGCCTCGGGATCGTCCGCATCAACGTCCTTTGTAATCGTGACAAGCTCTTCCGGTTCAGGGGTTTGGAATAAACTCTCTTTCATGTCGTCGCCCCTCCTTTGCCTGCCTGATGTTGTGCGTCTCATGGTTACGACCTCAACAGGCTCCAGTTTTTTTGCTCTACTCTGTGAGAGACAGCTATCTGCTAAACGATTCATGCTGGGTTCTGTGCTGCCAATTTGTTCCACTATCTCTCTACGCAGCAAATCCTGTGCTGGATCGTTTATGAGAACGGCGGATCGCGATCACCAGGAAAAGACAGCACTATTAGCGTGATCTAATGAAGGGAGCTGAGAGAGTATGAGGCAACCTTGCTGCAGGTGTGTAGGGATAGCTATAGAGCAATAGGCGTAATTGCCACATTTATTCTCCAGGTCAGCTTTTTAAACTGGGTGATCGTATCGAAGGAATGAGCTCTTCAGGAAAACCTGTGGGAGAAATCGAGAAATCCGTCATCGTGGTCGTTGTCTTGTTGAAAACCCGGCGCGGCACTTCTAAAATGGGCTCCGATGTCATATTTTCAATCGGGCGAGCGTATCCATCTGGTCGACAAGAAAGGGCGGCAGTATGCCCTGACCTTGAAGGCCGGAGATCTTTATCAACTGAGCGGTCACAAAATTGCCCATGACGACCTCATTGGAAAGCCTGATGGTTCTTTAGTCACGCTTTCTGGGAACAAAACGATGTTGGCGCTTAGGCCCACGTTCGGTGACTATGTGCTGAAGATGCCGCGTGGCGCGCAGGTGTTGTATCCGAAGGATCTTGCGCTCATTCCTATGTGGGCGGATGTCTATCCTGGCTCGCGCGTGTTCGAAGCGGGGACTGGCTCTGGAGCATTGACGATGGCCCTTTTGCGTGCCGTGGGCCCGCGCGGGTTGGTGGTGACATACGAAGTCCGTGAGGATTTCTCGCGAACGGCAATGACGAACATTGAACGGTACATGGGTCCGGTGCCAAATCTCATCCCGCTTCGTCGGAACGCTTACGAGGGGATCAGCCTGCTCGACGATGGTTTGCCCTTCGATCGCCTCGTCCTCGATCTTCCTGAACCCTGGCAGGTAGTGCCACATGCCGCACAGGCCCTTCGTTCCGGCGGCATGTATTTGAGCTTTGTTCCCACCGTCCCTCAAGTGGTGCAGACGGTTGAGGCTCTTGAGCGAGCAACGGTCTTTGGCATGGTCGAAACATTTGAAACGTTGTTGAGGACCTGGTCGATTCAGGGGCGCAGCGTACGGCCGGATCATCGAATGGTCGCCCACTCAGGTTTCATTACGGTGGCCAGGAAAATTGAATTTGGCTTGTGGTCCGCAGCTCACGCTGTTGAGTCTGTAGATGAGGCTGCTGATATTCACGAAGAACGAGAGGATCACGCGCGATGAATCGATTGCGTGGAAAGGTTGCGGTCGTAACGGGAGGCAACGCGGGTATCGGTGAGGCGATCGCGAAAGTCTTTGCGCGGGAAGGGGCATCGGTCGTGATTACGGGAAGACGGCAAGGGGAACTGGACCGAGTCGTGAATGATATCGTGAAGGAGCAGGGCCAGGCCTTTGCGGTTGCTGGATCTGTCACAGATGAAGCCCATGTCCAGGAGACGGTGCGTCGGGCTGTACAGCAGTTCGGACAGCTCGATATTCTCGTCAATAATGCCGGAGTAGGGGACTTTGGGAAGCGCCTCCATGAGATCGATGATACAACTTGGGCGCAGATCCTTGATGTCAACTTGACCGGGGTGTTCCGCATGACGCGAGCCGTCTTGCCGCAGATGCTCAAGCAGGGGAAGGGAGCGATCGTCAATATCTCCTCCATCGCAAGCTTGGTCGGACTTCCCACATTGCCGGCCTATGCTGCCTCTAAGGGGGCACTTGATTCCGTGACTAGAGCCCTCGCGGTCGACTATGCGAAGGATGGTATTCGCTGCAACGTCGTGAATCCCGGACTTATCGATACGCCAATGGCCGCTTCGCTGATGAGCAACCCCGAACAACTGAACCCCATTCTGTCGCACTATCCTATCCGTCGAGCTGGCAAGCCAGAAGAGGTGGCGAATATGGTTCTCTATCTGGCCTCTGACGAGGCAGCCTGGGTTACGGGTGGAACCTTTCCTATCGATGGAGGGATGACTATCTCGTAAGGAGGCATTCCATGCGAAAGGGAAATGTCACTGCCGTGGCGGTGGGTGCCTGTCAGTTGGCCCGAAGTCGAAACAGAATGGTGACCGGCTCGAATCTATGGACATCAACGCACATACTCAGTTCTGCGGTGTCATCGGCAATCCAGTCGAGCATTCACTCTCTCCCGCCATTCACAACGCCGCATTTCAGAAGCTTGGACTGAACTTCGTGTATCTGGCGTTTCGGGTAGAAGCGATCGGCGATGCGATTAAGGGTCTTCGCACCCTGGGAAACTTTCGCGGCGCTAGCGTGACCATCCCCCACAAGGTGGCAGCTGTTCCATTTCTTGACTCCATCGAGCCGACCGCACGTCATATCGGCGCGATCAACACTATTGTGGCTGCAGGCGGGATACTCACAGGGTATAACACCGACGCGACTGGTGCCTTGCGCGCACTTCGTGAGGGTGGCGTGGCCCTGAAAGGTCAGCGAGTGGTCATGCTCGGATCCGGAGGCGCCGCTCGCGCAATCGCGTTCGCGCTAGGGACAGAGGCTGGGATCGGACACTTGACTATACTAGGAATCGATGACCAGGAACGCGCAGGCTTGGCCCAAGATTTTCGGTCGAAGACAGGGATGACCGTGCAGGAATCGCCTCTTGATGAGAGGGTACTGCGAAAGGTGCTGCCGGATGCACATGTGCTGATCCATTGCACACCGATAGGTATGTCGCCAAAAGCACACGAGACCTCTGTACCTGCAACGCTGCTTCATGCGGGATTGACGGTCATGGATATCGTCTACAACCCTCGGGATACCCGGTTGCTGAAGGATGCCAAGGTGGCAGGTTGTCGTGTGATTCCAGGACTCGAGATGTTTCTACATCAAGCCGCGGCGCAGTTCGAGCTTTGGACCAATCAGGCTGCTCCAACCGATGTCATGCGCGCGGTTCTGGAATCCCGCTTCTCATGAACATCGTGTTGATTGGCTATCGGGGGACTGGCAAGAGTTCGGTGGGCAGACTACTTGCGGCGCGATTGGGACGCAAGCTTGTGTCAACCGATGCAGAGATCGTCAAACGTGCTCATCGCACGATTCCGGAGATTGTCGCCCAAGATGGATGGGAATATTTTCGCGACCTGGAATCCGATGTTTGCAGGGAACTTGCCGGCCGTGATCTGCTTGTGGTCGATACAGGCGGCGGAGCGATTCTTCGTGCGCAGAATGTCGAGGTGTTAAAAAGGAATGGCACAGTATTTTGGCTGGAGGCTTCCGTCGGGACGATCACGAAACGAATCGGTGGGAATAATCAGCGCCCCTCATTGACGGGGACCAAGTCGTTCCTCGATGAAATCCAGGATGTATTGCGGGGGCGAACGCCGGCATACCAAGCGGCAGCCGATCACGTCATCACGACTGACGATCGATCAATCAATCAATTGGTTGAGGCCATACTCACGTTGGTGTGAGCATGCTCGATCATTGTCCCTGTCACGTTAGGATGAGCCTGTGCCATTGTGCCATCCTTGACAAGACCTTCTTCGAAGTGTTTGAAATAGCTGAATGCGCCCGTAGCTCAATTGGATAGAGCATCGGACTTCGGATCCGAGGGTTGGGGGTTCAAGTCCCTCCGGGCGCACCACGCCATCTGCTAAAGCCTCAGGGTAGAATCATTGAAGTATCAGTAGCCTACAACTGGTCTGCCTGGCCCTTTCGAGAGGGTCGTTCCCCCACCAAAGCTGCATAGATTCTTCGTATCCCCCGCAGTATTCTTGCACCAAGGAGCAGTGTCCGAGGGGTGTCTGAATGGTGCTATGCTATAGGCAAGACCGCGTCAGACTTTCTAGCGAGAGGTTTCTCAGGCGTAGTCAACGGCAAGTCTGGACGAGGCACTGCCTCTGTTGTGGACGCTGGTTAACGAAACAAGACCCCACGGCACCCTGGGTCTGTTCTTGTGGATGGCTGAGTGGATAAGCGCACAGTCACCAAGAGGAGGGGCTTACCATGAATCATGTAGTCCTCCATGACGTCCGAGCTGGTTTCTTTCTAATGGTGGGCTTGGCCATGTTGGCCTTCATTTGTGCTGTAGCGGCGTTAAGTACCGTGATGCGTCCGACTCGCTGGGCCGATCGAAAGGAGTCTAACCTGTTTCCTCGCTAGTTCCTTCCTTCACGGTTGGTCTAGAGGCGCAACTGCCCTCTCGTCTGACGCGGTCACCATCAAGACCTACACAACAGACTGACAATTAAAGCGAAATGGTTACGAGCCGCAGGAAAGTCTCATCTTTTCATTCAGGTGCTATATTTCATGTACACGTGCGAAATATTATTCAAAAAATGGGAGAATAATCATGATCGGAAGTCCAATGAAAATAAGTACCGTGGCAGCGATGGGGCTCGTGCTATTGGTTGGTCAGGGTTGTAGCATGAAATGGTTGCAGTCCGATGGGGAGACGGGAACAGGGTCTGCACAAGGAGATGGTTCAGGGGGAGCGTTAAGTGGTTTCTCCAAAAATCCATCGGAAGAGCGGCTGGGGAAAGGTAGCGATATCGCATCGGTATCTTCCTCTGGGATAAGCGCCCGTCAGCGTGCGGAAATAACCAAAGAGGAAAAAGCCGCCATTGAAGCCGGCTTGCTAGACGTGTTCTTTGGCTATGATCAGTGGACGCTTTCAGATGCAGGAATGGAGGCATTGAACCTCGATGCACAATGGCTGAAGGATCATCCTCGTGCTCTGATGAAGGTTGAGGGTCATGCAGACGAACGAGGCACGGCCGACTACAATGTCGTCTTGGGGGAAAAACGCGCCAAAGCTGCACGCAGCTATCTGATCGAGTCGGGTGTTGGTCCCAAGCAGGTAGCGATCGTGTCGTACGGCAAGGCGCGCCCTTTCTGTACGGACCCTGCTGAATCCTGCTATCAACAGAACCGTCGTGGGCATGTACTGTTGAATGTGAAAAAGTAACCGAACGATTCACGGCTGCTAAGGAACCCCGGCGCCTCTTAAAACAGGCCTGGGGTTCATTATTTGATTGGAGTGAAGCAAGCATGGCTCCTGTAAAGAATACGCGGGATTCAAGTAAGAGCCATCTTCAGCCTCGCATGCTCAAAGTTGAGCCTCCTGTGGAGAAACGTCAGCAGCCACGGTTTACATCACAGTTCAGAAGCACTATTTCGGGTGGGCAGCGAGAAGGCCAAGGTCGGACGTTGGACCTCTCTGCCGGCGGCTGTAAGATCGAAACGGATTTTCCGGTCGTCGTGGGGGCGTCGCTCGAGTGCCGCATCCATATCCCTGGGCTTGACTGGCCTTTGCGAATCAACGAAGCCCGAGTGCGCTGGGTCAAGGCTAATACATTTGGGATCCAGTTTACGAAGATTCAGCCCGATGAGGAGGCAAAACTCAAGCGGACCATTGCCAGTCTCAACGAAGAGTTTAAGGCGTAATACCCCTTCTCATTCCCCGTTCATCCTTTAAGATTCAAACGTTGCAGATACGCTGCCTGCGTCTAACTGAGAGGCTCTGCGTTCGTTCACGGAACTGTTCGCAGCCTCGTGGTCTCCTGTGGTATAAGGCAACGGTAACGTCTGAAAGAAAGTAGAACCTTCCGCGACTGATTTTCAGGCCGCACAACTAGAGACTCGCACAATGGGACAAATCACACCCCCAGCACAGAATGGATTGAATATTGCCACCTTCGCCGGCGGTTGCTTTTGGTGTCTTGAAGCAGTCTATGACCAGATAAAAGGTGTGGTTGCGGTCGAGTCCGGTTACATGGGTGGTCAGGTCGATCATCCGACATATGAAGCTGTGTGTGGCGGCAGGACTGGTCACGCAGAAGCGGTGCGTATCACGTTCGATCCCGCCGTTGTCAGCTATCGCGAGTTGCTGGAAGTGTTGTTTGTCATCCACGATCCTACGACCCTCAACCGGCAAGGTCATGATATTGGCACACAATACAGATCGGCAATTTTTTATCATGCGCCTGAACAGAAACAGATTGCCGAGGAGGTGATCGCAGCCGTGACGAAAGAGAAGCTCTATGCCAATCCGATCGTGACGGAAATCACTCCTGCCGGGACTTGGTACGAAGCCGAGTCCTATCACCAGGAGTATTTTGTGCGGAATCCATTTCAGGGTTACTGCACAGCCGTCGTCGGGCCGAAAGTCGTCAAGTTCCGCAAGTGCTTCACCGCAAAACTGAAAACGTAACGTCCCCTGATTTTTTCTCGCCTATGGTACCGAGCAGACCATAGAGCGATCGCAAGATCAGGCGATTTCATGCTCCGGGATCTCTCAGGTCGAGTGATTGAGGAGAGGATCTCTGATCAGGTGTTGCTCTCTTGGTCGAGCCATGCATCCTCGTGTCCCTCCGTCTGATCCGATGCGCGCAGAGCCTCAAAGTCGAACAGCCGTCGGTCCAGGAGCAGGGGCGGTGCCACGTTCGATAGGGCGGCGAACATACTGTCTGTACAGCCAGGCGACCGTCGCTCCCATTCGCGTATAAATTCCTTCACCTGTTTTCGCTTGAGATCCTCTTGTGAGCCGCAGAGATCGCAGGGAATAATGGGAAATCTGCGCAGTTCTGCATACCGAGCGAGATCGCGCTCCCGCACGGCGGATAGCGGGCGGATGACCATATGTCGGCCATCTTTCGAGCGTAGTTTTGGCGGCATCGTCTTAAGCTTACCCGTATAGAACAAGTTCAGAAACAGGGTTTCAACAATGTCATCCCGGTGGTGACCCAATGCGATCTTGGTCGCGCCCAATTCCGTTGCGACGCGGTAGAGATGGCCACGACGGAGTCGGGAGCAGAGCGAACAGGTGGTCTGCCCTTCAGGGATGAGCCGCTTGACGATTGAGTAGGTGTCCCGTTCCTCGATATGGAATGGCACTCCGATCTGTGAGAGATAGTCGGGGAGCACATGGGCCGGAAACCCGGGCTGTTTTTGATCCAAGTTCACCGCGACAAGGTCAAAGTGAATCGGAGCACGCCGTTGCAGGACTAATAATAAATCGAGCAGCGCATAGCTGTCTTTCCCGCCCGATAGGCAAACCATGATCTTGTCGCCATCATTATTGATGAGCCCATACTCGCCAATGGTCTCACCGACAAGGCGAAGCAGCCTGGTTTGCAACTGTTCCGTAGCTTCGTCCAGTTTGTGGTATGGGTGTGAGGGGCTTGCTGAATGTGACATGGGTTGGCATTCTACGCGGTCAGGCGCGTGGCTGTCGATCTTCAACCGGGGGCATCATGGGGAAAGAAGAGGACATATCGAACGGGAAGCCTCAGTCAGTCCTATTCGTGTGTACAGGAAACATCTTTCGAAGCGTGACTGCCGAGTATGCGCTCAAGGCCAGGCTCGGCACTGGCACGTCCTGCGTCGTCAGCTCGGCCGGGATCGATGCCAAACCTCAGTCGATGCATGACTGGGTCCAGAGCCGATTGCGCGAAAAGGGTGCTGATCCGACCGGTCACGTCCAACGACAACTCACCAAAGAGCTGGTCGAGGCTGCCGACCTCGTTATTGCGATGGGGCGAAACCACCAGGTCTTCGTACGGGAACAATTTGGACGTGATGTTCCTCTGTTCAATCAGATCTGTCTCGGCCTCGACAAGCCGATTCTAGATCTGCACGAAGTCATGCCGGATTGGGAGGCCGACCCTGATCGAGCCCGTGCCTACGTGTGGTCGGTGATCGATATCATCTGGGCCACGGCATCAGCCCTTCTTCCTCGCCTCCATTAGCCCGTTTTAGCGCATCTATCGCCTCTGCCGGTTCATTCTTGAACTCGATCGGACATTTTTTCTCCACTTATGAGTGGCAGGCAACGAAATGGCCTCTTAAATCGGGGTAATGTTGAAGCTCATGCTATATTTTCCAGAGTACGTCTTGCAGGTTGACCGCGAGGATCAGGGTATCGATGCAACGATCACGAACACAGGAAATGACCGCGTCTGACAGCCAGGAGCACGAGCCGGAATGGGCCTCGTGGTCCAATGAGCAGCTCTTGAACCTCCCGATGAGCCACCTCGGCCTCACCCTCGACGGGGCCTTCCTGTCCACGCAGATCCAGCAGCTCTACGCCGAACTCGACGCCCGACAGCTCCGCTTCCGTCCCCACTGTT
>JBDSDL010000039.1:0-3958 GCA_039920585.1 Nitrospiraceae bacterium | reverse complement strand
AAGGTTTAGGGTGAGGCTGAGCGCGGACAGTTTGAGGTTCGAGGTGAAAAGCCAGGTAGTCTGAGGGTGAAGGAGTATGGTTCTGAGGGACGAGGCAATGGCCTCCAACTTCTACCCTCTAACGGAGTAGTGCTATGTACGAATCATTCTATGGACTTCGGACCAAACCTTTCGCGCTCCTGCCGGATAGCGATTTTCTGTATCCTGGCTCGGCGCATCGTACGGCCTACAGCCTCCTGGAATATGGGCTTATCAATGAGGCGCCGTTTATGGTGCTCACCGGCGATCCGGGAATGGGTAAGACCTCGCTCCTGCAGAAGCTTATTGCAGAGCACGGGGAGAAACATTCGATCGGTCTCGTCACGAACGCGCGCTACGACATTGACCATCTCCTGCCCTGGATTCTGCTTTCCCTCGGGTTGAGCAAAAAGCGACTTGATCCGGTCGAGGCCTATCACATCTTCTCGGAGTTTCTGATTCAAGAATCCAAACAGCGCCGACGCGTCATTCTTATCATCGATGAAGCCCAGAGTCTTGGCGCCGAACTGCTCGAAGAACTGCGGCTTCTGTCCAATTTGAACGACGGGAAAACGCTGAAGCTGCAGATCATTCTTTCCGGCCAGCCGGACCTCCACACATTACTGCAGCGAATCGACATGACCCAGTTTGCCCAACGGATCGTCGTCGACTATCACTTAGAACCGCTCTCGGAGGTGGAGACGGGGCATTGCATTCGTCACCGGTTAAAGGTTGCCGGCGGACATCCCTCATTGTTTACGAATAAAGCCTGTGCCTTGGTGCATCGTTTGACGAGAGGCACTCCTCGTCTCATTAATCAGGTGTGCGAAGTTGCGTTGACCTATGGGTTTGCCGAGCAAGCGAGGGTGATCACCTCCAAGCTCGTCGCTCAGGCCGCTTTCGACCGAAGTAAAGGCGGGATTCTTCCGCTTGCCGCACGAGAAGAACTGAGTGCCTTAGCCGGCGCTCCGGAAGATACCACCGAGATCGATTCCGCCCCTCCGCTACCCAGCTCACCGTTGCCCAGCTCACCGAAGCTGAGGCCGGCAAGTCCGTCTCCCGAACTCACAGCCACGCGTTCGGTCAGCTCCTCCGAACCCTTCTATACACAGGGAGTAGCACTGAGGAAGGAAGGCCAATTCAGAGAGGCTATCGATAAACTTGAACAGGCGGGGAAGAGTCCGTCCTATCGGCTGAAATCCCAGGCACAGATTGGACTCTGCCACAGCTCTCTAGGAGACCATGGGGCCGCGATTCAGTCGTTCCGCACTGCATTGAACGATGAGTCGGCATCTTCGAATGAGGCTATCGATGTCCAGTATTTTCTTGCACGGACCCTCGAATCGGTCGGGCAGATACAAGAAGCGGCAACCCTGTACCGCCGTATCGCTCAAGCGAATCCGCGTTTCAAAGATGCGGCCCATCGAGTCAAGAATCTTTCGTCGAGGGCGAAACATCCGACCAATGGCAACGGGGGGGTGGGAAACAACCGGTCTTGGTTCGGCCATGCCATCGAGAGTTTCAACCAGCTTATCGGCAACCGCAAATAGTGGATTTGCGATTTATCTTCGCTCAACCTTCACCTCAACCTCAGCCTACTTCGTCTGCGCCATGCCTTCAAATACCTGCCTCACTCCCGTCAGCGGCTCCCATCTCATGACGGCAAGAGAGTCGTCGGCATAGGCCGGAGAACGCATGCCATTCAACACGCAGGTGATGCCCGGCGTGCTTGCCAGCACCCATAAGGCCTTTCGTGACAGCGATTCTCTGCGTTTGGCTTCAGGCAACAGGGGATCGAGGATCGCCGACACCGAGGCAGTTTTGGCACGACTCCGTTCAGTGGCCTCTCGACGAAGGCCGCCCAACAGGGTAAGCAACTGCGGTACATAGCGATCCCGCCAGGCCTCCCACTGCTCGGCGGCCGTTCCGGTCAAGTGGCGTGAAAGCGCCTGCATCACTTGATTGACATGAGGCGCGATCATTTGATGCTCGATCTGCTCCCAATGTTCCAACCCCTGAATTTGAGGCCGCACGCGCGCCAACTCTTGGGCCCAGGTGAAGAAGTCGTCCGGGGCCATCCCTTGACCACTATGTTGAAGGGCCGGAGCAATGGCCTTACGATACTCGTCCTCAAGCACCCCGACCGCCCGGCATTGTCGATCGAAGTCCACCGGATCGCCTTCGATCGGAAAATCCGCCAATCGAAGTACGTCGCTCTTTTTCGTCGGCATGGCGTTGAGAGGACGATTGACAAGTACGGCGATCCCTTCTCGTTGAGCCACTTCCAGCACCGTCTCCCGCTGATCCATCCCGGTATTGGGCGTCACCAGCGCGCCTGTCTCATACAGATTCATGGGGCATTGCAGCACCGTAAAGTGGTGATGCTCCATGCCCTGTGAGGCAGCGGCAGCTCGCGCCGCATCGCACATGAGAGAGAGCGAAGTCGCCTCGGCATCTGATGGGTCTGCCGTGACGGTATTCGACGACACACCATAGGAACGGATCCGTCCTGCCGTCACCTGCGATTCGAAAAACGCAAATGCCCGTTCAATCCGGCGATAAAAGATACCCCGCGCCACCGCGAGATCTCCACCATCATGATGCGCGGCCTCGGACAGAAAGTATTCTGGATTGTGCAGCAAACAGACATCGAGTGTGGCCAGCCCAAGTCGATCCAGCGACAAGATCAGCTGATCAGCCAGGTACTCTGGGTGAATACAATGCCAGATGCCCTCACCATACTTGACCATATCAGGGTAGGGGCGCCCGGCCTGTTCCCGCGCTTCCGCCTGTTTCAAGTTATGTCCCTGCACATAGCCGATCTTCGAGACGACGATGACTTCTTCACGAGCCAGCTCACCGCCCTTGATCAACTCGCGTATAACGAAGCCGACCAGCCGTTCACTGTCTCCCTCCATGTAATTCGTCGAGGTGTCGATCAGGTTCACACCTTCTTGCAGGGCCTTCCTGAGTGCGTCTCGATGCTCAGGCTCCTTCGTATCGACCCGATACGTACCAAACCCGAGCCGGGACGTCGTCAACCCGCTGTTGCCGAACCGAGCATACCCATGTTCCATGTGGCCATCGTGGCGTGACTGACTCACGATACGCGCAACATACCGGGCTGTTCCCTCGGGACTAGCAGACCCAGGGAGCGCCGTTCCTTGCAAGAGTGTCTGTTGGGTCGGTTGATTCGTTCGTTGAGACGCCGACTGCAATGCCTCGGTGACTTCCTGCGGATCGGTGATAGGGCGCTGACAGGAAAAATCTCGACAGATATAGAGTGCCGCATTCCCTTCCACCAACTCCTTGCCAGCCAGCAAAGGATGACCGGATGGCCTGCCTGTTCCATCTCCGGAGGCAATCACACGATGCGGGAGGAACACCTCGCGCACGGCGAGCTGAAGTGCCTCCAGTCCGGGATCGTTGGGCGCTCCAACAAAAGCCAATTCAATCGGCCCCTCTGCCAAAAGATCCACCACGGCAAGACTCTTGGAAAAGGCCCTCGGATATCGGGCCATCTGACGTCCATAGGCACGAATCCCGCCGATCGCCGCTTCGCGCAGATCCTGCCGGCCATAGTGAAATGAAAGTCTGGCGAGGGCTGAGACAGCCACGGCATTTCCACTGGGCGTCGCACCATCTGCTCCCTCACGCGCTCGAATGATCAGCTTTTCATGCATCTTCGCAGTGGTGTAGAATCCACCGTGATCCTCATCCTGAAACGACTCCACGATCCGCTCTCCTAATTGAAGTCCGGCAGAGAGATATCGTTCCTGCCCACTAGCCTCATAGAGGTCGATCAATCCTTCTGCGAGATAGGCGTAGTCCTCTAGTACTCCAGCGAGATGGGCTCGGCCCTCCCGCGAGGTACGGAGTAGCGTTCCTTCGGATGTCCGATGGACCAGCATGAGAAAATCCGCTGCCTTCATGGCCCCGG
>JBDSDL010000038.1:0-10624 GCA_039920585.1 Nitrospiraceae bacterium | reverse complement strand
GAGTCGCTGAAGGGAAACAAGAAGCAATTAAAAATGGTGGGGGCGTGACGACACTGGTTATTACGAAAGACCTCATTGCCCAGCATAATTTGACTGATGATGAGTATAAGAAGATCGTCGAGATTTTGGGGCGGGAGCCGAATATCACTGAGTTGGGCATGTTCTCCGTGATGTGGTCGGAGCATTGCTCCTATAAGAGTTCTCGCGTGCATCTCAAAAAATTGCCGACGACGGGGCCGCGTGTGGTCCAGGGGCCTGGGGAAAATGCCGGCGCGGTGGATATCGGTGATGGGCTCTGCGCGGTCTTCAAGATGGAGTCGCACAATCATCCTTCGTTCATCGAGCCCTATCAGGGTGCTGCGACCGGGGTGGGTGGGATTTTGCGCGACATCTTTACGATGGGGGCGCGCCCGATTGCCTTGCTCGATGCGCTGCGGTTTGGCAGCCTCGACCATGCGAAGAACCGGCATCTGGTCAAGGGCGTCGTGGCCGGCATTGCGGGCTATGGCAACTGCATGGGGGTGCCGACTGTCGGCGGCGAAATCGTCTTCAACGATATTTACTCGCAGAATCCGCTCGTGAATGTGTTTTGCCTCGGCATTGCGCACAAGGACAAGATTTTTCTTGGAACGGCGGCTGGGGTCGGTAATCCGGTGATCTATTTCGGTTCGAAGACGGGCCGTGATGGAATTCATGGCGCGACGATGGCCTCCGATTCCTTTGACGACCAGTCGGAGCAGAAGCGCCCCACGGTGCAGGTGGGCGATCCCTTTACCGAAAAGCTCTTGCTGGAGGCCTGTCTCGAACTAATGTCGGGCGATCTGCTGGTCGGTATTCAGGATATGGGGGCGGCAGGGCTGACTAGTTCATCTTGTGAAATGGCGTCGCGCGCCGGCAACGGAATCGACCTGGACCTGACCGATGTGCCGCGGCGCGAGCCTGGCATGACGCCCTATGAATTGATGCTGTCGGAATCCCAGGAACGCATGCTGATGGTGGCGCAGGCGGGCAAGGAAGAGGAATGCATCAGGATCTGCAAGAAGTGGGATCTCGATGTGGCGGTAGTGGGGCGAGTCACGGGTGACGGGATTCTCCGGGTAAAGGATCAGGGCAAGGTGGTGGCGGAGATTCCGGCGAAGTCGCTGGCCGATGATGGCCCACGCTACGAGCGGCCCTATTCGCCGCCTGGCTACCAGGACATGCTGACCAACCTGAATTACGATGCGCTTCCCGATGTGAAGGATGCGAATGCGGCGCTGTTGTCGTTGCTGGAGTCGCCGACGATCGCGAGCAAGCGCTGGGTCTATGAACAGTATGATCATATGGTGCAAACCAACACGATGGTCCGGCCAGGCTCCGATGCGGCGGTGGTTCGGATCAAGGGGACGAATAAAGCCCTTGCGATGACGGTGGATTGTAATAGCCGCTATTGCTTGCTGCATCCCTATGAAGGAGCTCGTCTCGCGGTGGCCGAGGCGGCGAGGAATTTGGTCTGCTCCGGCGCGGAGCCGATCGGGCTTACCGACTGTTTGAATTTTGGTAACCCCGAGCGGCCCGATATCATGTGGCAATTTGTATTGGCGATCGAAGGGATGAAGGATGCCTGCGAACATTTCGCGATCCCTATCGTCAGCGGCAATGTGAGTTTCTACAATGAGACCAACGGTCTCTCAATTTATCCCACCCCGATGTTGGGAATGGTGGGTCTGATCGAGTCAGCCGATAAGACGATGACGCAGTGGTTCAAGCAGGACGGCGACGCGATTCTCCTCCTGGGCAAGACGAAAGAGGATCTGGGCGGCAGTGAATATCTGAAAGTGCTCCATCACCGGGAGCAGGGATCGCCGCCGCTCCTGAGTCTTGAAACGGAGAAGGCCCTTCATGACTTCTTATTGAAGATCATCCGCGAAGGAGCTGTGCAGTCTGCCCATGATTGCTCAGATGGCGGGTTGTCTGTCGCATTGGCTGAATGTTGTATCTCTGCCCCGGACAGCAGGCGAGGGGCTGTGGTACAGTTATCCCTCGATGCCTCGCGGCTGGATGCCATTCTATTCGGTGAGAGTCAATCGCGGGTGGTCATTTCGGTGAAGCCTGAGATGGCCGGTCAGGTCTTGAATCGCGCCTGGGATTCCGGCATTCCAGCGATGAAGATCGGGACGGTAGGAGGCAATCGGTTCGGCATCGATGTGGAGGAGGGGCAATGGAGCAAGGGTTGCCGCATCGACCTTCCTATCGAGCAACTGTACGACCGGTGGGCCTTTTCGATTGAACGAACGCTGAATGAAGCGTGAGGGGTTAAGCGTAAGGGGTAAGGTGTCATGAGTCAGAACAAAAACTTTCCTCCAATCGCCTCACACCTCACGCCTCACGCCTTACCCATGATCACCCCCGATAAGTTCCACGACGAATGCGCCGTCTTCGGCATTTATGGCCACAAGGAAGCGGCGAATCTCACGTATCTTGGGTTGTATGCCCTGCAGCATCGCGGACAAGAAGCCTCCGGCATTGTCTCAGGCGATGGCGAGCAGTTTTATGTCCATAAGGGGAAGGGGCTTGTTGCGGATATTTATCATCCCCAGGCGCTCGATCAATTAATCGGTTCGATGGCGATCGGTCACAATCGCTACTCCACCGCCGGAGGGAACGATCTCAAGAATGTCCAGCCGTTCTCGGTCAACTTTGCGTTTGGGAATCTGGCACTCGCCCATAACGGCAATCTCATTAATGCCCAAGTGTTGCGTCACGAGCTCGAAGCGTACGGCGCCATCTTTCAATCCACCTCGGACAGTGAAGTCATCATCCATTTGATTGCGCATTCGCGGGCCGACACGTTGCTGGCCCGCATCATCGATGCGTTGAGCCAGGTGCGCGGAGCGTTTTCGATCGTCTTGCAGACGGACGAGGGGGTCATCGCAGTCCGCGATCCTCATGGGTTCCGGCCCCTCTGTCTCGGTCGGCTGGGCGATACCTATCTCGTGGCTTCGGAGACTTGTGCGTTCGATCTGCTCGGAGCTGAAATTGTTCGCGAGATCGAGCCCGGCGAATTGGTCGTGCTGAACGACAAAGGTGTGACGAGTTATAAGCCCTTTGCGCCGGCCAGTCCTGCCATGTGCGTCTTTGAATATGTGTACTTTGCCAGGCCGGACAGTAAGATCTTCGGCGCGAACGCGGTCTATGCCACGCGCAAGGCGTTGGGCAGGCAACTGGCGAAGGAATCGCCGGTGCCGGCGGATATCGTCATTCCCGTGCCGGACTCCGGAGTGCCTGCTTCGCTCGGCTATGCCGAGGGGGCGGGGATTCCGTTTGAACTTGGGCTGATTCGAAATCACTATGTCGGCCGCACGTTCATTGAGCCAGAACAGTCGATCCGTCACTTCGGTGTCAAGGTCAAGCTCAATGCCGTGCCGGAGGTATTGGAGGGAAAACGGGTCATTGTGGTCGATGATTCGCTGGTGCGGGGCACGACGAGCCGTAAAATTGTGAAGATGCTACGCAATGCCGGGGCCAAAGAAGTGCATATGCGCATTAGTTCGCCGCCGATCGTCTCTCCCTGCTTCTACGGCATCGATACGCCTACCAGGAAAGAACTCATCGCTTCCAGTCACACAACCGAAGAGATTCGGAAGTACATCACGGCCGATAGTCTCGCCTATTTGAGTCTCGACGGCATGCTGAACGCCTCCCCCGGCACACCGGGCCAGTACTGCAACGCCTGCTTTACCGAACGCTATCCCATTCCCCTGACCCGCGCTGAGGAGTTGCAGTTGGGCCTCTTCGAGCCATCCCTCTAACGCAGGTTGCTGAAAAAGGAGACGGGGAGTGGCCAGGCGCCCTCCTTGCTCGCAGAACGCGCACGATGAAACTGTGCTCGTTCGATGCGCGCAGTCGAGGGCAGCCTTGCCACTCCCTTAAAGAGAGGTAATGAGATTGAGAGCCCGCGCTTGGGGTAATAGAGTGTCTTTGCGCGTTGAGGGATAATTGATCGCGCGCCTCCATCCTGTCTCCTTACCTAAATGTGATTCACGCTGACACTGCGTCTGCTGTGCGAGGCTCGCTGCCATTGCCCATGAAAAAATCTGCATGGTAGGATAGCGCGTCAGGAAGTGCAGAGTTGGATTGATAGGCTCTTCACTCAGCACCCAGCATTTCGGAGGAAATGGAGGCTGCGATGAAATGGATGATCCTTGTCCTTGGGGCGCTGCTAGCTCCCGTTCTTGCAGCCCATCTGGCCCTTGCAGCAGGATTGTTTAAGGTTGGTGAGAAGGCGCCTTCGTTTGCGTTGACGGCCATCACCGGTGAGACTGTGGGGTTGGATACCTATAAGGGGAAAGTCGTGGTACTCGGATTGTTCCACATCTGTGACCCCTGTATGGTGCAGGGATCGGCGCTGCAAAAAGTTTCTGAGATGATGAAAGGGAAAGACGTAGTTGTGCTCGGCGTCAATTCTTCCGGCGACTCCAAGAAGAATGTTGGCGAGTTCTTGTCCGCTTTTCCAGTGAACGTCACCTATCCATATCTGCTCGATCCAAGCAAGGTGACGGACAAATTGTATGGCGGAGGGAAGTTTATTCCCAACGTGTATGTGATTGATCAGCAGGGTGTGATTCGGTGGCAGCGAGTCGGCAATATGGATTTGGCCGGCGAAGAGGTGATTGTGGCGGAAGTCGAAAAGCTGTTGGCGGCTGGAAGCAAGAAAATGTAAGACTGCGCCACGGGTGAGGAATCCCGCTGCTCGCGGAACGCGCACGATAAAGCAGTGCTCGTCCGACGCGCGCAGGCTAGGATCCCTTACCCGCGGCGCAGAAGAAATACCGACTTCCGCGGAGAGGGAGGAAGACGATGGATGAGATGGAAGAGGGGAAGAAGAAGTTTTTGGAGGTGGTGAAGGGGGTTGATGCCGCTGTGCAGGTGGTGCTCCCTGTGACACCTTCGAATAGCATGTTTCTGATTTCCCTCACGAAGGGGCCGAATCGTAAATTCATTACGGTCTCAGAGGATGACATCATCGACCTGCCTAACGAAGCCGGTATTCTGGCGAAGGTGACAAAAACTGTGAAAGATGCCATTGCCGCTCTTTAGGAAGGTTGCGGCCAAGGCTCAGGTTGAACAAGATTCTCGACCTTAACGTGAGCCTCGACTTGGATATCCAATGAAAAACCTGCTCCACGGCATCTGGCAATGGTCCTGGTTTTCCGAAGAGAAGCAGCTCGATTTCAACGGGCTTTTTCTGACGATCGGGGAACATAAGATCCTGGTCGACCCTCCGCCGATGACTGGCGAAGCGAGTTCGCTGATTTTCCGCAACGGCCCTGTCGATTACATCATTGTGACGAATCGCGACCATGCGCGCGAAGCGGCAAGGTATCAGGACGAGTTTCGCTGCCAACTGCACGTGCCGGATGCGGATGCAGCGCAGATGGATCTCAAGCCAACCAAAACGTTCAAAGATGGAGAATTGCTTACGGGTGGGATCTGGGTGATTCAGTTGAAAGACCAGAAGTCTCCCGGTGAGTCGGCCTTATTTATTCAGCAGGGGAAGGGTGTGCTGATTGTCGGCGATGCGTTGATCGGGAAGCCGTCCAGTTCCGTCAGTCTGCTGCCCGCCGAAAAATATGCCGATGTGACAAAGGCCCAAGAGGGACTGCGTCGTCTTCTCAAGTACAATTTCGATAGTCTGTTGGTTGGCGATGGCGCCTCGATTCTCACCGGCGCCAAGCCGCCGGTCGAACGGTTGCTCCAGTCCTCATCATGACGCTACGTAACGGTCTTTCCGAAGAACTCAATCGCCAGGGAAACGAGCATTTCTCGCGCGGGCTCTATACCGATGCCTATACCTGCTATGCGAAGGCGTTGGAATGCGACCGGCTGACCGGGGATCAACGGGCGTTGGCCGCCACGTTGGGAAACCTTGGAAACATTTGTGCGGTCAGTGGGCGTCGGGAATCGGCTCAGACCTACTATCAAGAGGTGTTGGAACTCCAGAAGATTCTTGGGGATGAGAAGGGGATCGGGGCGACGTTGGGCAATTTAGGGAATCTCAGAGCCGATGCGGGTGAATGGGATCGCGCCAAGGCCTATTACCTCGAAGCGTTGGACCTCATGTGCAAGACGCAGGATGACGCAGGTAAAGCGGTGTTGTTTTCGGACCTTGGCTTGGTCGCGCGCGAGACCAAAGAGTTCGAGCAGGCGATCGGATATTATGAACAATCGCTGGTCTTGATGCGCCGGTTGGGGAATGAAGGTGGTGTCGCCGATGCCTGGCGCATGATCGGTCGAACCTTTTTACTCCAGCAGCGCTACGCCGATGCGATCGCCTGTTGCCAAACCAGTCTGTCCATTGCCGAACGCGCACGCGATGAACTTCGGACAGGCGGCGCGCGTTATGTGTTGGTCCAATGTTATGAAGAGACGGGCAAGCTGCGTGAAGCAGCGGATCTCCTTGAACTGGTGGTGCGTATGGATCGGAAGTATCAGCTGCCGAAACTTGAAGAGAATATTCAACGGTTGGCGGTCTTGCGCACCAGGCTCGTAGGGCAGGACGGGGCGCCGCCTCCGAGAAAGGCGCACGTATGAATGCCGAAACCTCGCCAGGGTGGACCGCTCTCAGGGCCGCGCTGGCTCCAACATTTCCCCAATTGCAGGAATTCGAAGCAGGCGGTGCGTTGACGATGGATCTTGGATCCGATGGCTGGGTGTTGGAGTTGACGCCGGACGGACAGGTACTCTGCCAGTATGGCATGGCATTGGACGATGTCATGACGCTTCTGTCCGATGGAACGCCGGAGGATCTTGGCACCGACGAGATCGCAAAGCAGGCCAAGTATTACATCCAACCAGAGGTTTCGAAGTACCGTGCGATTCTGCTGAAATCTGGTTTTTCTGAACAGACGGACATGACCGATGAGTACGTGGCCGCTCGGTTCGAACGGAACGTGGACCTGACAAATTCCATAGCCGTGCAGGACCTCATGCGCTGGTGTGTGAAGACGATCGGCGTGGCCCGTTGAGCAAATGGATTGCTACGTTCGACGAATTTCGCGATGCGATAACGGCGTACCGGTTGCCGCGGGTTCTGATCGCCGCCATTGAGCTGGGCCTTTTCACGGCCATCGGGACGGATGTCTGGACGATTCCCGATCTGGCTCGTGAGATGAAGGTCAGTGAGCGGGGACTGGCCATTCTCTGCCGGAATCTCGCGATGGCCGGAGTGCTGAAAAAACAGGGAGAGATCTATCGGAATAGCCGATTGGGCGCCACGGCGTTGAATGCTCACCATCCGGCCTATCGGGGAGACTATCTCCGGTTGATCACGAGCCATTGGGCCGATTGGGGACGTTTGCTGGAATCGGTGAAGAATGGATTGCCGCTCGATCACGATGAGCCAGAGAAGCCGGACTATCGTCGCCGGTTCACATGGGCGATGCATCATCGGACCTTGGAAATAGCTCCGAAGATTGCGGCCCAAATCAACCTGCGTGGCGCGCGGACCCTGCTCGATCTTGGCGGCGGTCCCGGCACCTATGCCATGGCTTTTCTCGCAAAGAATCCCACGCTCCTTGCCACGGTGTGTGACCGTCACGCAGCCCTCGACGTGGCGAGAGAGATTGCATCGACTCACAAGGCCGGTGCGCGACTCTCCTATCTGCCGTTGGACTTGCTGACGGAAGCCATTCCCGGCGGCTACGATGTCATCTGGTATTCCAACGTGCTCCATATCTATTCGCCGAAAGACAATCAGTCGCTGTTTCGGCGCGCGTTGGCTTCGTTGAACCCCGGAGGACGTCTGCTGATTCAAGACGCCTTTCTCCATGATAGGGAAGGTCTGTTTCCTGGAGAGGCAAGTCTCTTTGCCGTCTCGATGTTGTTGTTCACCGAGCGGGGCAATACCTATTCGGCAGCCGAGACGAGGGCGTGGTTGACGGATGCTGGATTCGAACGGATCACGGTCTTGCGGATGAAGAAGGGGACGGAGGACTGGGAGGGTGGGATACTGGAAGCGCGGTCCCCTGGAGCGAGTGATAAAACGCCTGCCCGCCGAACAGGATCAGTAAAAAGTTCACGGTCCCGCTCATCGCACTGAAGAGGAACAGGGCGCCGGCTTCGCCTTGTCCACCCAGGATGCTCGTGACCGTGGCAAGGTCTAGGGCCAATCCTACCGTTCCATAGATGACGCAGGCCATGGCGGTCCAGCTCCATCCCATCCACACGAGGCCCGCGAGGGCAATAGGTAATGCGAGGAGATAGAGCATCCATCCGACTCGGACGGCCTCCGTCGCAGCCGGTATCAGCTGAGTGGTATTGGCTCCGATGAGGCAGAGCCCCGCAAGGAGACCGATAAGGGTCCAGGTATGTCGCATGGAGGGGATGATACCTTTGTTCTGCTAGGCACAGCAACAAGCCCTGCCATTCTGGCGAGAGAGGCAGGGGCGAAAACTTCTCGCGGAAATGGCTCTTCCCTCTAGCCACTCGCCTCGCGCCCCTGGCCTGCCGGGTGGCACGATTTCGCGACGAACCGGTCAATGGGCGATTGCGAGGGGTTACGGCGATGGCAGATCCATCCGACAGAGTGTCTCAAGCCTGTCTTCTGATCTACGACGGCCAATGCCGCCTCTGTGTCACCGCCAAGAAGGGTCTTGAGCGACTAGAGACTCGCGCGGATGCCACTTCAGTACGAATGGTTCCGTATCAGAGCGAAGAGGCCAAGCAGGCCTTGGGGAAGCGCTATGAGCCAGGTCGTCCCAATGCCGCGTTCCTGGTCCATCCTAATGGGGAAATTGCCCGTGGGCTCGATGCCTTTCTGGCCCTCCTCCCTGGCCTCAAAGGTGGACGAGTCCTCTCAGGCCTCCTAAGCTTTCCACTAGTTAGGCCATTCGGCTATCTGCTGTATTGGTTTGTGGCCCGGTATCGGTATTCCATTTTTGGCACAGTTCCGCTTGCAGTGGGTTCTGAGAACCCCCGCACACCAAATCGTAAACAACCACCCAAGTAGTCGCGCGACAGGCAAGCCCCAATTTCACTCGTCTCGCTTTTCCCGCTCGTCCAGCCTGTCTCGCACGGCTTTTTAGCATCCCCCTCTTTCGAAGGGTTTTCTCCCCACAGTGGGGAATTTACGATACAGGCCGTCAATGCAAGACTCAGCCTAAGCAAGGGGGATCTGCGCATGACGATTATCCAATGGCTGTCTGAGACGATAGACGAAGTGAGAGAGTGGTTCAGGTTGAATAGACGCGAGTTCGTGTCTGTGTATCAGGAGCGGTGGGTCGATGGGTGGGCGAGGAGGGCGTTTTACGTCGGGTTGATCAACTGTGCCATGATCGGCCCAGGCCTTCCGCTGATAGCCTGGGCTGCCGATCTGTCGTCTCTCGCGCCGGTAAAACCCAGGACAGTCGTGGCAGCTGGTGTTGGGTATGAGAATGCTGAGACGTCGACGATTACGGTAAAAACATACGATGCCGAGAACGGCGAGATTCTCTCCGAGGAAACGTATGATTTGAATGTGAGAGAGGATGCAGTATCAGCGGACAGTCAACCACTTGAGCGGATTTTTGCGGGTGGAGTTGGCCCGGGAGCTGACGGACTTTCAGCGTTCACGCTCCGTGTCTATGATGCAGCCACAGGCTGGTTTCTCTGGGAAGGTCTCCTGAATCTCAGTGCAGGCGATCAAGAATTCGGTTCCACCCACCGAGTTGTAGCCCATCTTGTTGCGCCACAGGCGGCAGTGACCCAGGTCCACAGCCAACGCGCCATCGATGGTCAACCTCAGTTTTTGCTTCGTGCCGTCGATTCCGAAACCGGCCAGCTGATGTGGACAGATCAGTTCTCAGCTGGGAGCAGCAAGCTTGCGCGGACAGAACGTGTCAGCAGGGCTGTCGTCGGTCAGACAGAGGGGTTGGCGGCTCCGTCTCAGCAGATCGAATTTCACATCCGAATGACGGATGATCGGGGCCGGCAGATATTGTGGGAAGACACGATTGAGCCGACCGGTGACGAGACAGATCTGGCAGCCGAGTACGATGATGCAGCCGAGATCCTTCCGGCTTGGCGTGGTGAGGGGCCTGAGGGAATGAAAAGAGAAGCGATCTAACGGGCTGTTCAGCGATCCGTGAGACGTGAAACGTTTTACGTCTCACGTTGTACCTTTCACGTTTGTTGAGAGCGACTTTTTCAGCATTCTGCTAACCTTTCTTTCCATGCTCCTGAAACTGATCCATCCACCTGGATTGGAACTGCTCATACGACATCGAGAGCTGTGATTGCATGGCAGCAGAGAGTGCCTGCCTCGCTTTGAGGTGCGTGAGGAGTTCTTGCACCCGAGCCATGCCAAAGCGGTCAATCAGATAGTGTACAGCCGAGTTCGCCTCCAGATAGGCTACGGTCGCGGCATCGCTGGACAGTCCTCCCCAGCCCCCCTCCAATGCCGGTAGAGGAATCAGCGTGAACTCCTGCTTCATCATCTGATCGAGATCCGACCAGCGATCCCCGGACAATTCCATAGCCAATCCTTCATTCAGCCAGGTTGGGATAGCGCTACCGGTGGGGCCGAGGTGGTCGTGCAGGAGGGCATGTACAAACTCATGTCGCAGTACGCGTGTGAGCCAGGCACGGTCTGCCAAGGCGTCCTGCG
>JBDSDL010000037.1:0-4967 GCA_039920585.1 Nitrospiraceae bacterium | reverse complement strand
CCAATTGTTGTTGCAACGCTGAGACGTTCTCTTCGGCTTGCCCCACGTCCTTGGATTCCTTGATCGCGCGTCCGGCTCCGCGAATCGCCGTTGTCGCTCGGCCGATGTTTGTCGCGCTGATCGTCTTACGGCCCAAGAAGGCGCCGAGGATCGACGCGCCGACTGAAATGGCCGCCTGCACTTGACTGGAGCGTGACTCTGCCTGCTGCTTTTCCCTCGCCTGTTCCGCTCGCCTGATGCGATCGTGAAGCGTTGTGATTTTCGGCGCATATTTTTGGCGGAGCGATTCCGCTCCCTTGTCTCGCTGCTCACGGCCAGATTGTTGGAGTCTCACGCGGAAGTCTCGTTCAGATTCTTCCGGTTGCGATACTTCCTTGGTTGTTGGACTCTTGAATATGTCTACTTTTTGAGTCATGTATATCCAACCGTTGAATTCCTTTGTCCATTCTTCATAGCTCTTTATCTTCCCTGCTGCAGTTGGTAAATTGGCAAACTGCGCTCCCTCCAAGGGGGCTTGTTCCAAATCTTGAAGGTCGATCGCGGCATTCAACGCATTCTCCCAATCCACTGCAATAATCCCGTCGGAAATTGGAGCCAGAATAGTGAGATCTTGAACAAGATCCACTCGCTGTTTTGTATCCACAAACCGAACTTTCGCACCCCCTAGCAACATCGGTTGATACACAAGAGTCGCCTCAGCTGGCCGCATACTTCTGATAGGGACGAACTGCTGTGGAACACCAGGCGGGAGTAACGGCCGACCGCTCTGGTGTAGCGGTTGATTTCCAAATGCTTCCTGCTCACCTTCACGCTGTTGAGTTTCCGGGGTCTCAACTAACTTCAGTTTCATCGGATCCATCAAAACCTTTATTTGCGTCCGTGTAAGTGGGCCCCGTAGGTACGATAGACACCACCTGGTCTCAAACACAACGGGCGCGTCTTCATGTACGTTGTTCATCAGGAAAATTCTGGCACCAAGCCCTGCCAGAGTCTGTTCCATTAGCCCCTTATCGAACTTCTTCCCGGCACTGGAGGAGGCCCCTTCCAATCCTTCGAGCACCCGCGCTTTGTCCCGCTCGGTCTGTAGTCGGCCGATAAACCATGTGCCGGTATTGGCCAAACCTTTGTAATCGAGATCCACCGGATTCTGCGTCGCAAGGACCACACCCAAACCGAACGCTCGCGCTTGTTTGAGTAGAGTGAGCAGGGGTTTCTTGGATGGAGGATTCGACACGGGAGGGAAATACCCGAAGATCTCATCCATATAGAGGATGGCTCGCAAGCTGGTCGTGCCTGATTGCCGCCTCATCCAAGCAAGCGTTTGACTAAGCAGCAGAGTAACAAAGAACATCCTTTCAGCATCATTCAAGTGAGCAATCGAAAGAATAGACACTCTTGGTTTGCCCTCAGCCGTATGAAGTAGTGAATCAATATCTAAGGACACCCCTTGCTTCCAAATTTCAAACCCAGGAGCAGCGATCAAGTTATTCAACCGCTTTGCTAACGAGAAGCGCCCTTTATCGGGACGGTCTTTTGGATCTTCGCTCGGGTAGAAGGATTCTATGTCCAGCACCCCCATACGCTCGAAAGGCGGCGTCTGAATCTGCTGAATCAATGTTGTGAGATTCAGATCTTGCCCATTCTTCCACGCCGATTCCAATATTGAAGAGAGCAGAATGTGCGGAGGACTCTTAAGAGGATCTGCGGAGAGCCCTATCAGGCCTAAGAGACTTGTAACAGTGGCACCAATCTGTTCCCTTAGTAACTCAATATCCTCCAGCACTTCTTTGGGCGGAACAGAGAACGCCTTTAGGATTGAAATCGGTATTCCCGCATTGCTGCCTGGCGTATAAATAGCGACCTCGGCTGCATCACGCAACCGCTGAATGCGCGCGCCGTCCTGCTGCCAGCCTCCTAATCCCTTCGACCACAGTTCGGCCTGCGACTTTGCAAAATCGGCTGGTGATAATCCCTTCTTGCGCGCATCGTCTTCATTGATCCAGGGCTGAAAATCCTCGCCCTTCAGACTCGGAAAGGTCAGCATCAAGTTCCCAAGGTCGCCCTTGGGATCGATGATGATGGCGGGAATGTTGTCGATTGCCGCTTCTTCGAGAAGTGAAAGGCACAGACCTGTCTTGCCGCTGCCGGTCATCCCGACGCAGACAGCGTGGGTGACCAGATCTTTCGAGTCGTACAGCAGCCACCCGGGCTTCGGCTGTTTGGCTACCAAGTCGTAGGGTCGTCCAAGGTAAAAGACGCCGAGTTTTTCAAAATCTTCAGCCGTGCTCACGCCAGCTACAGGAGCTGACGCTTTCCCCAGTTCATTCGACTTGGTTGCTTCGTTCTTCTTCGAAGCCATGTGTCGGTTCCTTTCCTTGTCCCCTTATCTCACAAGGGAGCGACCTGCCTGTTCTTCACTGCGCGCGTCGGACGAGCACTGTCTTATCGTGCGCGTTCCGCGAGCAAGAAGAATGGGCAGGTTGCTCCCGCCCCAATCATCATGGCAAAGCCGGCAATATAATTCCATTTCAGTTCTTCCTTCAGGTAGACCACCGAAAAGATACAAAACACGACTAGGGTAATCACTTCCTGGATGGTTTTCAATTGCGCGGCGTTGAACTGGTAATGTCCGATACGATTCGCCGGCACTTGGAAACAATATTCGACGAAGGCAATCCCCCAGCTCGCCAGAATCACGATCCACAGCGGCGAGTCTTTGTGCTTGAGATGTCCATACCAGGCGATGGTCATGAAAATGTTGGATACGGTCAGCAAGAGGATGGTCTGCACAGTCTCCTTTCTACTGCGAACGTATGGTTAGCAGTTATGCACAACCGGCCAGAATACGTTCGATTCCCCAGAATATGGGGAAACTAGTCGTGAAGGCTTCGGAGGCGGCGTGATAATCAGGCGTGCTGGGATCGTCATGAGCAAACGCATTTCGGTAGGGTCGAATGGTTGTTAGCGAGTCCTTCGCAGCCTTTTCCAAGGCTTCTAATTCAGTTACCCCAAGAAATGTTGGTGCAATATCACAAATGCGTCCCATGCGGGCATCCCAGTTACGTCCACTTCTCAATAAACGCTGCACCAGGGATGAAGAAACTTCTTTCTTACTTAGGTAAGCCTCAATGGTCTTCTCACAGGCGATTTCTAGGCTTGTGGCAAGCTTAAAGACGGAAATTCCATAATTCTTTTCGGAGTAATCTGTCAAACTCTCATAAAGCAGCCGTGCCCATCCACGAGACTCAAGTTTGCGGAAACCATACACACCTACAAACAGACGCATCTCTGTGCCCAACTGTTCAGACGGTGTTATAAGACTTCCGGCTGTCGAAATGAGCAGCTCCGGCCCACTCATATCCAGGACTCGCGGAATGTAGTGAACCTGAGGTCCATCTGAAGGAGTGTACGGGGTCAGAAAAGCGGCAAACAGATTCACGTCCCCTGGAATTGGCACTGGGATCTTGAACAAGCGCCCCACAACTACTGCTTCTTCTGAAGACCATTGCCAATGAGAAAATGTGTTCAAAATACCAAAGGTGTGATTGCACCCCTGTCTTAAAGCTTCAAAAAGGCTAAACTCGTGCCCACATAAATGTCCCTTATACTGTTCCTCCGTAAGCCTCTTGTGTGCTGATATCCCATAAGCTGAGTGGCGATTCGGATCTTGATTGCAAACCGGGCAACCAAGGTGAGTGGGCTGAAATATTCTTACCATAGACTTCCTTGACTCGGCTCAGGGCCATAGGCGCCATCAGCCGCTCTCACCTTTTCCTTCTTCGCAGGGGTGGAAGGGATGGATGTGGAGGGAGCCGCCATAGCGGGCGCGGGGAGATAACAGCCAGAAGATTGCAGCTGTGCGACGGCATGCGACCTTCGGTCGCGCCTTAGAGGAGCACGCGGCCAACAGTAAGAAGGGGACATGAGCGGTTTCTATCCAACGCATTATGGCGACTCTCGGAATATCCGCCCTTCGTCACCCGCACTTCCGTGCTTCTCTGAATCTTCAAACCATCCCTACTTCCCTCCATACCTGTCCCGTATACGACCGCTTCGATTTGGCAATCTCTTTCGGTGGTCCTTCGGCCACGATTTCGCCCCTATGATCACCACCTTCCGGTCCCAGGTCAATGACCCAATCGGCATTCTTGATCACATCGAGATTATATTCGATCACGACGACGATGTTGCCGGCTTCGACAAGCCGATCGAGCACATATTCCACCATTCGCCTGTCGCCGTGCGCGATTCCCAGGAGCCTGGGTTCAGTGCCCGGATGCGGTCGTCGCGCCGATGCCCGTCTCCGACCTTACCTCTTGAGCCAGAAAGCCGCCACGGTCCTTTGCCGCCTGGCTGCTTCGGTCAAGGATTGAGAACAACCAGATACCCACGACTCCGATCGTCATCGAGAACAGCGCCGGCGAGGTGTACGGGAACAACGCGCTGCCTTTCGGATAGCCCAAGGTCACTTCCCATACCGACGGCGACACAACCGTGAGCAGCACCGATGAAATCAGCCCGAGAAAACCACCGATGACCGCGCCGCGGGTCGTGCAGTCTTTCCACAAGACTGACATGAACAACACCGGGAAGTTGGCCGATGCCGCGATCGCGAACGCCAAGGACACCATGAACGCAACGTTCTGTTTCTCGAACACGATACCCAGCAACACGGCCAGGACTCCCAGCGCCACCGTGGTCATGCGCGACACCCGCAACTCGGAAGCGCCGTCGGCCTTGCCGCCCTTGATAGCTGTCGCGTACAGGTCGTGTGACACTGCTGACGCGCCAGACAGCGTAAGACCGGCAACGACCGCCAGGATGGTTGCGAATGCCACGGCTGAGATGAAGCCGAGAAACACATTGCCACCCACCGCGTTGGCCAGGTGCACCGCCGCCATGTTGCTGCCGCCCTTGAGCGCACCGTTGGTATCGAGGAACTCCGGGTTGGTCAGCACGAAGGTGAT
>JBDSDL010000036.1:0-15803 GCA_039920585.1 Nitrospiraceae bacterium | reverse complement strand
ACTGTGCGTGGACGTTAGGAAAGGAGTATTTTTGTGAAGACAAAAGGTACGGTTAAGTGGTTCAACGATCGGAAGGGATTTGGGTTTATTCGTCTTGAGAGCGGAGATGATGTCTTCGTCCATTATTCCGCGCTCCAAGGAGAAGGATTCAAGACCTTGAAAGAGGGAGAGAACGTCGAATTTGAGGTCGTGCAAGGCGCAAAAGGTCCTCAGGCTTCGAACGTCTTGAAGGCGGCGGTTGCCGAGTCTTGAGCGTGCATTCTGCCGGATTGTGACTCAGGGAGGCCTGCCATTCATCTAGGGCAGGCCTTCGTGTTTTTGAAGCGTGAGCGAGACAATCAAGATGTGCGCGACAGACGCAGTCAGAAGGCTGAAGTGTTCGGAACTTCGAACTTCAGGCTTCCCAGCTTCAGCCTTCAGGCCCTCTCACCCGTTCTATTTTTCTCACAAGCCCCGCGAGTCTCGGGTGAATAACACCGGCTAAATGCCTAATTTCGTTGACAAGTTTCATAGGCACTGTTAGCGTTTGATCGTTAGTTCACATTATTCATGAAGGTTCGTCTACAAAAACGTGCAGACGCAAAGCTTTGAGGCATACTCGTGCTGTATGTCGAAGGGCTGAACGGCGAGACTGCCCGTCACAGCCGCGTATCCACGGTTGCCGCAGAAGCTTCATGAGTCATGCAGGCTAGGGAGGGTTGACTTGGCGATCGACCGCAGTAGCATATTGAAAAGCGCACAGCTCTTTGCGTCGCGGGGCCAGTTCGATGCTGCAATCAATGAATGGAAGAAGCTCTCCGCTGAGTCGCCTGGCGATGGAAGTATATTCAATTCAATCGGTGAGTTACACCTCAAACGCCAATCCACCAATGATGCCGTTCTAGCCTTTACGCAAGCGGCCAATGCTTTCCGCGCTGAAGGGGCATCCCTCAAGGCGATTGCCACGTTCAAGAAAATCTTAAAGCTCGATCCCTCACGGTACGATGTATTCCGGCATCTTGGAGACCTCAATGCCGAACGCGGTCTCCTGAGTAGCGCGGTCCAAGATTATCTCACACTCGGGAAACACTATCTCAAAGCGGGAAAAAGCAAAGATGCGCTGGACATCTACAAGAAGATCGTCAGCCAGGACCCCTCGAATCTGGACGCCCAGCAGCGGGTGGCGGAATTGTGCCTGCAAGAAAATAGGCAGGACGAAGCCTCAACGGTCTATTTGCAATTGGGGCGGGAGCGGTCTGCTCAGCAGCACCATGCTGAGGCGAAGGATGCGTATCAAGCCGTCTTGCGGATCGATCCTGCCAATAGTGAAGCCGCCCAGTTCATCGAGCACTTCAAAAAGACCAATGAGAATCCGAGCCTGACTGTCAAGCCGGGAGCCGGCTCTGCAGGAGGCCTGCCCACGACAGCCGAGCCGCTCAATCTGCTGTCGGAGGCCACCCGCCGCATTGAGGCCAAACAGTTTGCCGGGGCTGAGGCTATTCTCAATCAGTTGTTGACCAAAGAACCGGGCAATCCGGAAGTATGCCAATTGCTCGCGAAGTTGCATTTGCAACGTGGCGATCTCCAGATAGCGCTCGGCGAATATCGCTATCTTGCTGGGGCGGCCTTGCGCGCACAAGACCATGTGAAAGCTGAATCGCTGATCACTGAATTTTTAGCGGTCGAACCTCAGTCGGTTGCGATTCTTGAACTCTACGGAGAGCTCTACGAAGAGAAAGGCGACGCCGCCAACGCTGTGCTCCAGTATGGGAAGGCGGTTGAGCTGTTGCTCCAGCATCCAGAACCTGGCATGCCCACTCTCCATGATGAACTCTTTGAGAAGATCAAGTCGCTCGCTCCGGACAATCCCATTGTCGCGAAGCTCTCAGCGCTCATGTACAGCGAGAACTCTGTTGAAACGTCTGCACTGTCGATGCCTCAAGCGTCGACAGAACCGACCACTTCTACGCCGCAGAGTTCACCGGAATTTTCATGGACTGGAACGACGCCGGACGATCCCTGGAATGTGACTTCCAAGGTTACCCCGCTACAGGATAGGCAGTTCTCAGTCGCTGAGACGGAATTTGCGCTGGACCAGTCGGAGACGTCACAGTCTGCAGAGCCGAAGCCAGTTACATCGGCTAGTGGGTTCTCGTTGGCGAATGCCACTACGGACCAGCAATGGGAGTCGCTCGTCAAGAGGGCAGGCTCGGATGCTCCTCTCTCGCCTATCCTCTCGGTGAGCGAGCAGTTCCAAAACTATATGAAGGTCGGCCAGCAGGAAGAGGCGGAAGCATGGCTCAGCCACTTGGTCATGGAGCAGCCGGATCATGCAGAGGCTCGAGAGCTGTTCGCGTCCCTGCTTGAAGCCAAAGGTGATACCGCTGACGCGGCCTTGCAATATTCCTGCGTCCTCGAATTGCTCCTGGCGCATCCAAACGATGAGAACCCGACTCAGCCGGCAAGTCTCTATCAGAAAATCAAAGAACTCGATCCGGCCAGCCCGTTAGTCGCCAAATGGGCCTCGATATTTTCGCCGAAACTTCAGGCGTCTGCCCCTGCCGTCGAGCCGCCCACCCCTGCTTCACCTGAACACCAGATTGACCCAGAGACGCACTATACGCTGGGAGTGGCCTATAAGAACATGGGGCTGCTAGACGAAGCGAAAGAAGAGTTTGGTTTCTCGATGCAGAGCCACGATTTCTTCTCGGACTCCTGTCTTATGATCGCGGTCTGCTTGAAAGAGCAGGGAGAATGCCAGTTGGCGATCGAACAGCTCGATCTGCTGCTGAAGCATCCAAAGTGCCAAGGGGCCAAGGCGCAAGCCATTCGCTATGAACTCGGCTTGCTCTACGAAACCCAAGAACAGTGGAGCAAGGCTACCGAAATTTACGAATCGATCCCCACCTTCCACGACGTACCGCAACGACTCGAATCTGCTCGCGCGAAGAGGGCGCCGAATGAGCCCGCTTCCATGTTTCGCCATGGAAGCTAGGAGGGGTTAGGTTTATTTAGTTGATTTGGTTCATCTGGTTAGTTTCGTTCAGCCAAAAACCAGACAAACTAAATAAACGTGGCTACTGAACTTGATTTGGTGCCGTCCGTCCGTCCAGCACAGCTTGAATATTCTCCAAACAGACCAGTCCCATCTGAACCCTCGCGCGAAGCGTGGCGGAACCCAGGTGGGGAAGCAGCACCACCTGCTTGAGCTGTGCCAAGGTTGGGTAGAGGGCTGGCTCCTGTTCATAGACGTCGAGCCCCGCGCCGGCGATGGTTCCTGTTTTGAGGGCGTTGGCCAACGCTCCTTCATCGACGATCGGACCACGAGCCGTATTGATGAGGATGGCGGTGGAGCGCATCCAAGCCAATTCGCGCGCGCCGATCAGTTGGTGGGTGGCCGGCGTAAGAGGTACATGGATCGTCACGATATCGGTTTCCCCCAGGAGATCGTGCAATGATCGATGCTCCCACTCATGGGGAAGAGATGTGGTGGCCATAGGCCGGCGTGTGTGGTAGCGCACCGGCATGCGAAATCCTACCGCGCGGTGGGCCACCGCTTGCCCAATCCGTCCCATGCCGATAATCCCCAGCGTCTTGCCTGAGACTTCCGTTCCCATGAGTTGTGTGGGGCTCCACCCAGTCCAATGACCTGATCGAACGAGGGCATCGCCTTCGACGACACGGCGTGCCGTCGCCAGGAGTAAAGCCCAGGTCAGATCCGCGGCGGCATCCGTCAAAACGTCTGGAGTATTCGTGACGATCAGACCACGCGCTCGCGCGGCAGCAATATCGATGTTGTTGTACCCGACGGCATAGTTCGCCAGAACTTTCAGTCGAGTGGCCGAATGAATGGTTTCGGCGTCGATGCGATCGTCCAGAGTCACGATCGCGGCGTCGGCCTGGCAGAGTCCCTCACGCAGTGCCAATGAGTTAGGCAACGCATCGAGTGGCTCCTGCACCAGTTGGAACCGCTCTCGCATGATGGCCATGACGGGATCGGGGAGAAGACGTGAAAGATAAAGGGTGGGACGAGTCACGGATACGTGCTCCTACTTGGGCCATCTTAGCAGGATGCCAGCGGAAGAAAATCGTTATTTGGTTTATCCTGTTTGATTGGTTGAACGAAACTAACCAGATAAACAAAACAAACCAAATGAACCAAATAAACTAAACAAACCAGATCAACCAGGCTTGTGCTGGTCTCAAGAGTCCATCTAGAATGCACGACGCATTAATCTATGACTGCACCCACTCTCATTCTGCCTGAACGTTCCCGCGCTGTTGCTTCGGACCTCCGCGCCGCGATAGGGGTCGATAAGGTAAAGGACGACTACTCAACGCTCACGGCCTATGCGGTGGATGCGAGCATTTATCGCATGACGCCTAAGGCCATCGTGCTGGTGGAGTCAGAGGAGGACATCGCCGCCACGATGCGGTATGCCGTGCAGCGTGGCATTCCTCTAACGCCGCGCGCAGCCGGGACGAATTTGACCGGCTCGGCGATCGGGTCCGGAATTATTCTGGACATCTCGCGCCTGAATCGGGTGCTGGAGTTAAATTGCGAAGAGCGCTGGGCTCGGGTGCAGCCGGGAATCGTGCTCGCCGAATTGAATAAACAGCTGTGGCGGCATGGATTATTATTTGGGCCTGATCCCTCAAGCGGCGACATGTGCAAGCTGGGCGGGATGTTGGCGAACAACTCCTCCGGTCCCCACACGCTACGGTACGGTTCCGTCAAAGATAATGTGGCGGCACTCCGTGTCTGCCTGCAATCCGGCGAGTGGCTGGATGCCAAGGCCTATGGGCTCGACGATCCGACATGCGCCGATCTGCTGAAGGTGCACAGGCCGCTTCACGATTTGCGGTCGCTGTTACAAGACCATGCCGCGCTGATTGCGCAGAAACGTCCGACTGTCAGCAAGAACAGTTGTGGCTACAACCTCTTCGGTCTCGTTGACGGGATGGCACAAGGCCGCTTCGATCTTCCAAAACTATTTGTCGGCAGCGAAGGCACGCTTGGTCTATTCAGTGAAGCCACCATCAAGCTAGTTGAGAAACCTCGCGCAACCCTCACAGCGCTCATTCATTTTCACCGCTTGGAAGATGTGGGCGACGCGGTGCCGAAGCTGCTGGAGTTGAGTCCGAGCGCGTTGGAAGTGATGGATGCCAACACGCTCAATTTGATCGGACGGGCGAAGCACGGCATCCCGGCAGAAGCCGCAGCCACCCTCTTGGTGGAGTTGGACGCTGACGGCGAGGGGAAAGATCTCCGCGCGCAGGCCGAGCGCATGACCGAGATCTGTCGCTTCTATCGCCTCACGTCCGATCCCGTGATCGCTTTTGATCCTGAGCAACGAGAGCAATTGTGGAAGGCCCGCAAGGCGCTCTATCCCACGCTCTACCGATTCGATCCCAAGAAGAAGCCCATCAATTTTGTCGACGACGTGGTGGTGCCGGCAGAACGGATCAGCGAACTCATCCGGTATCTGGAAGAGTTCTTCGCCGGGCAGCGCGTGCCAGTTGCGATTTTCGGTCATATCGGGAATGGGAACGCCCACATCATTCCCTTGCTCGATGTGAACGACCAGGACGATTTTCAGAAGATGGTGCAGGGCTATCACGCGATACACCAAACGGTCTTAGGCCGCTTCGGCGGCTCGATCTGTGGAGAGCATGGGGATGGCCGTGTGCGCGCCGAATACGTGAAGACGATGTTTGGCCCGGAGTTGTACGACCTGTTTGTGCGGGTGAAGCAGAGCTTCGATCCCTCCGGGGTGCTCAATCCCGGCATCAAGATCAGCGACCGGCCCTTCACGGACCACATCGACTATGAGCGATTGTCAAAATCCTGTGCAACCTGCGCCAAGTGCAACGCCGTCTGCCCGGTCTACGATGTCTTTCAATCGGAAGATATGAGTTCGCGAGGCTGGTTCGAGATCATCACCGATAAGAACTATAGTTATCTGAATTCGAAGCGAGTCGTAGAAGCTTGCCTCAACTGTAAGTCCTGCCGCACAGCCTGTCCAGCCGGAGTCGATGTGTCTCAGCTCATTTTGGACCGGCGCGCCGAGCATCCGAATAAGATGGCTGGTGCAATCTTTCGTTTCCACGCACAAACAGCGAGATTTGAGCAATTCATAAAGCTTCTCGCGAGGTACCAATCGATATGGGATCGGCCTCTAATACGACGGCTACTCGATCGCCTGACGAAACCATTCATGCGTGGTCTCGCTGAGACGGCACGGCTGTCGTCTCAGCTAGTGCTGCCTCGACTCGCGAAACGACATCTCCGTGATCGTTATCCAGACCTGATTCCCCAGGCTGGGCAAGCAGCTCGTTCCCCCGTGGCCTATTTCCATGGCTGCGCTGCCAACTATTTCGACGATGGGGTGGGGGATGCTGTCATTGCCGTGTTGAGAAAACATAGGGTCGAGCCGGATCTGCCGATGCAACGTTGTTCTGGGACGCCGATCGAAACCTACGGGCATCGCGCGTTGGCTAAAGAAGGGGCACGGGTCAATCTCGTGTCGATGTCTGGGTACGACAAGGTGGTAACCGGCTGTGCTTCCTGCACCCTCATGCTGAAGGATTACCCCACATTGTTTGCCGGTGAGCCGGAGCAGGCGGCGGCCCAGGCCTTGGCCAAACGGGTCACACATATTTCGGAGTTTGTGTCACAGTCGCCGCTGAAACCAGCCATGGCTAGTCAGCAGCCCACGAAGTGCAAGGTGGCCTACCATTCTTCCTGCCATCTGCGTGCTGCGGGAGTGACGAAGGAGCCTCGTGCCATTCTGCGAGGTTTGCCGGGCGTCGAGTATGTCGAAATGCCGGACGCCGATCGTTGCGCTGGCGGAGCCGGAACCTATCTCGTGAAGGATTTTGAGACATCGCAGCGTATTGTCGAGCGCAAGCGGCTGGCCGTCGAACAGAGTGGCGCCGAAGTTGTGGCGACGAGTTGCCCGGCCTGCATGATTCAATTACGCACAGGATTGCAGGGGGCAGCGGAGGTCAAGCATGTGGCCCAGCTTATTCAAGAGGCCTACGAGGCTGCAGACCGGGCATAGTACTGGTTTGTTTTGTTTATTTGGTTTGTCTGGTTTTTTGGTTGAACGAAACTAACCAGATGAACCAAATCAACCAAACAAACCAAATCAACCAAATAACGAGGGTTCAATGGTCACAGTTCTGGTCTTTGGATTGACGCTTCGCAATGCGGTCGGAGAAACAGAGTTCGAATGTGAGGTCTCGGCGCCGACTACGGTCAGGCAACTCATTGTATCGAACCAGGATCGCATGGGCCCACTGCTGGAATTCCTGCTGAATCGAGATCTGTTGATTGCCGTGAATAAAAAAGTGAGCGGCGAGGATACGGTGGTCAAGGACGGCGATACCGTGAAGCTCACGCACCAATCGAGGGTGTCGTATGATGGGACGAGAGACCTCCCTACCTGACCGAATGCTGAAAAAGCTCGTCAGCTTCGTTCTCCTCTCGAAAGCATCCTCAACGTAGCCCAGAGGCTACGCCTCCGGTGCTTTCATCGGCTGCGGCCTCGCTGTCGAACTTTTTGAGCATTCGGTGAGACCCTACTCCTAAGATCGGACTAGCGCGTTCGCCGTTTGGCTTTGGCGGTCGGTGGGGCGGTGAGTGGATCGTCCGGCCAGGAGTGTTTGGGATAGCGGCCACGAAGCTCTTTTTTCACTTCGAGGTAGGCCGATTTCCAGAAACTTGAGAGATCTTTCGTGATCTGGACGGGCCGTCGTGCTGGCGACAGAAGGTGTAGCATGACTGGAATCTTTCCATCGACGAGATGAGGCGTATCCTTGCAGCCGAACATTTCTTGCAACCGCACAGCCAGGATGGGCAGATCGGGCGTCTCGTACTCCACGCGAACGCTCGATCCGCTCGGGACCGTCAGATGGGTGGGGGCCAAGCGTTCGAGTTGGCGCGACTGTTCCCAGGAAATGAGCGCATGCACCGGCTGGCTGAGGTCGAGTCGCGTGACGCGGTCGAGCGTCGTTAGGCCTGAGAGATAAGGGCCGAACCAGTCGTCGAGCGTCTGCAACAGCGCCTCGTCCGACAGATCGGGCCATTGCGACTCTTGTCCTTCGACCCTCCGTAGAAATGCCACTCGCGCCCGCCACTGACGAAGTTCTGGGTTCCAGGCCAGCCTGTCGAGTCCGGCCCGACGAATGCCCTGTAATAATGCCGTCGAAATCTTCGAAGGATCAGGCTTCGAGAGCCCTTGCTCTGATAGGACGAGCGAACCCAATTGGCGTTGTCTCGTCGCACGAACCACCTGTGTGGTGTCATCCCACGATACTTCATCCACCACTTGAATCTGGTCTGCATAGAGGATCTCAAGCTCCCGAAGCTGTACCGGCGCAGCCAGATCGATCCTGGCCCATTGCGAGCCGCCGTCCAGGTCGGCAATGACCAGATAGTCTTCTGAGCCGAGTGGGTCAGGGTTCGCAAAGAGGGCGCCACGGCCATTGGACATGAGATAGCGTGCATCGTTCCTACTTTGGCGTTGGGCGATGCGATCCGGATAGGCCAGTGCGAGCAACAGACCAACGTCATCGAGGCTGTTCTGCCGATCCGAACGGTCAGATCGTGGAAGTTGTCGTTGCCATAGGTCCGCGGTGCGTCTCACTCGCTGGCAGGCGGCGCGGTCGATGGTGGCGCCGGCTGCGTGATCGTGTTGTCCACGCAAGACATCCAAACGGAGTCTCAGATCGGCGTTGCGCCAGCCGGAGGGGCCTCGCAAAATGTCACGCTCGCTGAGCAGTGCCGCCAGTTCACAGGCAAGAGTGCCTAGCTGCAACGGCACAGCCTTGAGCAGCATGTGTGCGAGACGTGGATGCAGCGGCAGCTCGGCCATCTGTGTTCCATGAGCGGTAATCTGTCCCTCTGGATTGAGTGCGCCAAGGCCGATGAGCAACTCTCTCGCTTGGGCCACAGTTCCGGGCGGTGGGGGAGTGAGCCAAGACAATTCAGCTGGATTGACCGTGCCCCAGAGAGCCAGTTCGAGTAGCAGCGGCGCCAGATCGGCGTCCAGCATTTCCGGCGGGCGACGGCGGGCTAACGACTGGTGTTCCACTGAGGTCCAGAGACGGACACAGAGGCCCGGTTCGAGACGACCGGCTCGGCCACGACGTTGCTCGGCAGAATCCTGGGTGACGCGGATGGTCTCCAGTCTCGTGAGTCCCGATCGTGGATCGAAGCGAGGCACACGTAACAAGCCGGCATCGATCACGACGCGCACTCCGTCGATCGTCAAACTGGTTTCAGCAATTGAGGTGGCCAGCACGATCTTTCTCGTGCCAAGTTGAGCGGGAGCGATCGCGCGATCTTGCGCCTCTTGCGGCAGGTCGCCATGGAGCGGCGCGATGAGGATGTGCGAGCCCAGATTCAGATCGAGAAGCGTGCGTTCGACGCGACGAATCTCTGCCATGCCTGGCAGAAAGACCAGGAGACTGCCTTGTTCCTGCGCGAGCGAGCGCCGGATCGATTGTACGACTGCCACACCCAGATGGCCGGAGAGCGGCTGCTCAAGATAACGGGTCTCTACGGGAAACATCCGCCCTTCGCCGGCAATGACAGGCGCGTGGCCCAAGAGATCTGCCACCGGCCCACAATCCAACGTGGCCGACATCACGAGCAAGCGGAGATCCGGGCGAAAGAGGCGTTGCGATTCGAGACAGAGGGCCAAGCCCGTATCGGCCTGCAGGCTCCGTTCGTGGAATTCATCGAAGAGGACGATCGCATACGCGCTGAGCGAGGGATCCTGCTGAAGCAGGCGGCTGAGAATGCCTTCCGTGACCACTTCGATTCTGGTCTTGGACCCCACCTTCGTGTCGAGGCGCATGCGATAGCCGACCGTTTGGCCAACCGATTCACCCAACGTGGTGGCCATGCGATGGGCCGCGGCACGGGCTGCAAGCCGCCGAGGTTCCAACATGAGCAGCCTCTTTCCGTCGAGCCACGGGGCATCGAGCAAGGCCAGCGGCACCCGCGTCGTTTTTCCGGCGCCAGGCGCGGCGGTCAGCAGCGCATTCCGTCCCTCCTTCAGGGTACGACGAAGGGCCGGCAGCACGTCTTCTATTGGGAGGCTGGACATGATAGGTTCAGCATTCAGAAAGCTCGCAGGCTGAGGGAAAACCATCTCAGCCCAGTAGCACTTCGATGGACTGCACGTCTGGGGCAACAGAATAACACCGCGCGATAGGCAGTCGATACCTTCTATGAAACACGAAACCGCTCACCCACCTGTGGAAACGCCTGCGAAGGGGTTTTCTCCCGGCTTTGCGGCGTTGGGCCTTGAAGCAGCCTTGCTGACCACGCTCGATACGCTGGGCTATGAGGAGCCCACGCCAATCCAACGAGAGGCGATCCCTCCGTTGTTGGCGGGCCGCGATCTCTTGGGTCAAGCGGCAACCGGAACCGGCAAGACAGCAGCGTTCACACTCCCCCTGCTCCAACGCATTGCCCATTCGGCGCGGCGTTGCCCCTCCGCGCTGATCCTGGTGCCGACCAGAGAGCTGGCGATGCAGGTCGGCGAAGCGGTTACGCGCTATGGCAAAGAATTAAAAATCTCCGTGCTCCCAGTCTACGGAGGACAAGCGATGGGTCTACAACTCCATGCGCTCAGGCGCGGAGTCGATGTCATCGTGGCGACCCCTGGACGGGCGCTGGACCATATCCGTCGAAAGACCTTGCAGCTCAAGACGGTCCAAATGGTTGTGCTGGACGAGGCCGATGAGATGCTCGACATGGGGTTTGCCGAGGATCTGGATGCCATTCTAGAACAGACACCCAAAGAGCGGCAGACGGCTTTGTTCTCTGCCACCATGCCGCCCCGGATCGCTTCTATCGCCAAGCGCCATCTCAAGGAGCCGGTCGAGATTAAGATTGCCAAGGAGCCGCTCAAAGCCGGCGCTGCGCCGCGTGTGCACCAAACAGCCTATATCGTGGGCAGACAACATAAAGAAGCGGCATTGGCTCGTATTTTGGATGTGGAAGCTCCGAAATCGGCCCTCGTGTTCTGCCGTACGCGTATCGAAGTCGATGAGATCACCGCGATGTTGACCAGCCGTGGGCACAAGGCCGAAGCGATCCATGGTGGGATGAATCAGCCTCAGCGCGATCGCGTGATGAATTCGTTTCGAGCCGGGCAGACCGAACTCCTGGTTGCCACCGATGTGGCGGCGCGGGGTTTGGATATTCCCTCCGTGTCGCATGTGGTGAACTATGATCTGCCCACGTCGCCGGAAGGCTATGTCCATCGGATCGGGCGAACCGGGCGGGCCGGGCGTGAAGGGTCGGCGATTACCGTCATCGATCCGCGCGAGCAGCGGTTGTTGTGGAACATTGAGCAACTTACGAAAGCCAAAATTGTCGTGACGCCAGTGCCGACCGTCGCCGACTTACGCACAAAGCGGCTCGCACGAACCAAAAGCGCGATTGAAGAGGTGCTCGCGACCGGAGATCTGGACCTGTTCCGGGCCGTGGCCGCATCGCTCTCTGATCAGGGAGATCCCCTGGAGGTGGCGGCGGCAGCCATGAAACTTGTCTTTCGCATACAGGGTGGGGAGCGAAAGGAACAGGATATCCCGGCAATGTCGTCCAGGCCGCCTGAGCGGCTATCAATGGCGCGGCACTCAATGGGAGATCCACGAGGACGGGCTGGTGGGATGATACCCAGAGAAGGGCCGGGCAGACCATTCAACGCGCCTGGTCGTGGCGGACGAACGCCGGGGATGGCCAAGCTGTATATCGGAGCAGGCCGCGAGGCGGGAATCCGGCCTGGCGACCTTGTCGGGGCCATTGCCAATGAGGCCGGACTCAATTCGAATGTGATCGGCGCCGTCGAAGTGATGGATCGATTCTCGCTGGTGGAAGTGCCGGAAGTGCTGGCGCGTGAGATCATCACCACCCTCAGCCGGACCAGAATCAAAGGACAGAAAGTGGCAGTGAGATTGTTTCTGGAGCAGCCAAGAGGAGGGAGGTAGCTGAGGGTCCCCTTTGCTCGCGCAACGCGCGGCCTGAGAAGGCCCTCGTTGGACGCGCGCAGTGTGGGGAACCTCAGCCACCTCCTGTAAAGCAAACGAGCGAGCTTGGAAGGATTATTGATAGCCAGGTGTCCTTTTTGCTCGCAGAACGCGCACGATCAGAATGTGCTCGCCCGGGCTAATGGCACGTCTCGGCGTGCCAGTGGGTGGGCGGGTGAGAATGCCGCGCGCAGTCAAGGACAACCTGGCTACGTCCTTAAAATAACGGGATAGAGAATCGGAAGGCCCTCTTGGTGTGCTGGTCTGTCTTGTTCATCGAACTAAACAAACGAAATAGATCAGATAAACCAGTTTCTCGTCATGCACCGAGAAATATTGGATGGCAAGACCTTCATTCTTGGTCAGAGAGCTAGGGGGTCTTTGGTTTCCACTCTCGCGCCCGTTTGCGCGCCTCGGCAATCTGGGCTGGTGTCATCTGTCTGGTGAGATCGTTGCGGTATCCAGGCGCGTGTGCATTTCCGTTTGCTGCCGCCAAGCTGTACCACATGTAGGCTTGGACTAAGTCTACGGGTACGCCCTGACCGAAAGAAGACTGCATGCCGAGATACAGCTGCGCTTTTGCGTCCCCTTGAACGGCGGCTTTCTCGTACCACTGGCGCGCTTTTGTGTAATCACGCGGGACGCCGTCTCCGTTTTCATACGACAAACCGAGGGAGAACTGCGCACTGGCGTCTCCCTGCTCGGCGAGCGGTTGCCACTCACGCAAGGCTGCAGCGAAGTCTCCACGGTTATAGGCATCCATCCCGACTTTGAAGTCCGCCCATGCGGGCACGACAAGACACACAATCGACAGCACAAGGGCGATGGGGAATCGAAGCAATAGGCAACGATTGTCACTCATGGGATATTTCCCGCTGGTTCCTGCGCGAGTCGCTTCACATCATGCTGGATCTGTGCGGTATGCGCTTCGATTAGTCCTTACCGCATGCAACTGTCCACACCGTATGGCCAATACTGTCTGGCATGATCTGTATCCACTTGCCAACTTGTGAATTGGTATACACCACGGTTCCACTTCCCATATTCCCCGAGAACTCCTTGAGCGCAAGCACCCGGCTGCGCTCTCCTGCGCAGTCGAACTCCCATTGCTCCTTAGCGCTTAAAAACCTGACTCCACCCACAGTTTGTACCGTCTTGTAGTCATGGAATTGCCACATCTTTATCAGATTGCTGTCGCGGCGTATGGTGGCTGGATCTACGTAGATAGTCTTTCCTGCTTCGTCGCCGTCATTCACCTTTACCCACTCCGCATAGGCAGGTTCACTATTCAGCATCAGGAGCGTGAAAAGGAGCAGTCGTTTCATGTGAATCCCTCAGTGAGCCAAGGCCGCTCATTTGTTTTTTGGCTTCCATTCCCGCGCCAGCTTTTTCGCCTGGGAAAGCTGGTCAGAGGTCATCCGTGTGGCGCGCCCATTCCGCATGATGGCTCCAGACGTTCCTCCATTTGTTGCCCTAACTTGTATCACATATCAGCCTGGACATAGTCCTTCTGCACGCCGTCGATACGTTCATACAGGAGGCCAAGTCTTCTTTGGCTAAATCGTTTCTTGATCTGCAGCTCGACGATACCATCTCACAGCCATCATAGACCAGATTCCTGCCAGGCGCCGCGAGACGGTTGACGGAGCCGGTTTGTGGTGGTGGCTAAAACGAAGCAACCACTGCTTGGGCAAGACAAAATAGACTCATCGCGAAAGAACCGTAGGCCGTCACATATGCCCATCTACGAACATGTTTAGTGCCCCACATCATCTTCACGACTGTGGGAAAATAGATCACCGATGTCCATTCTGGTGGATCGGTGAGCCAGCGCCACTGCTGTCGAAGTCCGTAGGCCAGCACTAACCCGTAAACCACGCCGCTTGCGCAGACTAAGACTTCCAACATTTCGACGGAGCGAGCTTCTTCCATCCGGTTTTCCCATACAGTGACGCTACAAGCGCATTCTACTTTTTCTGGTTTGGCGGGTCTATGGCTGTGCCGTGGAGTGGGAGGGCTCGGGGACGTGAGGGTGAGGCGTAAGGGGTAAAGAGTCAGAGGCAGATGGGGAGAGAACGCCGGACTATCGTGTGCCGCGAAATCAGAGCAGGGGTCTGTTTTTCTTTCTGAGGCTCGAAGGTTCCTTGTTTGTCGCTACAGTGCTGATTCTTGGATTTTCTGCGCCAGCGTCGGAGGCTCGAAATTCAACAACAACAGGAACGATCCTTAAGTCAACCGACCGTGATATCGGGGGAGAACCCAACTGAAATGCTCTCCGGTTGGTGAACACACCTGACATATACAGGTAGAGGGCCACGACCACCAGCGGGATCAAAAACATGGCGGCGACAATGATGATCGTGCTCGTCACCTCATCGAACCTCTCTCCGTTCGTCCTGCTCTGGCGAGCCTGGCGCAGGCTGTTTCAATCATATTGCTACGCTAAACCCATCGCGCACAGTAGTCAACGCTAGGCTTTATGCAGGGAAACGCGTTCGCACGACAAAGTGAGCATGGGTCCGCCAAGCGGAGGCTACTCTGGCCGAACAGGACCGAACCGGCCAGTGCCTGAAATTTTCAGGCATACCCCATCCTGCGCGAGGCCAGCCTTGCCGTCAAGTATGCCTTTAACTATGGATGCACTCTTCTATGATCTCACGGCCTCCACGGTAGGACTCTTGACTGCCTTCCAAGTGGCTCGTGGCACAGGCTACGTAGGCACGACTGTGTTAACAACGCGAGGAGCCAGAGTCTGACCCGAGGGCGTAGGGTTCCTTTAATGAGTCAGAAGGTAACTCATTCGCTAGAACCTCGATGCCGTTAGCGTCACGTCCGTGCTCGCCCACGCTCGGCGGAAGCGCGCTTCTGCTGCGGCCGCTTCGGTGTTCTTCCCCTGCGTCCGGAGCGCCTGCGCGAGTCCAAACAGGGACCAGCCGTTATCGGGGAAGCGCCGGAGATCCTCGAGATACACCTTCTCTGCCTCGGCATTTTGTCCCGCCTTCAACAGCGCGGCGCCGAGCGAGTGCCGAATGGGGTAGTACCACTTAGGAGGTTCGAAGTAGAGTCCCGCATCCTCGATCTTGGCCGCCTCCCGGAAGTGGTTAATGCCCTTGTCGAGGTCGCCGCGGCGGGTGGCGATCTCGCCGGACAGCGCATGCACGGCGATTGAGTGCGCCGTCTTGCCATCGGCACCTTCGGGCGTCTCGGCGTTGATCTCCGTCACCATGTCGAGCGCGGCTTGCGCCTCCGCCCACTGCCCCTTGGCGGCGTGCGCCACGCCGCGGGCGTAGTACGCCATGGCGTACGAGAAGCGGATGTCCTCCGGCGGAAGCGGTTCGGCAAGCACGTCGTCCCATTTTCCGAACGTCGTGAGCGTGAGCGCGTGGTACGGCAGCATCTCTTGCAGAAGCCCGACCTGGCGCGCGGTGTCAAGGTTCACCTTGGAGGTGAGTGTATTGGACGCCTCGATCGCCTGCGCACTGCGGCCCGCCATCGTGGAGGCGAAAGCGAGAAAATGGATGTTGTGTGGGTAGTACGCGAGCGTATAGACGCCCATCGGGTGCTGCCCTTCGATGAACACCTCGTCGGTGTGGATGGCGTGTTGGTTGGCCTGTATGGCGTCGTTCCACCGTCCGACGCGGATATAGAGGTGTGCGGGCATGTGGATCATGTGTCCTTCGCCCGGCATGAGCCGAGCGAGCCGCTCGGCGCACGGCACCGCGGCCTGCGGGTTCACCGCTTCGACCGCGTGGATGTAGTAATGGCATGCGCCGGGG
>JBDSDL010000035.1:0-5745 GCA_039920585.1 Nitrospiraceae bacterium | reverse complement strand
TGCTGTATCTATTTTCAATTTTGTACGGCACCACGACTTTTGGCGAAAACGAGGACGGGATGGTATCGAAAACGAGGATACGGATATGTCGAGGAGTAATCCTCACGCATCTTGGACAGAGACCGGCCCCTTGAAAAAGACTCTCCGGAGTCCGCGTGCCGTGAATGGAGGTTATCGAATCAGTTTGTCGTACTCCGCGTGCGTGCCGATCCAGAACCAGACAATACCATCTTGAGCCGCTACTCCTACAGCTCGGTATTGGAGACCAACACGGGCAGCCCAGAAGCGGCCGACTTTTTTGAAATGCAACGAAGGATGCTGGGGGTTCGCCTTCAGCAGTTCGAAGGCTTTGTCGGCTTGTTCACGGATTGGAGCAGGAAGGGCATTATAGTAGGGCCAGAAATCCGGAGAAGCATGATGTATCAAAGTTTGGTGGACTGGCCGGAGGTGTGAGCGCGGAGAGCCTTATCGGCGAACGCATCAAGCTTGCCGGCCTTCACATCGGCCTCGAACTGATTGTCCCAGGCCGCAGCATCGAACGCCACATACCATCGGCGAAACGCCGTAAGCTCTGCGGGAGAGAGCTTTTCAATCTGTTGTTCGATGGATTCCACCTTACTCATACATCACCTTGCCGCCAAGTATACCAGCCTCAGGAGCGGGTGTCAGCCACCTCGAACTTTTCAATGTCGGGCGACTATTACTTTGAAGAACCAATCCGCAGAGTTGAGGATATTGACTTTGATACAATCGACCAGAGAACAGGCCTACATCCGTCATCGAGTAATGTATCGGGGGGCTTGTCTGTCAACGAATTCGCCCGATCTCCTATCATCATTTGAGTCTTGGTGTCCAAACTGTTCCACCAGGACTTTGAGAAAAATACATTCTCACCGCACTCAAACACGAGACGCACAATTGCACTAGGAATAAGATACGGCTTAAGCCTGTCGAGACTTTCAATCAATCGGATAGACGCACTGTTGGTTTCCTTCAACCAAGCAAACACGATTGCCCCACCGCGCTGAGTAGAAATGATGGAGCAGCTACACATATCGGCATGAATGTCAGGACTTTCAAGAGACTGAAGCTGGTTGCCCTCGAAATCAACTTCCGGCGTGAATGCGACACTGCAAACAATCTGTGGTGCATGATCTAGTTCAAGAGCGTAGTAAGAGATTGCTTGAAAATTTCGACACAAAAGATGCTGATCGAATTCGGCTTTATCACGATGCAAATCCTCTAAGCCAACCATGAGACTGAATTCTCTGTCAGAGCAAGATTCCTGATGTGTCTGCTGAACGTGAGGGGGAGCTCCTCGATCTAACTGCCGAAGAGTTGGACTCGCGGCGAATGAGGCAGCCTTGGTGAAAATTACTTGGCACAGTGCTCTGTATGCGAGGAGAAAGCAGTGCTCAGGCGTGAGGAGGTTAATAGGTCGGTCAATGCACGAAAAGGTCTGCGAGTCGTGTAATTTGCAAAATCCAGTAAACGTAGACGCCGTATTGACTCCGATTGATTGAGCTGTCACTCGCCCACGGGCTTCCACTGGTGCCTTGGGTGGGTAATAGAACCGCAGGACGTGGCCCTCTTCCGCAATGTTCTTTAGATTCGATGAAGCAGAAACGCTGTGAGCCTTCACAATTTGTTGTGAGCAGGTGGATGAGGAACTTTGAGGATGGAGACAGTACTTCTTGGCGAACGCCTTGCGAAACTCAGCATCGATTTCATAGGATTTCAGCGGGATTTGCTCATCTCGATCGCGATGACACTTGCCGTATTGCTGGCCAGACCCACACCAACATAGAACTGTCCTTCGGGATGAAGATTGCTTAGCCATATAGAGCATTCTACTGTCTAAGCCTGCTTTGGTCGATCCCCCTTCGTTCTAAAGGGTCCTTCCAAGCTCCCTCGCTATCTCTTCGAGGGATGGGGGCTGTTTGATCTTCCACTGCGCGCGTCCAACGAGGGCCTTCTCAGGCCGCGCGTTGCGCGAGCACAGAAGATCATCAGGCTCCATCGCCTCTTCTGCTCCGAACATCTGCTAAGGGGATCGGCCAAGGCTGCCCTTGACTGCGCGCATCGAACGAGCACAGTTTCACCGTGCGCGTTCTGCGAGCAAGAAGGGCACCTGGCCACTCCCCTTCCCATCTTTCTGATCGTGCAACCTCGGCGAGCAGGAAGGATGGTCTGGCTCGGTTGGAAACGGTTTGTGAAAAAGCGGCGCGCAGGGCTTCTTTTGCAAGAGACCCTGGCGGCTTTGATGACGGCTGGTTTGCAGTATTACTGCACTTCGACGGTGATGGTCTGGCTGGCCGCGAGGAGAGCGTGGTCCTTCGTGGCGCCGGTCACGGTGATCTGGTGCGTCCCTCTGCTCAGGCCCTTAAAGGTCCCCTGAAAACCCTTCTGATATTCATTGTCCACGAACACGTGGGCATGCGCAGCTTGGGAGCCCTTGGTCAACTCATACTTCAGCTCAAAACTGTCGCTGACCTTATCCCCGGCCTTGGGGGACGTAATCACAATCTTCGACCCATCCTCTATTGGTTTATCCGCTGCGAAGACTGGTGCTCCGCCGAGACAGCCTACTAACGCGATCCCCAACCCCATGAATCCGATACGTCCTATCATATGCATCACGGCCTCCTTGTTTGAAATAGTTAAATACACACTGCACCCTAGCACACCCTACGGAAGAACTTCTTGACTGGATTCAAATCGTCCTTCGATCATCACCGCAGCAGAAGAACAACACTTTTATGGTGTTTTCATAGCTCTCTCCTGTGTGCGTCGAGAGTTTTTCTCTCGATGAGCCCCATATCCCGGTTTAGCAATGGCGGTGGGTATCGTCGATAGGCCATCCGGAATCTTGACGTGGGGATAGTAGGCGCACTACACTTGCGAAATACTGGTATTTATGGAGGGGCTACTATGGCTGAACAACGCATGGTCAGCAGCAAGAAGAAATCAGCGGTGTTGCAGGATGGAGCTGGATTGACGACTCAGTTGGCGGCTGGCCTGGAAAAGATTGGACTTGCAATGAAGAGCCGGGCGTGGCGGCGAGAAGGTCGAGCAGGTCTTGGCCCATTACAGCGGCAGGTTCTCACGCTTCTTCGCTCCAAGCCCGGGCAACGTGCGACAATCTCCACGGTGGCGAACGAATTGGTCATCAGGCTTCCGACTGCGTCGGAAGTTATCGCCACGCTTGAACGGAAGCAGTTGGTTCGACGGCGTCGTGACATGAGCGATGGACGGGTTGTGACGGCGCAGTTGACGGCCAAAGGCAATCGCTCTAACGCACCCTCTTCTCGTATGCCCGATCGGCTGGCGACTGCGGCGGAGACACTCTCGGCACCGGAGCAGGTCTCCCTCCTCAGATCCCTGGTGAAGGTCATTCGTAGCCTCCAAGAACAGGGAGAGATTTCTGTCGCGAGGATGTGTGTGTCCTGTCACAACTTTCGCCCCAATCAACACGACAATGCCGACCGTCCGCATCACTGTGACTATCTGAAGATTCCGCTTGGCGACCGTTCGCTACGTCTTGATTGCCATGTGTACGAACCGGCTTCGACCACCCAAGTGAATGAGGCCTGGGCAAACTACTCTGGTTCTCGTACTGCCTAGGATCCGTAGCGCTAGCTGTTTTGGTTGGATTGGCATGGGTGGGCTTGCAGAGAGGTAGGGGAATCATGAGTGAAAGAAGGACAACCATTCTCTTCAAGAGGGGCTCGACCCGCTCATGGGAGGATGAATGGCTTGGGCCGGAATCCCATATGCCGAATCTGAGTCGGGATCTTCGACGTCGTAAATCGCGAGGAACAGGTTTCTCTTCAGGTTGGATAGTCGGTGCAATGGTTGCGGCAGGTGTGGCAGTCGGATGTCTTGCGATGCGCTTCTTCGACCGACGGTCTCGGACTTCCTAGCAAGGATGCTGAAAAAGACCGTCATTTGTTTATTTGGTTTGTCTCGTTTGTTTGGTTGAATGAAACTCACCAAATCAACCAGATAAACAAAACAAACCAGATCAACTCGTCCCGTAACCTGATAGATCCCTCTCGTCCTCAGCGCGGGCTATTTCTGTACAAAAGGTAGTCAGCTTCGATCTGTGAGAGCAGATCGTCCAGAGCGGCTTGGACTGCTTCTGCAATAGGGGTTTGATCCGAAGCTGTGATCCACCGAACGCTCGATCCTACCGCTTCCTTTTCCACCAGATACGACTTGGTCGGCAGTTTCCCCGAAGGACCGAGGCCTGATTCAAGGCGCAGGCTGTAGTGGTAGTGGCTGCGGGATCGCATTGTCAGCCAGGCCTTGATGGTCAAGGTAAGAGTGGCCGGGTTGTCGCCTACCGAGGCAAATGACTGATGCGATTGAATATAGTTGATCGCGGCGGTTCGAAGATCCTGTGTCGGCCAGTCAAGCAAGGGGATGCCCGGCATGTGATCGGCTCCTTCCACTGCGAGAAATGGCACAATGATTTGAAGCGAGTGCGCGATGGCAACGGGCGAAACAGCCGGGGGCGCAGGGGTGACGTGAATTCGGTGGACGCATCCCCAGCTGAATAATAGGAGCCCGCCGAGAAGTATTCGAGGGAGTTGGCGCAGGAGACGGTCAGTGTTCACGGATTCGTCGTTGTTGTGGGTGGATTGAGCATGTCCAAATCCCTCAAGGCGCGCAGGGCCTGTTCTCGGTATGGCTTGTCTGTTGGATTGGTATAGGTGTCGATCACGCGTCGATAGGTGGCGTGGGCTTGAGGGTATTGGCGCTTGATGGTGAAGTATTGGCCCAGCGCGAGCCAGTTGGTGGCTGCGGCTTCGTTGGCAGTGGTCATCAAGGAAAATTCCCGTTCAACCGCTGTGGTGCCTTGTTGTCCGGCCCGTTTCCTGACGGTATCTCCCATCTGGCTCGCCATCGCTTCAATCTGCTCATTGTTCCGGATTGCAGATTCTACTCGGTTGGTTTTCAGGCTGTCATAAAACGCGTCGGCATGATCCTTAATCAGGGTTGCCCGCTCTTGATACGTATCGTGGGCACAACCGGATCCTATCAGGCAACAGGCTACGAGCAGCAGTGATCTGTGCGACGCGAATCGTGGTCTTGTCATGAGTCGTGCTCCTTGGGTCAGGCTAGTGGAGGCTCTAATATCTTCGAGGTAGTTTATCCTACCGAAACCGAAGAAGAAACGCGATCGGCTGCCGTGAGGCCTGCCGCGTCTTCTAGTGACACATGAGCCTGAAGTATGGTATGAGACCTGCTCATTTTTGTCGACGCTGTTTGGTCCCCATCGTCTAGCCTGGCCTAGGACATTGCCCTTTCAAGGCAGTAACACGGGTTCAAATCCCGTTGGGGACACCACATAGAGGTCACGTGAGCCTTCGTTTCAACAGCTGTGATATCACGGGAGAGAAGGGAGAGGTAAGAACCTTGACCAGAGACCGTGTATCCCTTCTGTCCCTCTGTTTCAAACACTTCAAACTGCAGCGGTCGGTCCAACAACCTTCTGAGGATCTGTCTGCCCTCTGACCGTTGACGACCAAGCAATCCCTTCACATCGGCGATCCGGGTTCGGAGTTCGCGCTTCAGTCGCGCTTCGTCCAAAGGGACGACATCGGCCGGCCTGGTGAGCTGGTCCAGTTCTGCCACAAGATCCTTCTTTCGAATCTCCTCCGCTTTCAGCTTGGCGAGGAGGGGATCCATATGCTGCCCTTTGGCGATCGCGTCGACGAGGTTCTTTTCATAGCCTTCAAT
>JBDSDL010000034.1:0-6761 GCA_039920585.1 Nitrospiraceae bacterium | reverse complement strand
ATCGCAACACGGCTGGAAAGGGAGGTTCAGATGGCGCCAAAAAAAGAATGCGAAATAACACCAAACGGAGCGGCTGTCTTACAGGCGGTGGGGGACGTGACTGAACAAACCGAGGAATTGGCCGGGTCGATCGGTCAGACAGTAGACTCGGCGTCGCAGGTCGTACAAGAAACGTTGCGTCGAACGAAAAGGTCTGCCCGTGTCGCGATGAAGAATGTCTCGGAGGGCATCCAGAACTCTACAGATTATCTGACTAGAAAAGGAATGGTGGGTGCGGTCGCGGACGCAGAGACTCTTATCCGTCGCTATCCGTTTCAGGCTCTCTTGATCGGATTCTCGATGGGATACCTGCTCTCTCGATCCCGGAAGCGCTGAGTCCTAGAACAGGTTCGGCGCCGCCATATCTGGTGGTGTTTCGGCGAGGGATAACCCTGTCACAGAGCCTTAATGAACGTGGCTGAGGAAGAGAGGAAAATCATGGACAAAGGTGCTGAGCGTATTGCCCAAGACATGAAAGATATCGTCCAGACCAGAGTGGCGATAGCGGAAAAGTTCGGAGCCATCGAGCAACATGTTTATACAACGATGCAACATGCGAGGACAACGATGACTGAATTAGCGGACAAGACGACCTCGTCCGTGCGTGAAACGATACAGGTGACCAAGGAAGCCCTCGATCCACGTGTTCATGTGAGACGCCACCCGTGGGTATCCGTGGGCGGGGCAGTGGTCCTTGGGTATGCGGTCGGCGCCATCTACCGTGGAAGCTGGCGAATCACGACCGGGGTAGTGCCCTACTATCCGCTCGGCGCAAAGGGCACCGCGGTGATGCATACGAGCGATTCATCAACGCCCGAACAGCGGGAATCCGGAGTCTTTCCTTTTTATCCCCATCCCGCGACGGACCATGGAGAAGGGGAGCGAGGCCGGACTGATCGATCAAGAATATGGGCCGAGTTGGACGGAGCCCTCCGAGACGAACTCGGTGTGGCAAGGGATGGCCTCATCCGATTCGGACGCGGTCTCCTCCGCGAGATGGTCCGTCAATCCATTCCCGCCCTTGGGCAGTTAGTCGGCGGTTACCGCCGCGAACGGGACGGGCGCTCCGCACACAACCCGACGCGTCGATAATCTCTGGTGGCAAAAAAACAGTCTGGCCTGATGGGGCGTATTTTGATCGCACGAAAGGTCATGGCGGCGAACAAGTTAACGATTGAGGGAGATAAGCGGAAATATGGTTTTGCGAAGTTATCTCGTAGGTCCCTACGGAAAGATCGCGCGAGTGAGAAGCTCTCACCATGCCGGTGGAGTATCACTATGGTTCATGAGGGCGGTTTTCTTGGAGAGATGAAACGTTCCGCCCTTTTGCCTGGTGGTATTGTCGGCGCCGATGCGGCTGACCCACCAGCGTCCTTCTTCTTCTGAAAAATCCGGCGAAAACTCGACCGCAAATCCACCTTCTCGGTCATTCTCCTTCTGAAACCACAAGCCCTGCCAGGTATGATTGATGAGCGTACGTGTCTCGAAGCGCCTGTCTTTCCAATCGTAATGCCCGTTGCCCTTCTCGTCGAACGGCGGCGCCGTCCTCATATTCCCATTCGCCGGCGAGGACATGGTGGGCATCGAACTGAGACGCTATCGCTGGAGGAAGGGAATCCGTGGGAGTCGCTCGATGACCCGCCGGCTTGGCGCAAGCGGCTGCGAGTAACGCGCAGTTGAGAAAGAGCGCGACATAGCACTGATTCCCTGACAAGACGATCGACCATAGGCGATCAGGCTCAGTCGTGTGACCGGTCATGGGTACTCCGGTCTGCTTGCCTTGTCGTGGGAGAAGAGAAACTGTTCGTGTGATCCGTGGCTCGAACAGTCGGCAGGGCGCTCCCCTAATAGCGGAGCGACCTGCCGGCGTTCACCGAATTACTTCTCAGTTCCTCGGGCCGAGCGAATCGACAGCGCGTGATTCTGATCGTTCACGTCCGCCTCGATACGGTCTCCTTGGCGAATGTTTCCCACCTGCTGGGTGGTGCCGTCGGTATGCAATCGCACTTCCTTCCCGTCCTGCCCCTTGATGACATAGTTCTCGCCTTCAATGCGCAACACTTCGCCCGTGAGCACGTGGCCGCCCTTCATCTTATCTTGCTCGCCCTTCAGACCAGCTTGACCGCCCTGTCTATCAGGTTGGCCAGGTTTCATATCGTCTGCAGCCGAGACCATGTTGGACAGGCCAAGGCACAGCACGAAACCACAAGACATGAGACCGATAACTTTGGGAATAGATACCATGGGAACCTCCTCGGTTAGATGTGAAACACGCCTACCGGTAACGGTACGCTCTCCAGGTCTTACTCACTGAGCAATTTTGACCACACCACGGAAATTTCTTAACTTTTTGGCGACGAGTCCCTAGGCTGGGAACGAGACGAGTGGGTGAGTGGGAATTTAGTTGGCGGCTTTGGGCACGGAGGGATGTGCGCGTGAGGCAACCGGCGCCACACTGAACACTCGATCCTCCCCCTTGAGTTGGGTACGAAGCTGGACGATCCGCTGCCGAATCTTCTTGAGAATGGGCCGCTCGGTGACAGACGCACTATCGGCTTGCTTAAGAACATCCTCCCATACCTGCAGCGCATCGCGTCCTAGCCCCTGTTGCTCCAACGCGAGGCCGACATGATAGGCCGCATCAAACGAAGACGACGGACAGGCCGCTGTGCGCCTGAGGACCTGCTGCGCTTCCTCCACGCGACCTTGCGCCTGTAGCACCGTCCCCAGCCCTAAGGAGGCGCTCACTAAACAGGCGTCTTGTCGAATGGCCGCACGATACAATTCCGCCGCGCCCTGGGTGTCGCGCATGCGATACCTGAGTTCGCCCATATTCTTTAAGAGCACCGGATCGCTCGGTGTGTGGGCGAAGGCTCGCTCGTACGTCACTCGTGCCCGATCCGTCTCTCCCGTGGCCACGAACGCGAGCCCGAGATTCCGTAACACGTCAGGCCGTTCCGGTTCGAGTTGCAGTGCCGACTCATAATGCTGAATGGCGAGATCCAGGAGATCTCGATTCTGGTGCAGCACCGAGGCCATTAGATGAAGGAGGTGCGCGGTCGTGAGAAAGGCACGAATTGGGCGTTCCTGCTCTCGTGGGGAGAGAGGCCCTTCCCGCATCTGCATCGCCGGAATCGGAATGTTGTTCTTCTGCAACCAGTCGCGTATCCGGGACACGGGGATGGAATAACTGAGGCCGGCTCGCATCATCACAGCGCCCAGCCGCTCCCCTCCCGCATTCTTCACCGGTTCCATATAGGGCACGGTATGTACGACCAGCCCCGCAAGCTCACCGGTCTCGCTGTCCACCAGCGGCCCTCCGCTACTCCCGGCATTCAGCATCCCCACGGTTTGCACGAAGGGAACCGGCAACCCTGCCGTTCTGGACCGTCCCATGGCCGCACCGGTAATCGTCATTGGAATGACCGCCGCATGCAGCGTCAATCCCATGTGTAAGACATCGGACACACGGGGATACCCAACAGCGATCGTTGGCGTACCTTCGTCCGGAACCTCCGCCGCTAACGGAAGGAACGGAACCGGAAGGTCCGTATGGATGCGAAGTGCGGCGAGATCGAGGTCTGAGTCGATCGCGAGTACCGTTGCCCCGGAATCGATGGCTTGATTGCGGATATAGACAAAGAGTCGGGTGGAATCTTCCACCACGTGGGCATTGGTCAGGACCACTCCCTGCTCCGAGATGATGACACCGCTGCCGAACGAGAGGGCATTGGATTCATCGTTAATACCCACAATCAACACGGTCGACGCCTTGGCCTGGCGATAGAGATCGCCCTGGGTATACGGCAACGCCATGTCGGGAGTAGAAACCAGTAGCAGGAGTGAAATGAAGAGAAGCACTGAAGCTCGGGAAGCCATGGCTGCGCGCGAGAGCGACTTCCACGCAGGATGAAAAGGGTCCGCGCTGTGCGCTGTCTGAATCAAGAGCGCCATTAATGCCGCACATTATCAAAGCAACATTAAAGTGTCCAGCGTTTTCAAGTATTTGAGAGTGCCCGCCCGGACGACTTAGAGGAGAGTGAGGATCTCGCCAGCCAGTAAAAGAGTTCGGCCCAAACCAATTCCCGTCGTACAAGCATGTGGGCACCACCACGCGGCTGCCGAACTAATTCTTGCGATCTGAGCAATTCTGAACAGATCGTTGCTGGTCATCTAGTCATAACTGTGACTCGCAGGGAGGTCACGGGGAAATTTCTGAGATGACAAGGGTAGATCGATTATAAAACATCGGATGTAGTTCGAAGACGACCTCAAACAACAGTGGGGCAAGTATATCAATGATGACTTGCAGCAGATAGGAGGGAGTGTCGAACGAAGCCCGTGGTCAAATTGGCCAGCGCCACGAATTGACGTTCCTCCCCAACTGTAGGTCGACACGAGGATCGGACGTTCAGCACGACACGCGAAACGCGACACACACATGAGGAGGATGTATGGCGAATCACGAAAACACGATCGATGCCAGGGCAACCTTCATCACGTTGATGCTCCGCGAAGACCATCAAAAGCTCAAAGAGCTGTTTGACCAGTTTGGCAACACGACGAATAAGTCCGAGAAACGGAACATCGTGACGGCAGCTCTCTCAGCCTTGGAAGTCCACGCAACACTCGAGGAGGAGCTGATTTACCCTGCCTGGCAGGAACACGTGGATGAGCACGGCCTGACGGATGCCGCGCTCGCGGAACACCATGTCGTTCACGTGCTGATCAACGAGCTCAAAGGAATTAACCCCGAGGACGAGAGCTACAATGCCAAGTTTACGGTCCTGAGCGAACACGTCACGCACCATATCGAAGAGGAGGAGGGAAAGATGTTTCCCCAAGCGGAGAAGGCAGACGTGGATTGGGACCGCCTGACGAAGCACGTGATCGAGCGGCGTCAGAGCTTGGAACACAAAACTCTATGGCTTCTGGGGGTACCCGTGATTGTCAGCGCGAGGGAAACAGTCTCTGGAACCCGTGGAGTCCTTTCCTGCAGGCCGGGACCCTCGCTCGCAAGCGACCAAGCGCGTCGATAATCTCTCAGGTCAGGTCGCTACCCTAATGGCGTAGCGACCTGCCGGCGTTCACCGAGACAATTACTTCTCAGTTCCTCGGGCCGAGCGAATCGACAGCGCGTGATTCTGATTGTTCACCTGCGCCTCAATGCGATCCCCCTTCTTGATTTCTCCCATCATTTGGGTCGTTTTATCTGTATGCAAACGTATTTCCTTACCATCCTTCACCTTGACGAAATAGTTCCCGTCTTCGACGCGGAACAGTTCGCCCGTGATCGTCGTGGCATCTTCTGCGCGGGTACTTCCCTTCTTATCGTCTACGTTCTTTTGCTTGTCGTCATCAGATTGAAAGCCTTGTCGATCAGTGACGGAGTCAGTTTTCATCACGTCTGAGGCCCCAGGCACATTCCCTGCCTGCGCCGCATTGGACAGCCCGAGGAACAGCAAGAAACCACACGACAGGACACCGATGACTTTTGGAATAGATACCATGGGAGCCTCCTCGGTTAGATGGAACACACGTATAATGGAACGTTACGCTCTTTGTAGTCTTTCAATCTGAGCAATTTTGATCAGGCCGCGGAAATTTTCAAACTTTTAGGTGATGGGTCCCTAGGCCGGGAACGAGACGAGAAGGGGCGTCTTGACTTTGATTGTGGCTCGACAGTGACTAGATTCAGAGCCGAAGGCGCAATGTCGGGCTGGTTCTCTTCGTTGGAATAGCGCTGGTCGATACCACACCGCTCACCCTGCATTAATTATTTCAAGCTGAGCAATTGTGACCAGACCGCTGCCGATCTTCTCGCCATACTGGCGAGCGGAGAGACTATGGATGATGCGGCCAGAGCGAGACGAACAGTGAGATAGGGCGATCTCACACAGGGAGGGGAAACCATGCATGCGGATCAATTCAAAGGGAGATGGATGCAGCTCAAGGGCACACTCAAACAGCAATGGGGCAAGTTCAAGGAGAATGACTTGCGGGAAAACGACGGGAGCTACGACAAGATTATCGGCCTGCTTCAGCAACGGTACGGTGGTACCTGTGTCAGCTTGGTCCGGGAGCGGTACGGCGAGAGAAAAGAGGAACTCATGAAGTGGGCAGTCCAGTGGCAGCAGCGGTCTCTACCGGTAGCTGCGAAGGACATGACGCGCAGAGGGGAAATCGTCAAGAAGATCTGGATTGCCGAGCACGGACATATTTCGCTTAAGGAGAAGGCATGAAGACACACTATTTGCTCACGCTCAGCATCGCTCTGATTGTCGGGGTGGTACTTATCGCAGTGCCCGCCACCGCCGTTGACATATCCAAGGAAAAGACGCTGGTGAATGATTCCTGGCTGACGGCGAAAACCAAGATCGCCCTCGCTGCGGATTCCCGGGTCAAAGGGAGACAGATCGAAGTCGAGACGACAGAGGGGCAGGTGATGCTCCGAGGAAAGGTCGATTCCGACGCGGCGAAGCGTGCGGCAGAGGGGATCACCGCAGGGCTCGATGGCGTCAAGACGGTGAGGAATGACCTAGAGGTGGTTCCCGCTTCAGCACGCGAGGTAGAGGAGGAGAAGGATGAGGCCATTACGGCAGGTGTCAAGGAGCACATTGCGAAGGATTCGACTCAGACGAAGGACTCGCGTCTCAAGGATGCCGATATCAATGTTCATACCAATGCGGGGGTCGTCTCGCTGACCGGTGAGGTTCCGGACA
>JBDSDL010000033.1:0-8283 GCA_039920585.1 Nitrospiraceae bacterium | reverse complement strand
TGAACCGGTTCATCTGCTTGACAAACATGAAGATCACGAACGCAATAATGATGAAATCGAATACGGTTTGGACGAACACCCCGTAGTTGAGCGTCGGGGCTCCCGCGGCTTTCGCGGCTACGAGCGATGGCTGAGCGGTGCCTGAGAGGGTGAGAAACAGGCCTGTGAAGTCGACGCCTCCCAAGAGCAGGCCGATCGGCGGCATCAGCACGTCGCTGACCAGCGAGGAGATGATTTTCCCGAAGGCCCCGCCGATAATGACACCGATCGCCATGTCGAGCACGTTGCCCTTCATGGCGAATTCTTTAAACTCTTTCAGCATAGGTCCTCCTCTTGAGGATTAAGGTGTACTGCATTGGCTGCTGTCGGGACTATCGTTTCCTAGTTGTATCGAAGTTGTATCCAAGGGTCGCGAGATACAAGTTGTCCGTATCCCCGGTGCCAGGCGCCGGGGTGTTGTTATAGCGCGTGGTCACTTGAAAGCCGCTCGCGAATCCGTCCCAAATCTTGAACCGCACGCCGTTATCCATCGTGAGGAAGAAGTCCGACGAATTCTGGAGAGAGGGGAAAATTTCGTTGTAATGGTACAGTGTCATGCGATCGTCCCAGAGTGGCCAGTTCCACTTCATGGACACGCGAGCGCGAATACTCGACTTGTCGTCTGCCGTGCGGAAGTCCTCATTGAAGTATGCGACGCCGGCTTCGGTGTAGAACGTCATATCTTTGAGGATGCCGGAGAAGTCTCCCCGTTCGATGAATTGATAGCCGGGTCCGGTGGCGAGGGCGGTTCGCATTTTCAGGTCTTGAAAGCGATCGTTTTCGAAGTAGGACGAGGCAAACCAGTAGAACCGTTTGGTAAGAAAGAAATCAAGCTTGATTGTCCCGCGTGCGTTGCGAGCCACAAGAGTATTGTCGTTCTCACCGTAGACGTAACGACCGTTAATCGTGAGCCGGAGCTGTTCGCTCCGCGCCACAAAATCTCCAAGCAAGCTGGCCGTGCGCAAGTGGCTGTTTCCGGTCGTTTGAGAGTAGGCACCCACTACACTGCCTGAATAGATGACCGGAGGTTGAATGACGGGATTCATGGAGACCACGGAGTCCATCGGGACTTCCAGCGTGCCTTTCAAGGGTTCAGCCTGCACATTCAACGTCCCATTCGGTCCGGCCGTGGCGGTCCCCATAATCACGGACCCTTCCTTCAGGTGAAAGGGGATGGGGTGATTGACAGACAGTTTAGACACGTCACTCCAGTTTACTTTCAGCAAATTGTCGGGGCTGGCAGGCGTCTTGATTTGCAATACCCCGCCAGCCATTTCGATGACTTCTCCGTAAATGACGCTGCCATTTTTCAACGTTACGACATCGGGGGCGGTCGGTGCGGCAGGTGCAGCTGGAGCGGCATCTTGAGCATTGGCTTTCGTGGACAACAGTCCCCCTATCAAACACCCAACCATTACGATGGCAAACCCACAGAGAACCTTCTTCATTAAACTCTCCTTGCCAGATGAGTGAATGCTCATATTCCATCCCCACAGCAGGATGCGTGGAGCGCGGTAATGATTTTCAGCCCCAACAAGTCCGTAGTTGTATAGCTCAATTCATTAAGTGGTTGCCGGAAATAGGCGGTGTGATGTTCCGGCTGGTCGGCAACATACCCCTCGCTGTTTCTGCCGCAGAGCATGGAGTCGTGGTCGTTTCAAACGCTTTCACCACGAGTGTTTTCTCTTTCATCTTATTCACCAACCCCGCGTAGGAGTGATTCCGTATAATGCTGGTGAACTGCGCACGGTAGTTGCTGACGATGCTTGCGCCGTCGATGATCACATCGCACACATGCCAATGGTCGACTTTGTCGGTCAACCGAAAGTCTAGGAGGGTATCTATTTTCTGGCCCAACAGCTTTGTTCTCACCTCAGTATAGTTCTCTTCCTGCTGTTCAGATAGGTACCTGCTCGTCGGCATTGTCGTCAATTCGACTGGCAAACATGTCTCGGAGCAACTGAACGAAGAGGTCAACGAATTCCTGCCGCTCGGTGTCAGTCAGCTCTATCCAAGGCACGCCCAGGGCTTGTTTGGCCATGTCTTCATAGCTGACGCGTTGCCTGACGATGTGCTCAATCTTCTGTCGTCGCTCGACAGAGCGGCCCGGCTGTTTCAGCTCTTCGTATCGAGGATCTGGATCACCTCAGCGAGGGTGCCTTTCACTGACTCTATGGGAGTCTGCTCAGTTGAAGCCACGGTGGTCCCGGCTAGCACCAGCAGCGCAACCATGCCCGCCATCATGACTCAGGGCGTGCCGAAACACGTTTTGGGGCTGATTGAATCCTGACCGGAGGTACGGTTGAATATCTGATTCATAGGTTGGTTGGTCCTTCCACGATGGAGCCGTATGTACGCCACTTAAAACTTCGGCACCATGTCTTTTAATGAATCACTGCTTTTTTTCAGCTTGTCTCCTCCTGGAATTCCCCCACCTTGTGGTGACAGAGTGGTCAGTTGATCCTTGACCTGCTTGACCGTCCCCATGTTCTTCTGAAGATCATCGACATTTTTCTGCATTTCCACCAACGCACTCCCCAGCTGGCTCACCGACGTCGAGAGCCCAAACATCCCTTGGGCGGAGGCATAGTGCAGCGACAGGCCTCCCAGCCCAAATCCCATTAAGAATGCCGCAACAATCATGATGGATGTACGAGAGCTATTCTTCATATTCCACCCCCCACTGTTGACCGAATTCACTGATGTACAAGAAACGCTGGACACCTCAGTCCTCGTCGGTTGCGTCATTTCGTCCCGCCACAATTAGATCTTTAATTAAGCAAAGTCAATGCCGTTGACATGGATGGATGGGCCCATTTCATTGAAAGTACGTACAGGAAGAGAGTTTGGCAGATATGTGAGATGAAGGCATCGCTCTGTATCTGTGTAGCTGAATTGCGGTGACGTGGGCTATTTCGCCACAGGCAGGCGTCGGAAGAATCGAAACGAGTTCGAATACGGAGGGAATGAATATGGGTGCGGAGAGCATATAGTTGAGGGCAGGGAATGATCAGCCACTCACTGCTCGCGCTCGTCTTTTGCTGGAGGCTGAAAAATTATTGTGGCAGGGTGGAATTCAAATGCCCGCACGTCTGGGACAAACCCAGTCTATCTGGTTCATCTAGTTTGTTCTGTTCATCGAGTTGGTCTTGTTTAAGCAACCAACAAGACCAACCAAATAAACCAACGAACAGTTTTCTTCCGCTGGCGCTCACCTTGCCGGTCATCGGACTGCGTGTTAAGATGCCGCCTTGCAAAATCGGTATGGAGAGGTGCGAGAGTGGTCGAATCGACATGCTTGGAAAGCATGCGTCCCAGCAATGGGACCGTGGGTTCGAATCCCACCCTCTCCGCCATACCGAAGTGCTGAGCGATGAGTGTTGAGATCTGGAAAATAGAAATAAGATACATCTTTTACTCACTCAGCACTCAGTTCTCAACACTTTGAACTTGAAGAAGGGGCTGGGCCCTGTGCGACAGAACCCTGTGAACCCCGCCAGGTCCGGAAGGAAGCAACGGTAAGCGGTCAGTTCTGTGTGCCCCAGGATCACCTGGCCCCGCTCTTTTTTGAAACAGTGCTGAGCGATGAGTGCTGAGATTCAGAAAACAGAGTACGCTTGGTCTTTCGGTTGCTCAATACTCAGCACTCAGATCTCAGCACTCAGAACTTATAACTGGAGCCCTGCGACGGTGGATTACCAAGTCTCTGCCCGCAAATATCGTCCTGGCACGTTTGATGACGTGATCGGACAGTCGCACGTTGTTCAGACGTTGGTCAATTCCATCACGACGAAAAGAATTGCCCAAGCCTATCTCTTTTCCGGAACCCGCGGCGTGGGGAAAACCACGGTCGCAAGAATTCTCGCCAAGGCGCTCAATTGCGAGCGCGGGCCGACCGGCCAGCCCTGCGGCGCCTGTTCCAACTGCCTTGAAATTGCGCAGGGGACCTCTGTCGATGTCATGGAGATCGATGGAGCGTCCAATACGAGCGTGGACGATGTGCGCGAGATCCGCGAGAACGTCAAGTTCGCGGCGTTTCGTGGGAAGTACCGGGTCTATATCATCGACGAAGTCCACATGTTGTCGAACTCGGCCTTCAACGCGCTGTTGAAGACGCTGGAGGAGCCGCCGCCGCATGTCGTGTTTATCTTCGCCACCACCGAGATTCACAAGATTCCGGCGACGATTCTCTCCCGCTGCCAGCATTACAACTTCCGCCGGATTGCGCGAACCGAGATTGTCGAGCGGCTCCGCCATGTGGTCGATCAGGACCAGATCGTGATCGAGGAACGGAGCCTGATGGCGCTTGCCAGAGCCAGCGAGGGCAGCATGCGCGATGGGTTGAGTTTGCTCGACCAAGCGGTGGCGTTCGGCGGCAAGACGGTCGTGCATGCGGATCTGGAAGCCCTGTTGGGAGCGGTTCCACAAGAACTCGTTCGTGCCATGATTCAGGCGATCACGGCCCAGGAAAGCGCCGCAGGGCTTCGCGTGCTGGCCCAGCTATTGGACCAGGGGCACGATCTGCGGGCCTATTGTGCAGAGGTTGTCGAGTATCTGCGCAACATGTTGGTGGTGTCGGTGGTGCCATCAGCCCAAGAATGGCAGGGGTTGATCGAGGCCTCAGCGGAAGATCTTACTCAGATGGCCACTGACGCGCGCGCGTTCTCGCCTGAACTGCTTCAGGAATTGTTGTCAATCTTCACGCAAGCGGAGGACTCGCTCAGGCTCAGTGCCCATCCCCGGTTCGTGCTCGAAACAGCGGCCGTGCGCGCAACGCGGTTGCTGCGTCGAGCGGATGAAAAGCCAGGACAAACAGTGCAACACACTCAGACGGCACGTCCATCTCAGCAGGCTCCAGTGCGCACGGGCCAGCCGGTCTCACCGGCTCGTTCTACAGACCCAGCGCCCGCTTTGCCTCCACGGTCTCCTCAATCGGCTATTCCTATGCCAGCTGCTTCGATACCGCCGAGGCCTCCTGTTGTCGGAAGCACGGCGTTTCCACGAGGCCTTTCAACGAGCCCCACGAATATCAGATCCCCTGGCACGGTTGCCGAGGTGAAGGTTCCAATGCCCATGGCATCGCGTCCAACCGTTGATGGTCGGGTTGCGGTGACGCTGAATTGGGAACAGGTCCAAGAGGAAGTGGGCAATACCTCTTCCAGGATTGCCGCCTTTTTAGAGAGAGGGCGGTTTGTGGGTGTGGATGGTCATGTGGTGACAGTTGGATTTGCCAAGCAGGAGATGGCGGCCCGGGGGATGATCGAGAATCCTGACAATATGGCGGTGCTCACATCGATCTGTGAACGATTGAGCGGTCAGACCGTTCGGGTGCGGATTACCGAATTGTCCGAGCTGGACCCCTCCGGGCCGACAATGGCACAGCTCAGGGCGGCGAAGGAAAAAGAACAACGGCTGGCACTCTTTGAGCAAGCGCGGGCACATCCTGTCGTCAAGCAGGCGCTTGAGATATTCGGCGCAGAACTCGCAGAGGTCAGATCGGTGTCGAATCAGAAGGAGGTTGAGGAATGAAGAACCCGATGGGCAACATGGGAAATCTGTTGAAGCAAGCGCAGGCGATGCAGGCGCAAATGGCGAAGGTACAGGAAGAGGCATCGTCGAAGACGGTGACCGGAACGGCCGGCGGTGGCAGTGTGACGGTCACCGCGAATGGGGCCATGCAGCTAGTCGGCATCGTCATCGATCCCGAAGTGGTGAAAAGCGGCGATGTGGAGATGGTGCAAGATTTAGTCATGGCCGCATCGAACGATGCCCTCAGGAAGGCTCGCGAGATGATGGCGGATGCGATGAAATCGGTTACTGGCGGGATGAACGTCCCCGGACTGCTTTAGCAGGTGCGGAAGAACTATGTTGGCAGGTGAGAACTTCGATGGTTTGCTCCACTGGGGCAAGAGGATAGCGCTCACGCAGGATGCTCAAAAAGGCCATGCTTCTCACCCGCCCAACCCCGGCGCGCCGAGACGCGCCCTGTCCCAAACAAGACCGCAGCGAGTGAAGTGCCGAGGAGGTACCGACTGCACTTCGTGTGGGCCGTTCGCCCGTTCAATGGATCTTGGCGAACGGAAAGCCCCCTCCAGCACTTCAGACATCCGCGGCATTCCTTCTCGACGTGGAGGGTCTGAACGATGCGAGAACGCTGCTGGCGGGCTTTTTCAGCATCCTGCTAGCAGGCGATCACGTTATGGCAGTTGATCAACAGGGCTTACTTGCACGGTTGGTGCGCGAGTTAGTCCGTCTTCCAGGCATCGGCCAAAAAACGGCGCAGCGATTGGCGTTTCATGTCTTGAAGGCCGAGCGAGAAGATGCGCTTCGCCTGGCCGAGGCGATACGCGCCGTCAAAGACAGGCTCTCATTTTGCCGGCAATGCCGGAACATCGCCGAGGGAGAACTCTGTGAATTTTGTCTCGACCCAAAGCGGGATCGGACAAGAATTCTGGTAGTGGAAGAACCGAGTACGACCTATGCCATCGAGCGGGCGGGGGCCTACCGCGGCTTGTATCATGTGTTACTCGGCGCCTTGTCTCCATTGGACGGCGTCGGACCGTCCGATATCAGGGCCGAGGAGTTGGTCGATCGGGTGAAGCTTGGAGGGATTGAAGAAGTGATCCTCGCGACGAGTCCGACGATCGAGGGAGAGGCAACCGCCATCTATTTAACGAATCAACTCAAGCCTCTCGGAGCCCGGGTTTCGCGTATCGCCTATGGCATTCCAGTCGGGATGGATATCGAGTATGCCGACGACGTGACGTTGCTGAAATCCATCGAAGGCCGTCGGGATCTTTAGCAAGACTGTTATTTGGTTTGTCTCGTTTGTTCGGTTGAACGAAACTAACCAGATGAACCAAATCAACCAGATAAACAAAACAAACCAGATAGACCGGGCAAGATTGACGGGCTCACGTTGCCCATTGACCACCCTCCAGGCCCCTGCTATAGTTTTCTGGTTTCGGACGGTTTTACTCTTCAGGTAGGTTGCAGTATGAAGATAGTCTCTTCCGCCAAGCGTATTTCGCCCACTCCATCGGCAGCCAAGTCTGTCACAGCCAAGCGCAAAGCTAAGAAATCATCTCAAGGGAAAAAGTATGCGGCGATTCGTCGTGACCTTGAGCGACAGCGCAAGGCTATGTTGGAGGAGGCGGTCGAGGGTCTCGCCAATCCCAACGGGCAGGAGGCATTCCCTGACGTCAGCGATCAGGCGTCTGCGGAAGCTGAACAGAATTTTTTGATGCGTATCCGTGAGCGCGAGCAACGCTTGATCAAGAAGATCGATGAGGCGCTTGCTCGAATGGACCAAGATATCTATGGCATTTGTGAGCGCTGCGAAGAAGAGATTCCCTATCCGCGACTGAAAGCCCGTCCAGTCACCACCCTCTGCATCAACTGCAAGACGCTCGAAGAACAAGAAGAGAAAGCCCGCCGATAGAGTCGGTAGCCTGAATACACCGCTTCAGTTTTTCTACTGTCTAATCCTAAAAATGCAACGCCACTCCAGCCACAATGTGGTTTGAGGAGATGGTGAATTTCGAGGAGAATCCTGGCGGAGCCCCAGAACCTTCAAAATCAAACTCGTTCCAGCCCGTGGTCCGTTTCACTTCGGCAAAGATGGCCAGGTTCTTGATCAGGAAGAACTTTGCCCCGACGAGTCCTTGGACTGCCGGGGAGTAACTGGTCTCCTGAAATCCTGAAAAAGTCATGCTCGCACGTTGAGCGCCGAGACCTCCCCCCACGTATGGATACCAACGCCCTTGCGGCATTTCCGGCGTCGCCCCGATTGGGTAGCGGAATAGAAGATTGGCGGCCAATACATTGACGCTGAAGTCGATGGGTGCGAGGAATGTGACGCTGCCCAACTCAAATCCAGGAACGCTGACAGTTCCTTCGGCACCAACGGTTTGCGGATGGAGATCTGCAGTAAACCGTGTCCAGTCGAGCTCAAGACCAATTTGCGGTTGCCATTTATATAGCCGGGGAAGATGCCAAGCTGTAAGTTTTCCGCCAAATGTCGGCGCGTCATTGAGAGTAACGCCATGCGCGGTACCAGCAATGACGACGCCACCTTGGCCATCGCTATACTTCATGTTTTCATTTGAATGGTAGGCTTTCCCTCCGAACACACCTGCTGAAAATTCCCAATTCCGCTCGGCTTGAGCTTGTAGCGGCAGGAGGAACAGAGCCGTGACTGCCAAGACGATTGCTCGCACACCAGCCCAGGTAGGTTGTTTCATT
>JBDSDL010000032.1:0-17637 GCA_039920585.1 Nitrospiraceae bacterium | reverse complement strand
GGCCAGCAACGACCCAACCGTGATAACCTTGGCCCGCACCGACAGGTCTTTGTGATCGCCGAGAATGAGCGGACTGGTACGGAGGAATTCGATGGTCCCAAAATAGTCTGTCTTCCCTAAACTATTCGGGGAAATCAGTTTCAACCCGAATGTCGCCCAGGCCCTGGCATCGTGAAGAGGTAACACGCGGGCGACCGCGGGAATTTGGCGGATGTACTCCAGCGCGACGACAAAATCGACCTGCGTCAGTTCGAACCCAATCTCCAACCAAGCCCCTAGCCGATCCGGCGGGATAACCGTCACCACTTCCGGCGACACGCGGAGAAATTCCAACGCAACATTCGCATCCCGCTCGGCCAACTCCAACGTGGTTTTCAGCACCAACGACCGGATCGATGGTGGCTCGATCAAACCCAGAACCAGCGGGCTCTCCTTGAAGTACTTCAGCCCCATCGCACCGGAAGATTCGGCCAACGCAATTCCCAGATCCAGCCAGGCCACCGCATCGCTGAGCCGGCCCCGCTGTTGCAAATTAGGGAACGACTCGATCGCGGCGCAAGAAACCTTCGGCGAGATCCCATGCAACTCGTCGAGCAACAGCAAGACACCTTCCACTCCATTCGGTATCTCAACAGCCTCGACGAGGAGGGAAACTAGATGCTGAGCTGTAGCCGTTCCCAGCTCCTCCGCCAGTTTGGCAATCAATAACTTATGAGTATCCGACATCTCCATTCTCGATCCGATCCGACGAAATTTGCAGGAAGTGTTGGGAAGAGCTGGATTGTAAAGGACGCCCTAGCGCTTGTAAACTGTACCCGTGCGGCGCAGGTCCCTCTTCTAACCCTCGCCCAGTGTCTTTTGACAAAGGAGTTGCGATGGCAGAGCCCAAGCAAGAGAGTCTCGACAAGATGTGGAAGTATGTGAAGGGATTCGCGGAGAAGAGCGGAACCGCGATGCATCCCATACCCACAGTCACCGAAGCCGTGGTCAAGGGCCTCGCGATGCACATGGATGAGCTGGGCAAACCCCTCTGCCCCTGTAACTTCTACAAGGATAAACAAGCGGAGGCCAAACTCCGCCGCTGGATGTGCGCCTGCGACGAAATGCAGATCTACAAATACTGCCACTGCCTGTTATTTGTCCGTGAAGACGGCCTGCCGATCACGGAATATCTCCCGGAAGGCCACGAAGGTCGGGAGGTCTATGGCATCGTCACTGATCCAACCCCCGACAAAGGCCGCGCCCTCAAACACAAGGCAACTGCGACACCGAAACCCTTGGGCGACACACCAGAGTCGTCCTCACCTACATCGTAATTGCCATGCCACTGCGCAACCAACTTCTGTGCGCCGCAGTCACCCTACTCCTATTTGGAATCCTCTGGTCCAACAAGGTGCAGGCCGCCGAGCCTGGCAATGTGTCTCCCGCCAAGACAGCACAACCGCCAGTCTTTAACGAAAAAGACTTATTCGCCTACAAACAAAAGGGGCGAAGCACTCTAGCCGGACAGGCATTTCTTGCATCGCCATCTGGAAAGGCCATTACCCAAGCAGGCGCTCCAGTCCACCTCATCCCCGTCACTCCCTACACACGTTATTGGTTTGATCACAGCGTCAGAACCACACCCTGTTCAGCGACAGAAACTCCTGCTTCAACTGAAAGTGCCGCAGCCACTCCACGCACTCCGACCGACTGCCCGCAGGAGGCGCTGACTCAGTTACGGATGGAAAAACGGTTGGCCCCCTATCTCCGCACAACCAGAGCCAACCCCACCGGACATTTCTGGTTCACCAAGATTCCAGCCGGGCACTACTACCTTGTCAGCTTGATCGAAGAAGGATCGGGACCCCACAAAGAAGAACAGATGTCTGGGCTAGCCTGGCTGACGCTCGAACTCGACGCAGGCGAAAAACTCACCAACCTCGTAGTGACCGACTGCAGAAGCAGCCTGTGCTGAGTCTCTTCAAGGGACCAGACCTTTTCTTCATCCTCATCCCTGGAACTCAGTGGTGGAATAGCTTCACCTGCCCTCCACCATTGTTCTCGACCGCTAGAAACGTCTAAGATCCTTTCCTGTAGAAACGTCCGCCTTACCTGTTTCAAAAACCTCCCTCTGAGATCGTACGGAATGTTGGTCGATTTTCCCAATGATATGAATTATCCTCTGGCCTGCTCAAAAACAAATGTTTTTGCACTGGACCTTGGGGCAAAAGAATCTCCCTCGTCCTGAACAGCCGTTCCGATCACATGAACTCCCATCATAATTAAGCGCCTCGCGCTCTCGCGTCCCTGGTCCTTCCCCATATGCCGGCTGCTCTTCTCCTAGCAATAATCAACCTATTAATGAGTGGCAGCCGTTCCAGCACAGAGATTGCGGTTCCTTGGTCTTAGACCAGCCCCCCCAATGGGGTATTGCTCGACTGTGGTGTTGAGGCACAGCATGGATTCTCTCTGTCCTAGGATAACGCCAAAGGTATTGATATGGGCCGCAATTCATTGATTGCTGCCAGATCTTTGCTGCCAGAGGTATGTAATGAAGCATCGGCTAGTTCTTGAGATGGTAGTGGTATTTAGTATGATCGCGATCATCGATCTCCCCAGAACCTGGGCCGTCTTGGGGGACCCTGCGAGTTCTGTCGAAACGGATCGTCTTGCACTTGCCGGACAGATCCAGATGATCCCGGCACAGCGCCACACCATCCAAGAAATCACCACATCGGATCTCGTGTTGAGGGAATATGTGTCTGGAAATACGGTCTTTGCCGTGGCCTGGAGAGGGAGAAGACCTCCAAACTTACCATCGCTCTTAGGCGCCTATTTTCAGGAGTATCAAGTGGCATCGGCGGAGGCCGCCTCAACGGGGCCTGTGCGGCGCGGAGGGACCCGCATCCACGCCCCCCATCTCGTGGTCGAAACGGGAGGCCATGCGGGAGACGTCCGCGGAAGAGCCTATCTTCCCTCACTCCTCCCTCCCGGAGTTACAACAGAGATGATCCAATGATCCACCAACGATGTGCGGCGGTTCTTGTCGGCATGGCGGTTACCAGCCTGCTGGGCTGTGGGAGTTCAGGGGACTCCAGTCCCTCTGGCCTTTCCGGTCCTTCTAGTTCCAATGTCCTCACCATCACCGTCAATCCCTCTTCAGCTGCCATCTGCACATTTGCTAATGCCCCCTGCACCCAAATCACCATTTGCCAGCCCGGCACCTCAACCTGCCAAACGATCTCGGATATTTTGGTAGATACCGGATCGTCCGGGCTCCGGATTTTTGCCTCTTCGCTGACGCTCACACTCCCATCCAGCCACATCGGTGAATGCATGTACTTTGGAGGCGGCACCGACTGGGGGGCCGTTCAAACTGTGGATGTTATTCTGGCCAAGGAGCCGGCTGTGTCCGTGCCAATCCAAGTTGTCGATCCGACCTTCGCAGGACAATACACCTCCGCCGGGCAACCCGCTTCGAACATCTGCGGCGTCGCTGCGGTCGTTTCGGATCCTTCTCAAGTCGGTCACAATGGCATCTTGGGCGTTGGGGTATTTCAGTTCGACGGCGGGTTTTACTACAACTGCATGCCTCTCCCTTGTGCGGCGGTCACAGTCTCGCCTTCCCAACAGGTCCAAAATCCCGTCGGACTTCTGCCAGTTGATAACAACGGGGTCATCGTCGCCCTGCCGTCTGTGCCGGCCAGCGGATTGCCCTCCCTCACCGGTTCGCTCATCCTCGGCATCGGAACAGCATCGAATAACCAACCTTCCGGAGTTACGGTGTTGCCGACCGACTCATCGGGCCGCATCGTGACACGCTTTCACCCCAGCCCGAGCACCAGCACTCAGCAGCCAGGCATCATCGATTCTGGCTCCAATGTCCTCTTCTTCAGTGACTCATCTTTGTCGATTCCGCTGTGTCCCGGTGCATTGTCTTTGCTGTACTGCCCTTCTTCTCCCTTACACTTCTCGGCGGTCAACACGGGATCGTCAGGGTCTCCATCAAGCTCGGTCAACTTTCAGATCGCCAATCCCATGCCCTTGCTGTCTTCAGGGCATGCCGCCATAAACAATGTCGGTGGACCAGCAGTTTTTTCGGGGACGTTTGACTGGGGACTGCCGTTCTTTTTTGGCAGGACGGTCTATGTCGGGCTCAGTGGGAAAACGTCGGTGCTCGGCACTGGGCCATTCTTGGCCTATTAGAGAAGAGCATCCCAGAAACAGTTGTTTCTGACTCCTTCGAGCTGAAAAAGGTTCTAGGGACCATTGATTTGCCCGATGTGCGCGGTATTCTCACCCGCCCGCCCCGAGACGGTCCCCTCACCCGTGTGCAGCCCCTTCCTAGTAGCTGCACTTCGTTATTCTAACCTTTTCACTCTCTCAGGTCTCGCAGTCAGGGCAATCCCGACTGCGGCCGTCGAACGAGCACTGTTTCATCGTGCGCGTTCCGGGAGCAAAGAGATGCCCTTGCTGCGAGACCCTCCCTTCACTGCCACTCCAACAAAACTTTTTAGTCTCCTTCTCTCTCTCCCAACTCGTGGCGAGGTGGCGGGATGGGCGGATCAGCTTCTACTGCGCGCCCCCTTCTCACCCGCCCACCCGAGCGCGCCAAAGCGCGCTCTTTGCTCAAGCGAGCACATTCTCATCGTGCGCGGTCTGCGAGCAAGGAAGCTGGCCGCGCGTTCCGCGAGCAAGGAGGGCGCTCTTCACTGCCAGCCACTCACGTCATACCCCTTTTCAAGCAAACACCGCACTACCGCATCGCCGTACGGAGGATCCGGATCCAGCGGCCTATAGGCGCCGCCCACTGACCCAATGATGACTCCAAGCGCGCCTCCTGCTGCCGCCCCAATTGTCACGCCTGCCACTCCACCAATAAGTCCGGCCGATGCCCCGACTGCGGCGCCGCTAATCAGACCCAGCCCTGCTCCCGCAGCTACGTTGCCGCTTCGACTGCCGGTGCCAGGCTTCAAGCCGGCCGCCTCGGCCTTCTGTTGACACATGATTACTTCAAGCTTCGCCGCCTCCCGCCCCTGCAGCTGGAACTTCGCATTCGACCGCAACATCGGCTCCGGCCCCGCACAAGCGATGAGACCAAAGGCTATTCCAGCAATAATGATGAGCCGCTGCCACTTTGACTTCTTGATCATTCATCCCCTCTTTCTATGAGGGGGCAGTTGGGTCGGTGCTCGACCGCGCGCGCCATTCTCCCCACCCACTCCTCCCCCAACTCGTGGCGGGATGGAAGGGGGAGACCTCAAGTGCGCGCGTCGAACGAGGGCCTTCTCAGGCCGCGCGTTCCGCGAGCATAGAGGTCCCCCCTCCGTCCCAGCCCTCCCCTACTACTGCCATCCCGTCACCTCATATCCCTTCTCTTGCAGACATCGATTCACGAAATTCGTGTAGGCCTGGTTCGGTTGCGACGATCCTGACGCCCTAAACAATCCCATGAGTAATCCCCACACCGCCCCAGTCGCGGCCCCGATCATGGAACCGCGGCCTACTGAACCTGAGATGGCTCCGCCCACCGCTCCCGCTGCCGCGCCCGCTCCGGCCCCAACCGCAGTGCTGGTCGCCACACGGCCGGTTTTCCCATTGCCTTGCTCAGCCCCTGCTGTTTCTGCCAATTGACGGCAACCCTCAATATCCTGTGCTGCGATCTCCTTCCCCACCGACTGCATATGCGCATTGGGATACAAAATAGGTTGCGCCGTCGAACAGGCAGCGAGCAACAGCGAAACCCAGATGAGAGACAGACCTCTGTACCTCATGGCTTCGCCTGCCCTTGCTGATGCCCAAATTTCAAACGAGCCATCACCAGTTGCGCGGTGGCCCCTTTCACGAGAACACGTTTATGCCGTCCGCCTGCGCCGGAGTGAATCCGCACCGATGTAATAGGAATCGATAATTGGCGGGCTAAAAATCGGATTAGTTCGTCGTTGGCTGCGCCATCGACCGGTGGAGCAGCCACTCTGATTTTGATCGCATCGCCGTGAAAACCCGCGCACTCTGTGGAAGAGGCTTTCGGTTGGACGTAAACAGTCAGGATCGCTCCATCTTCGGTATCCTGCACGATCAGCGCATTCATCCGCGACAGGGAGCTCCCAGCCATAGGATCAAAAAATGGCCTTCACCAATTCCAGAATGCTGCGCTGCATATCGGGATCGTCGGTGATCGGGCGGGCAATCGCGACATCACAGGCTCGGTCGGTCGCCACACCTTGCCGAATGAGTGTTCCGGCATAGATCAGTAATCTGGTGCTGACTCCTTCTTCTAAACCATGGTTCTTGAGGTTCCGCACCTTTCCACCAAGTTTGACCAAACTGGCTGCAAGGTCGTGACTGACTCCCGCTTCCCGCTCGACCACGGTAATTTCTACGTCAGGCGCCGGATAGTCGAACTCGATCGCCATGAAGCGCTGCTTCGTGCTTTGCTTCAAATCCTTGAGCACGCTCTGATACCCGGGGTTATAGGAAATCACCAGGAGGAAGTCGTCGGCCGCTTCGAGAATCTGGCCTTTCTTTTCAATCGGCAGAAAGCGGCGATCGTCGCTCAAGGGATGGATGATGACCGTCGTGTCCTTCCGCGCCTCGACGATTTCGTCTAAATAGACGATCGCGCCATGCTTCACGCCGAGCGTCAGCGGCCCATCGACCCACACCGTCTCTTGGCCCTTGAGTAGATACCGCCCTACGAGATCGGACGCGGTGAGATCTTCGTGGCAGGCCACCGTGATCAAGGGACGTCCAAGCTTGTAGGCCATATGCTGGATGAATCGAGTCTTGCCGCATCCGGTCGGCCCCTTGAGCATAACCGGCATCTTGCTGTTCGCGGCGATCGTGAACAAACCGATCTCGCCACGGACCTCCGCATAGAACGGCTCTTGCGTAATTCGATAGTGCCCGATGTCGAGTTCGCGTCCCTGCTGCATCGCTGTGTCTCTCTAGTCTGTCTCGTCTATTTGGTTTATCTGGTTCGGTGCCGCCACGATAAACGGAACCGAGGCCGAAGATCAAGCGATCTGGTTTGAACAACCGGGTGTGGCCGAGCAGGCTCTGAAAAAACTATGTTGGCTCGCAAGAACCTCGTGGCTCTGCACATGCAGAGCAACTGGACAACGCTCCCGCAAGATACTCAAAAAGGCCGTCCAGCAAGGCCGCAGCCGATGAAAGCACCGGAGGCGTAGCCTCGGGATACGTTGAGGATGCTTTCGAGGGGAGAACGCCGCTGGCGGACTTTTTCAGCATCTTGCTATGCGGCTTTCACACTGTCCAAGACTTCGCGCACTTTTTGCGCCAGCACGGGGGGAGAGAAAGGCTTCGGCAGGAACCCGGTCTGGCGGCTCACGCCACCTTGGTCAAACACCGGATGGTCCGGATACCCCGACATGTAGAGCACTTTAATCTCTGGCCGAACGGTAAGAATCTTCTCCGCAACTTCAGGCCCGCTCATCTGTGGCATGACGACATCCGTCAACAACAGATGGATGGGGCCCACATGTTTTGCGCTGGTGAGAAGAGCCTCAATGCCATGACGCGCCTCCAGCACCATATAGCCATGGAGCCGCAACGTCTCGTGCACAAGACCGCGAACCGCCGGCTCATCCTCGACCAAGAGGATCGTTTCTCTGCCACGTGCTGGATCGGCCACTTCGACCGCCCCAGTCGGCCCCGATACCTCTTGTTTGACCCGTGGGAAGTAGATCCGGAACGTCGTGCCACGATCAGGAGCACTTTCCACAAAGATGCTTCCTCCGCTCTGCTTGACGATGCCATAGACGGTCGAGAGTCCCAATCCCGTTCCTTTCCCTTTTTCCTTCGTCGTGAAGAACGGCTCGAATAGATGCGATCGGGTCTCAGCATCCATCCCATGGCCGTTATCACGAACCGCCAGCAACACATACGATCCCGGCGCCACCCCCACGGCCTCCAGGCTTGGCTCTTTTCCAATCGTCACATTCGTGGTTTCGATCGTCAGTCGCCCGCCCTTGGGCATCGCATCGCGCGCATTGACCACCAGGTTCATGATGATCTGCTCGACCTGTCCAGGATCTGCCTTGATGGCGCCGGTCGACGCATCGAGTTCGAGGCTGAGTTCGATGATATCTTCACCGATGAGACGCCGCAACATGCTGCCCATATTGGCAACGAGGGCATTGAGATCGAGGATTTTCGCCGCAATGAACTGACGGCGGCTGAACGCCAGCAATTGACGGGTCAGCCCGGAGGCCCGATCCGCCGCATTCTTCACCTCCTCCATGCTTTTCCGCATATCATCGGTGGCCCCCAGGCGGCCCAGGAGCAACTCGCTGTACCCTCGAATCACCGTGAGGAGATTATTGAAATCGTGCGCCATGCCGCCAGCCAATCGCCCCACCGCCTCCATCTTCTGTGCCTGTCGCAATTGCGCCTCGGTTTCCCGTAACACACCTTCCGTTCGAGCTCGCTCGCCAAATTGGCCGATCTTGAGACCGATGTCTTCCACCATCCTCAATAACTCATCATCGGGCTGCCGTACTTGACGGCTGAAGAATTCGATGACACCCTCGATCTCATGTCCTACTAAAATAGGAAATCCAACGGCTCCGTGAAACCCAACTTGTCGAGCCAGCGCTCCACGATTGAAGTTCGCATCCGTCGTGACGTCCGCCACCCAAGCCGACTTGCCGCTGCTCCAAATACGTCCGGGAAAATCTTCGCCGCGTGTCAACACGCGTTGCCAGGTGTCCAGGGTAAACGGATCGGCCGGCACGGATGGCGCCTTCCATTGATCTAGACAGCGCAGCACCCCAGCCGCCTTATCCACCCGCCAGAACAGGCCCAGATCCCATTCCAAACTCTCCCCGATGGCCTGAATAATTTTCGGGACTGCCTCTTCCAGGGTCGTCGCCTCGGCGAGGACGCGGGTTACTGCATATTGAGAGGCGAGACGCCGTTCAGCCCGGCGGCGGTCGGTGATGTCCCTGATAAAGGCGCTGAAGATATACGCATCCCCTATTTTTGCCGGTGACACCGCAAGCTCAACGGGTAGCTCCTGCCCATCCTTGTGTTGGGCGACAATTTCAATCCGGCGGCTCAAGATCGCTCCCGCCCCTGTCCGAAGAAATTCGCGGAGGCCATGTTCATACGCCTGACGATCTCGCTCGGGAATGATGGTTTCAGCAAGAGCTCGTCCCAGCGCTTCCTCGCGGGACCATCCAAAAATCGCCGTGGCCTGCGCATTCCAATCGGTCACCATCCCCGTCGAATCGATGGTGATCACCCCGTCAAGCGCGGTATCGACGATGGCTCGATTTCGTTCCTGGCTCTGGAGCAACGCAGCTTCAGCGGCTTTTGCCCAGGCACTTTCCTGTTGCGCCTGTCGATGTTCTGCGCGCAATCGTGTCGTGGCCCAGAACAACAGTCCCAGCATGGGAATCCAGGCCACCCCGCCGGCGATCCCAACTTTCCATAAAAAGGTATGAATAGGCGCCAGGATGTCCTGTCGATCCATTCGCACCAAGACCGACCAGCCCAGTCCAGCAAACTCTCCAAAGCCCCTGGTCTGCGCGTAGCCGGTCACCACCTGGACGTGCCGTTGCAGGTGCTCTTCCTCGATAAACCCCGGCACACCGGTCTCGCTCAACAGCACCGAAGGGAGTCTCAGCGCTTTGAGATTGATGGCCCCTTTGTGGGACAGATCTGAGTCGACAAATACCCTGCCTTGCTTCGTCAACATTTTGTACTCGATTCGCTCCCCCGCTTCTGCTCCTGGTCGAGACTCAAGTGAGCGAATAGTTCTGGTCGTCACTTCCTCCAAAAATGGGACCCCCACCTGCAACGTCACAACACCCAGGTACGTGTCATGCGAGTCGAAAATCGGGGCCGTAAACGCGATGGTGTCGACACTACTCTCCCCGGTATCCTGTACCGCAACATCGGCAATGTCGAGTCGTCGCGTCGCACGCGCAGCGATAAACGATGCGGCACGGCTATAGTCGCGCCCTACCAGCGAAGGCTCCGTCGACGCCACGACCGTACCTTGAACGTTCATCACCGCTAACGACAGATACACCGGGGCATATGTCGTCTTCATCCACTTCAGATATTCGGAAAGATATTTCGGATCGGAGGTGCGCAATGAAACGGCTCGAGCCATCATGAGGGCGTCACCCTGGCGTTCGAACAGCATCCTGTCGAGTTTCTCGGCCACTTCCGCCGCGGCCAGCGTGAGTTCTCCTCCTGTCGCCGCCACGAGGCGAGATTCGACAAACCGAATCAGACCGATACCGACGAGAACCGCGAATAGGGTCATGGCGATCAGGAGATAGGGCAACCACCGATAGCGGCGAAGATCGAGGAATGATAAGGCCATTGCAGTCTTCATGATTCACGCATCGGGAAGGCCACAAAGTTGGGAATCAGCATGGCGGGATGATAGGCCTGTTTCGATGCGCGCAATCCAGGAAGACCTGCATCGTCCATTGCATTGATGTATTCGGCCCCTTCCGCCATGGCAGTCCGGCAGGTCTCCCGAAATAGATACTGCGCCAGACCCGGAAGAGTCCGGTCCGTCACCTCTAAGAGGACACAGAATGTCGTGCTCGTCAACCAATAGCCGAATGTATAAGCGCACAGCCGGCCGTGTATCCTGACGACTTTCCCTATGACTCGAAGGGCTGACGCTTGAGACCAAACGACTTCGTGTGCCGGCGCTGCATCAGCCAACAGCATGTCCCCAAACGATTCGAACCCTTTCGATTGCTTCTGCTGCGACCAATCCCCTAGGAGGGCACGACAGTCCTGACGATCGCCAATCTGATAGGAGTTCATCTCAAAGGACTGCTCTCGTTCGAATCGATTGCACAATGCGCGTTGAGACTTATACCGGTCGCCCGCCAAGGATGCGAGGTCCACCGCGCGATATAAATAGTCCGGTTCCTTGGGCGTCACACGATACCCCAGCCGCTCCAACTCCGGCACCAACTGGGAAGACACATTCTCAACTCGGCTGACTGCCGAATCACCGTTCCAGCGCCGCAGCAGCCCCATCGCGTCAAACAGGGGCGCATCGATCGAGCCGGCTCCGATCGGAGGCAGCGGCATGAACCAGCCATCCGGCGATTGCGCGAAGAGGCACAAGGCCCCCTGAAGCTCCATCCACCAATAGGCCAGTAATCCATTCCACATGTAGTGAGAGGCCGGCGAATACGCCGCGAGCGACTGAGGGCGGCACAACTCAGACCGATCCAAGGCCATCGTCATGCGTGGAATATCGTCCAGCGTAAGCCGATGCAGCGGCACAGGCCCCCACTGACCGACCACGGTTTCGGTGAGACGCGGAAGGCGGGCGAGCGCGACCACGTCCCCCTGAAACCGCCCGATGAGACAAGGATGCGCGACCACATGGTCCCGGATGTCCGGTCGATCGAACAACGTCATCACCAGATCGGCATGACGTTGAATCTCCGATGGAATCTCCTCTCGCATGAACGGACATTTCGTATCCCACCCCAGCAATACCTGCTCGTGCGGCTCATCCCACATCAGGGCCAAGGGATAGAGCTGACAATCGAACTGACGCTGCTCATACATGCGACAGGTTGAGGTTGCTGTTTCGAATGCCGGGCAGAGATACCCGTTTCCGTGAGGCTCGGGAACCAGGATGACCTGTGACCCCCGCTGATTGGGAAAGGCCGTTTCTTCAACGCCCCCAGCCAAAGCACCAGCGATTTCGTTCTCAGTAAAATACGGACGGAGGGCGCTATCGGGGTCCGGAAATCGGCAACAGACATCGCACTGGAGACAGGTGCGGCTCGGCACGAGTTGTGGCAATACAATCGGTGGTGTCACGGACCCGCCTACCAGCTCATGAGTATATGATATACGGACATGAAAGGATTCCAATCAGTGTGCGGCTCATATTAGCACCCTTCCAGTAAAGTGCCAAAGGCATGTCACTGTTTCCACCGCTCCTCTCGCCCCTTGTACGGTCCTAAGGGCCGTGTTACAGTTCTGATGCCTCGAAATGAGGGGCTCTCATTGACACGGATACCGCCTCTGTCTGACTTGGCTACCTCCAACCTCCTACATCGTTGCGCAATCATTCGTGACCAGCTGAGCCACGCTGGGCTCTTTCCATCTCTGCCCGGACAGGCTCCAGCCTCAGAAGTGACCACAACTACGACGACCTGGCGCATTGCCACTGCACCATTCCCTCTTACGAAAGGCCAATTCGATTTTTTCTACCGACTCGGACCGCAGCTTTTTTCTTTTTATCGAGCCCTGAACCGCCTCTATAACGACAGTATACGCGGCCTCCAGCCAGCCTGGATCACAGGATACCTTGACCAAGGAAAGCCGGAAGGTCTGCTGACGTACAGCCGGATGAAACGGTTTCGCGACCAGCTTCCCGCAGTCATCCGACCGGATATTATCCCCACTCAGGACGGCATGGTGATCACCGAGCTCGACTCAGTTCCCGGAGGAATCGGCATGACCGCATGCCTCTCAGCCCTCTATGCCGATGGGGAGGTTGGCGGCCCCTCACTCGTGGGAGGCCCCGAGGGGATGGTACGGGGATTTGCAGCCATGCTGAGAGCCCAGCTCGCCCAGCATACCGGATGCGTCGCGATTCTGATGTCGGAGGAAGCCAAAGACTATCGACCTGAGATGACGTGGCTCGCAGCCCAGCTTCGAGCAATTGGCCTCAACGCCTATTGCGCGGAACCTCGTCAGATTCGATTCACCGAAGAAGGCCTTTGGATCACCAGCGAGGGAATCGACCAGCCGATCGCCTTGATTTACCGCTTCTATGAGTTATTCGATCTCCTGAACATTCCCAAATCCGAACTCGTCCAATATGCGATCAAGAAGGGCCGGGTCGCCGTCACGCCACCGTACAAACCGGCGCTGGAAGAAAAGCTCGCCTTTGCCCTCCTCCATCACCCTGCCTTATGCCCGTTCTGGGAACAGGCATTGGGCCAGGAGGTCTTCCTGCACCTCACCACCATCATGCCGCATACCTGGATTCTCGATCCTGCGCCGATCCCTCCGTCTGCCACAATTCCTGGTTTGGCAATCGGCGGACAGGCCGTGATGGACTGGCACGAACTGGCCACGGCAACCCAGAAAGAACGGCATTTCGTGATCAAGCCATCGGGATTTTCCGAACTCGCCTGGGGTAGCCGAGGTGTATCGGTTGGACACGATATGCCGCAAAGCGAGTGGGCCGTCGCCATCGACAAGGCCCTGGCCTCCTTTCCCCACACACCCTATCTCCTGCAGGAGTTTCACAAGGGCCGCCTGTATGAGCTCGACTATTTTGACCCTGTGACCGGTGTGATGGACCGAATGTCCGGCAGAGCCAGGCTCTCGCCCTATTATTTCGTGAGTGGCGAAAAGATCGAACTGGCTGGTATCCTGGCCACCATCTGCCCGGCGGATAAGAAAGTGATCCACGGGATGAAGGACGCAGTCATGGTGCCGTGCGCGGTTATAGGGAACGCGAGTGCTGAGTGCTGAGCGCTGTGTTTCGATCTCAGACTCGGAAGGCATAATTCAGGACTCAGTTCTCAGCACTATGGCACTAACTTTGTATCACGTCGCCTGGTGTCCGGACTGTGAGGTCGTGCGCCGGAAACTGGCGGACCTCCACGTCGAATACGAGCATGTGGTCGTACCAGACTTTCGCCCAATGCGCAAAGTGGTCCAAGAAGTCTCAGGCCAGTCCTATGTTCCCGTCCTCAAGGATGGAGACATTGTGCTGACGGAAACCGACGACATCCTCGATCATCTGGATAAGACGTACGGTCAGGAACGGATCGCCGGCGGCTAGCGACGGCAGCCTTGCTGTTCCATTCGATATCAAAGGAGACCGCATGGAAACATGGAGACGCATACTCGCCGACAGTATTGTGAAACCAAAAGACTTGGCGAACCGGCTCGGTGTCGATGCAAAAGAGATCGAAGCCATTGTGGGCGACTATCCGATGCGCATTACCCCCACGGTGATGGCGACGATCAAAGAAAAGGGCGACGCCATTTGGAAACAGGTCGTCCCAGACATCGCCGAGATGGACGACTTCGAAGCAGAAGACGATCCGCTCGAAGAGGACCTCATGAGTCCGGTCCCGCATCTTGTCCATCGCTATCCAGATCGTGCCCTATTGATGGTGACCAATCAGTGCCCGATCTATTGCCGGTTCTGCACGAGAAAACGGCTGGTCGGGAAACCGGGATTCCTCAAGAAGGGTGAACTCGACCAAGCCATCGCCTACCTGCGCGAGCATAAGGAAGTGCGCGACGTCATTCTCTCCGGCGGCGACCCCCTGCTCCTGCCGGATCATTTATTGGATCGGATACTCAAGGCCCTGCGCACGATCCCGCATCTCGAACTCATTCGCCTCGGCTCCCGGGTCCCCGGCACGTTGCCGGAACGGATCACCCCGGAACTCTGCACGATCGTGAAGAAGTACCATCCGATCTATATGAACCTGCACTTCAATCACCCGGACGAGCTGACGCCTGAAGTCAAAGCCGCCTGCGGGATGTTGGCCGACGCCGGGGTGCCGCTTGGCGCGCAAACCGTGCTGCTCAAAGGTGTCAACGACAATCCGGAAATTATGAGACGGTTGATGCATCAGCTCCTGCTTGCCCGTATCAAGCCCTACTATCTCTACCAAGCAGACCTGACTAAGGGCACGAATCACTTCCGCACCACAGTCGAAACGGGGCTGAACATTATTAAGTCGTTGCAGGGCCACACCAGCGGGATGGCGGTCCCGCACTTCGTCATCGATGCGCCGGGTGGAGGCGGCAAGATCCCCTTACTCCCCGGCGACTACATGGTCCACATGGATGCCGAAGGAGTCCTCTTGAAGAACTATGAGGACAAAGCGTTCCACTATCCGCAACCGCCGCAAGAATCTGCGCGAGAGCTGCCGATGGTCAGCACAGCGCCTGCGCTAGGATCGTGCAGTAATGGAGCGCACGACGACCTGTGAGCACCGGCGCCACGCAGGGCATTTTGCCCTACCAACAGATTACGCAGCTGATCGTAACCGGCGCTATCCACTCCGAAGTGTCGATCGAAGACCGGCAAATCCAGCCGGCCAGCCTCGATCTACGGCTCGGACGCAAGGCCTATCGGCTGATCAGCAGCTTTCTGCCTGAGCTATCCGAGATCACGAGCCGGCTCAACGTTCTGGACTTCTACCAATCCGACCTCGTGATGTACGAGATAGACCTGACCGAGGGAGCCATTCTCGAAAAGGGCCATGTCTATTTGGTGCCGTTGTTGGAACAGCTGACGTTACCCAAGACCATCCGGGCGCGGACCAATCCCAAGAGTACAACTGGACGGCTAGACGTCTTTACCCGCGTCGTGACAGATCTCAATACTGGATTCGATGAAATCCGAGCCGGCTATGCTGGACCCCTCTATCTGGAAATCGTCCCGCGCTCATTCGCGATCAAGGTGAAGACTGGATACTCCCTCAATCAAATTCGCTTCGTCCGCGGCAACGCCACCGTGTCGGACCGGTCGCTCCAAACGCTCCACACACGAGAACCCTTGCTCTACCACAACCTCCCCTCGAAGCACGCACTGGGTGCCCGCGATCTCAGGACAGATCGTGGCCTGTTTCTCCGCATCGATCTGAAGGGAGACGACCAGAATGGCCAGCCCATTATCGGCTATCGGGCGAAGAAGAATAGCCACGTCATCGACCTGTCGAAAGTCGGCCACTACGCAGCGCTCGATTTTTGGGAACCCCTCTATCGCCACCGCCAAGACAGTCTTCTCTTGGAGCCGGAGGAGTTTTATATTCTCGCGTCGAAAGAACGGATACGCGTGCCCGCCGGCTACGCAGCCGAGATGGTCGCCTTCGAAGCAGCCTGCGGCGAGTTACGGACCCATTACGCCGGGTTTTTCGATCCGGGATTCGGGTACGGCCGCGGCGAGTTGCACGGCACCCAAGTGGTGCTGGAGGTCCGGCCCCACGACGTGCCATTCCTGATCCATGATGGACAAACATTTTTTAATGTTGTATACGACAGGATGCTCGCACGCCCCAATCAGCTCTATGGCACGGCCCTCGGATCCTCCTATCAGCGCCAAGGACTGACCCTGAGCAAACATTTTAAGGTTTAGCAGGATGCTGAAACAGACATCCAGCACGGGAAAGGCCGTACTTCGTTCGCTCAGAATTCTGACGATTCACGCTTCACGTATCACGAACGAAGAGGAACCAGCTGACCATGCCACCAGAACCGCCAGAACCGACTAACGAGCCGGAGCGACGCGAGCCAGAGGAAGACTCCGGGGGCGATAACCAGATGCGTGTCGCCGGGATGATCGTGGGCATTGCCCTCATTTTTCTCGGGTTCCTCGACGTATTTCTCTCGATCAGCGGGGGATTCGAGATCGACGTCATTCCTTTCATGATTTATTTCGCAGGCGTCGCCGTGTGGGCAAACTCGGTTGTCGAAAATGTGACGTTCCGCTACAGCCTCATTGGCGGCGCCCTCCTGCTTGCAGGCCTCTTCTACCATTTCGGGGAAGTCCTCTTCTGGCACAAGCAAGTGTTGTTTTGGTCCACCGTGGTGGTCGTGATGTATTTCATGTTCAACGAACCGAAGAAACGCAGCTGACAGGAACCCGGTTTGTCCGGTTTGTTTTATCTGGTTGATTTGGTTCATCTGGTTAGTTTCGTCAACCAAAAAACCAGACAAACCAATTACGGCTGATGTGGCATGGCGATGTCGATTTCCATCATCATCCCCACACTGAACGAAGAACGGACAATCATCGCGACACTCGTGCACACCGCCACGCTCGGCTTCGATGAACTCATCGTAGTAGATGGAGGAAGCACCGACGACACTCTCGCACTCGTCGAATCGTACCGACTGAGCACACAGTCCTCAGCACTCAGCCCTGTACAATTGGTGACCGCTCCACCAGGACGCGCCTGGCAAATGAACGAAGGCGCAAAGGCCAGTCGGGGAGAAATCTTATTGTTTCTCCATGCCGACACGCAGCTTCCGCACGATGCCAAAACGATGATCGACGCGACATTGGCCGATCGACGGATGGTGGGCGGACGGTTCGATGTCCGATTCGATCGCCCATCGATGTGGGGAACGGTCATCAGCAGGATGATGAACTGGCGCTCGAGATTGAGCGGCCTCGCCACTGGCGATCAGGCCCTGTTCGTGCGCCGTCCCATCTTCGAGCAGATGGGAGGCTTTGCCGACATGCCGTTGATGGAGGATATCGAGTTTTCCCGAAGACTCAAACGAAAGGGAGCGACCGTGGCTCTCACCGCGACCGTGACGACCTCTTTTCGTCGATGGGAACAGCAAGGCCCCGTGCGGACAATCCTCTTGATGTTGACCTTACGGTTCCTGTATTGGCTTGATGTGAGTCCCCATACACTGAGTCGGTGGTATGGATTGGTGCGATAACTCATGAAGCAGCCTTCCTCTTCACCGTCTGACACCTCACGCCTGACGCCTCACGCGGCTCTCGTGATCTTCGCCAAGGCTCCGATCCCTGGCGAGGTGAAGACGCGACTCTGCCCGCCGCTGACACCTGACGAGGCAGCCACCCTGCACGGCAGCTTTGTCCTCGACATGTTGGAACGAACTAAGTTCGCCGTTGCAAAATTG
>JBDSDL010000031.1:0-7824 GCA_039920585.1 Nitrospiraceae bacterium | reverse complement strand
GTCAGGATTCGTCGCGCACGAATTTATCCTCGATCTTCGTCCGTTCAAGGAGACGGCGGGAATTGAAGCGATGGATGTGGCGAAGCGATTGATGGATTATGGGTTTCATGCCCCGACGGTCTCGTTTCCGGTTGCCGGAACACTCATGATTGAACCGACGGAAAGCGAAACGAGGGACGAATTGGACCGGTACTGCGAGGCACTGATTTTGATTCATGCAGAGATGCAAGACGTTGTCGAGAGCCGCCAGCCGCGCACGAACAATCTGCTGAAGAATGCTCCCCACACGGCCCTGGTCGTGACGGCCACCGAATGGAATCGCCCCTACAGCCGCGAACAGGCTGCCTTTCCGGCCCCCTGGGTGCGAGACCATAAATTCTGGCCCAGCGTGAGCCGCATCGACGAAGCCTATGGAGATCGGAATCTTGTGTGCACTTGCCCACCGACCGACACCTACTAAGTCGGCTGCTGAAAAAGGCTTTCAACGTCGTTCCCGTCTCGCAACCATCCTCAACGTACCCCACATGGGAAAAGAGCTGTTCCGACAGCTCGGGGTTGGGCGGGTGAGAAAGCTACGCCTCCGGTGTTCGCTTCGCCTGCGGCCTGGTTGCGAAATATTTTTGAGCAGCCTCTGAAGAGAAAAGGCTCCCAGCTAATCCCGCTTGCCCACCAATTGGTCATCTCAGTAATGTGACAATCAATTGTCTATTCTATTTTGAGAAAGGACGCATTCATGGATGCGATCAACCGACGGAACTTTCTCGTTCGTAGCGGCTTGGCCATCGGAACGGCGCTGCTGGCTGCCGAGGCTCCTGTTTCCACTGCCATCGCAAACTCACCGCCTCTGAATCTTGACAGTTGGCAGGGCGTCCGGGAACAATTTCCACTCTCCCCTGACCACATTCACCTGGCGGGATTCTTTCTCTCATCCCATCCTACTCCGGTCCGAGCAGCGATCGAACGGCACCGGCGCGGATTGGACGCCGATCCCATCGGCTACTGGTTCGATCAAGAGGAAAAGCAGGAGGCTGCAGTATTGCGGGCCGCAGCAGATTATCTTGCAGTCGATCCGACGGAGATCGCTCTGACCGACAGCACCACGATGGGGTTGGGACTCTTGTACGGCGGCCTCACTCTGCACGAAGGGCAGGAGATCCTCACAACCGTCCATGATCATTATGCAACTGAAACGTCCTTGCGGCTTCGTGCAGAACGCACCGGGGCCACTGTACGCCAAATCCCCCTCTATCATTCCGTCAAGAATGTAACGCGCCAAGAATTACTCGACAATCTGATCAAGAACATCAGACCCAATACCCGTATCATTGCGGTCACGTGGGTCCATTCGAGCACCGGGTTGAAGCTCCCGATCCAGGAAATGGCCCAGGCGATTCACACACTCAACGAATCCCGCGCGGAACAGGATCGAGCGATCTTTTGCGTGGATGGGGTCCATGCGCTAGGCGTCGAAGATTTCCGCCTCTCAGACGTCGGGTGCGATTTCCTGGTTGCAGGGACACATAAATGGATGTTTGGTCCAAGAGGTACGGGTCTTGTGTGGGGGCAGAAACGGGCTTGGCCTGTGGCCAACCCCATCATTCCGACTTTCAATACTCACGCCTACGATATCTGGATGAAGGTGAGTCCGCCGAAGGATCTACCGAACTCCGTCTACATGACACCGGGGGGATTTCATTCCTTCGAACACCGCTGGGCGCTCGACGAGGCCTTTACATTCCATCGGGCGATCGGCAAGGCTCGCGTGACTCAGCGCATCTATGAACTAAATCAGCAGATGAAGGAGGGCTTGGCGAAGATGTCGCATGTCACCTTGCACACACCGATGTCGCAAGACCTGTCAGCCGGCATCATCTGTTTCGAAGTGTCAGGGCTGACACCAGGTCAAGTGATCGAACGGCTTCGGATTAAGAGGATCATCGGAAGCGTCACGCCGTACGCAACGCAATATGCGCGGTTGGCCCCAAGCCTCCTGACCTCACCGGAGGACATTGAACAGACACTCAAGGAGATTCTGAAGTTGCGGACCTGACAAAGTGGGTGCAAAGACTGATGGATAAATCGAGAGGGAACACCACCATCAGTTATTCAGCCTATCTCCTTTTATTCTCCCTCGCCTTTCGCGAGTGCCTCGCTCGTCTCGCCCGCTTTGTCAATATGCCTCCGCATTCATGCCACCGCGCACACACCAGGTGTGGCCGGTGTGGGTCTTACTATCGTGGTCTACGAAACCCCTGCCGAAGTACACGAACCAGGCATCGGAGGCATCTTCGGCACTCGTTGTCGCCGACCAGTAGCCAGCCGACTGGACGTTGTGAAAGGGATGGCCTGACGGGAGAGTCGGGCCTGGAGGGGCGACGGAGGGGTCGATTAAACTAGCCAGATCTGGAATGGACGGCAGGCGCCAACCTTTCTGACCGCCGACGTTCTTATTGATGCACGTGAAGCGGGCGCCATTCCACGTAGCGGTCACCGTTTGCGGGGACTTCTCCCAGACCAATCCGGTATTATTGTCTCGGACCGCGTCGTTGTTGAGCGCTGTCAACAGCATAAACCGCTGTGCCGACGGCAGCGCCTTATCCCAGTTGGGCGGGATGCCGCTCAGGTCGATCGCTCCTGCACTCTGCGCCAGAGCGGCTGGATCGCCCCCTGACACACAGCCTACGGTGAGCAGTCCACCCAGCACCAGCGCACCCATCGAGGCGGTGAGAAACCGTGGTCTCTTCATCATTCCCTCCCTTGAAACAAGAAAAGAGGCAGGCTACTTTTTCTTACGTCCCAGAACGGCAGAATGATATATACGCAGGATGCTCAAAAAGGCCGCTCAGCAAGGCCGCAGCGAGTGAAGACCGGAGGCGTAACTTTCTCACCCGCCCAACCCCGAGCTGCCGAACAGCTCATTTCCCATGTGGGGCACGTTGAGGATCTGAACGAGGCGAGGACGATGCTCGGGGAAAGGCGCGTCTTGGCGCGCCGGGGTTGGGTGGGTGAGAAGGGCGACTTTTTCAGCATCCTGCTAGAGCGCCCCCTCGGGAATTTGATCTAACTTATAGAAATCAATCGGGTCTAGTCGGCGCTGAGTCGCTTGAGTCGGTTCGCTGCCCCTGGTAAAGAGTTCAACGGTACTAGCCTGTCCCCCTTGCTCGTCCTCAAGTAGCCCCGTCGTCGGATCGACCTTGACGAACGTGACGCCTTCCGGAATGGTAAAGGCCATGACCGGTAGCGTCTTGAGCGCGCTCTGCATGAAATTGATCCAAATAGGCAGCGCGGCATGTGCTCCTGATTCCGCCTCGCCGAGTGAACGTCGATCGTCAAATCCGACGTAAATGCCCGCGACCAAGTTCGGCGCGCCGCCGATAAACCATGCATTGATAAACTCGTCTGTGGTTCCGGTTTTCCCAGCAATCGGACGTCCGATCCCTTTGGCCGCCTGACCGGTCCCCTTTTGGATCACATCTTCCATCATGTTCGTGACCAAATACGCCGTTTCTTTGGAAATCACTGGAATGGCTTGCGGCTCCGCCTGTTCAAGCACTGTTCCCGCGTTGTCCTTCACGAACAAAATTGCGTATGGTTCGGCACGGCTTCCCTGGTTGAGCAACACGCTATAGGCGGAGGTCAATTCCATCAGCCCGACGGAGGATGAGCCCAGCCCCAGCGATAGATCAGCCGCCAGCGGACTGGTGATCCCGACCGTCTTCGCAAACTCGATGACATTTTTTACGCCAACCTTGTCCAGCAACCGGACCGTCGCCAGGTTGTGCGAGTGGGCCAGGGCATCTCGCAAACTCACCATGCCATGGATTTTTCTTCCATAGTTCTCCGGCTTCCAGGTTTTCTCATCTTCTTCCTGTTCGTAGACAACCGGCGCATCGAGAATCACTGACGCGGGACCCATCCCCTGATTCATGGCCGTCGCGTAGATGATCGGCTTGAAGGCGGATCCGGGCTGGCGGTGGGCCTGCACGGCCCGATTGTACTCGCTGCGAGCAAAGTCGTAGCCTCCGATCATGGCTCGAATGGCGCCCTTGCCTGGTTCCAGAGCGATCAACCCTCCCTCAATGAGGGGAGTCTGTTCTAGTTGCACCTGGACCATGTCACGATTCAGTCTCTTCACCATCACCTCGATGACATCGCCGGGCTTGAGCACTTGCTTGAGATTTTGATTGACCACGACATCTTTCACTAAATCAGGCCCAGTCAGACGACGCTTCGCCCATGCCATATCGTCAAAGGCGAGCTTGGCCACCGTCGTGCCCATCTGCACCAGAAAATGGTCCTTCGCCACTTTGGTCACAAACCCCTCGCGATAGTCCCCCATCTTCACTGCCTGATCAGTCGCCGGAGCGACAGTAGGCGTGGGTGGCTCAGTCACATCGACCGTTCGGAGTGGGCCACGCCACCCTTGACGCTTATCCAATTCGCGCAGGCCGGCAGCAAAGGCGGCTTCAGCAGCTTTCTGCATGTCCATATTCAATGTCGTATAGACCTTGAGTCCGCCCTTGTACACCATCGTTTCGCCATACTTCGCAACCAGCATCTGCCGGATATACTCCACGAAGTAGGGCGCAGCCTGTTCAACGCCAGGACGTCGGAAGTTAAGCATCTCCGCTGCAGCCTGTTCGCGTTCTGCCGTGGTGAGGAACTTGGCCTCTTCCATGCGTGCCAGTACATGCTCCTGTCGTTTTTTTGCGCGGTCGTAGGCCTTGAAGGGCGAATAATGGTTCGGCGATTTCGGGAGACCCGCCAGAAATGCCGACTCTCCCACCGTTAGCGCGGAGAGGTCCTTTCCAAAATACGTTTGCGCCGCCGAGGCGACGCCATAGGCGCCTTGTCCGAAGTAAATCTGATTCAAATACAGTTCGAGGATTTGCTCTTTCGTCAGGACCAATTCCATCTTGTAGGCCAGAATGAGTTCGCGGACTTTACGGTCGAAGGTGCGTTCGGATGAAAGGAACAAAGACCGCGCCAACTGCTGGGTAATGGTGCTGGCCCCTTCGACCTTGCCCCCCCGGCGCACATTCGTCCAGGCCGCACGGAGCATGCCGATGTAGTCGAGGCCGGGATGCTCGAAAAACCGGACATCCTCGACCGCAATGACCGCACGCCGCAACCGTTCGGGAATGTCCGCCACCGGGGTCAGGATGCGCCGCTCGATAAAAAATTGACCGATGAGTTGCTGATCACTCGAATAGACCTGCGTCACCAGGCTTGGCTGATAGGTCCCCAACTGATCCAACGCGGGAAGGTCTTTCGAGAGATGCCACAGCAAACCGCCCGCTGTCAGCCCCCCTATCAAGACTGCCGTCCCTAGGCCTAAGAGCGAGATCTGCCACCAGCGCCAGGGCCGCCTAGGCGGCGGTTGACGTGGCGTATCAGAGAGTTGTACGGGTCGATCTATCATTGTTATGCGGGGTTACCCTGAGGGCTGCTTGGCTTTCGAGAAGACTACCAACGTCACCATACCGTGGAGGCCCTCAAAACTCAAGATTCGAGCTGGTACCATCATGCAAGCCCCGGCAACTTCCGCTGGCATCGCTTGTGCCGGACATCATGTTTCGGGTATAGTGCGGTACGACGCCTGGATTCCTGGGCGTCTTTTTTTTGGAGCATGCAGCAATATCTATGGACCAGACAGCCACAACAGAATCTCCCGTGACAACTCAACTCGATCCCAAAGAGCGCCGGAGCGATATCCGGAATATCGCGATCATCGCCCACGTCGACCATGGCAAGACAACATTGGTCGATGCGGTGCTCCGACAGACCCATGTTCATCGCAAGATCGACGATATGGGCGAGCGAATTATGGACTCGATGGATCAGGAACGTGAGCGCGGAATCACCATCCGGGCCAAGAACGCCAGCGTGATCTACAAGGGCGTGAAGATCAATATCGTCGATACGCCGGGCCACGCCGACTTTGGCGGTGAAGTCGAACGGACTCTTCGCATGGTGGACGGCGTCCTGATCTTGATCGACGCGAAAGAGGGCCCCATGCCTCAAACGACCTTCGTATTGCGGAAGGCCTTGGCGCTCGGCCACAAGGCTATTGTCGTCATTAACAAAATTGACCGGCCCGACGCGGTGATCGATGACGTGGTGAACCGGACTTTCGACTTGTTTGTCCATCTCGGCGCCACCGATGAGCAGCTTGATTTCCCAATCGTCTACACGGCAGCGATCAAGGGCACGGCAACCCTCGATGTGAATAAGCCTGGCACGGATATTACACCGCTCCTCGACACCGTGCTGGAGAAGATCCCGGCGCCGGCCATCGATGCCGACGCGCCCCTCCAGATCCTGGTCCTCTCCCTGATTCAGGATCTCTACAAAGGCAAAATGGGTGTGGGGAAGATTCAGTCCGGTTCAATCGCTCGCAGACAGAATGTGGTCGTCATCGGAAAAGATGGCGCACAGTTCTCTGGAAAAGTGTCGGACCTCGCGGTTTACTCCGGCCTTGAAAGAACGGATATGGAACGGGCCGAGGCAGGAGAAATCGTCGCGGTGGCCGGCCTGGACGAAGTGAGTATCGGCGACACGATTGCCGATGCCGAACATCCGGTTGCACTGACCCGAGTCACGGTCGATGAGCCGACCGTCCAAATGACCTTCTCCGTGAACAATAGTCCATTCGCCGGACGGGAAGGCAAGTACCTGACCTCGCGGCATTTGCGCGACCGGCTCTTCAAAGAACTCGAAACCAACGTGTCATTGCGCGCGAGCGAGACGGACAGTGCGGATAAGTTCCTCGTGGCCGGTCGCGGCGAGCTCCATCTCGGCGTTTTGATCGAACAGATGCGGCGGGAGGGATATGAGCTGCAAGTTTCGCAACCGGAAGTCATTGTCCACCGTGAGGGGGACAAAGTCCTCGAACCCTATGAGGAACTGACCATCCAGGTTCCTGAAACCTATCAAGGAACCGTGATTGAAGAGCTGGGCAAACGCCGAGGCGAGTTGCGGCACATGCGACTCATCCATTCAGACGCCGGTCCGAGCGAGATGCATTTGGAATATCACATCCCCACCCGCGGCATCATGGGACTCAAAAACCTCTTGGTCGCTAAAACTCGCGGCACCATCATCATGCACCATGTCTTCGTTGCGTACGAACCGGTGGAAGAGCGCGATCTCGCAGTGGCGACACATGGATCTCTCGTCGCGCACGAAGACGGAACCAGCACCGGCTATGCCATCTTCATGACCCAAGAACGAGGTGTCATGTTTATCGGCCCTGTCGTAGAGGTCTATCGCGGGATGGTCGTCGGAGAGAACAGCCGGGATGAAGACATGGACGTCAATGTCTGTAAAGAGAAGCACCTGTCTAACATGCGGGCGTCAGGCACCGACGAAGCGTTGGTCCTCACACCGCCACGGGAAATGGGCTTGGAGTTCGCACTTGAATATATCGGCCCGGATGAACTGGTTGAGGTCACGCCGAAGAGCCTGCGTATTCGCAAACGGCTCCTCAACCCGGATGACCGCCGCAAGGCCCGCAAGTCCGGCAAATAGCTTCTCGTGCAACGATGAGGATCAGAAAGAAGACCCCCAAACCCTCAGCCCGCCGTCCCCCGCTCTACTTTATCGGCTACCGGGGGACTGCGCCGGCCACAGACGAACTGAAGACCTGGTACGAACGGGAGTATGGCGGGCCACTGATCATTCACTACGAAGCGGGTTCAACAGAATCCTGGCAAGCGACTCACGGCCCCTGGTCGGCCCATGTCGTAATGCCGTTGCCGATGAGCCATGTCGCCGATATCATGAAGAAGCTGGCTTGGGAGCACGACGTGATGGGTGCCGTCG
>JBDSDL010000030.1:0-43286 GCA_039920585.1 Nitrospiraceae bacterium | reverse complement strand
GGTGTATGTGTTGGAAGCCAATCCGAATCCACAAATTGCGCACGCCGAAGATTTTTCGGATTCGGCAGAGCACGCCGGCTATACCTATCAAGAGTTGTTGCAAGAACTACTGCGCATCGGGCTTCGCTGGCGGCCGGCCAAAGCGGCCTAGCCGTCCCCTATCCTTCACCCACAACACCCTCGGATGCTTCCGCAGCCTGTCAGAGCATTGTCTCTCCGCAGTGATCAGCCAAAGTTCCTGCGCCGCTGCAAACTTCTGGGCCGGAAATGGAGGGCGTGAATGAAGCGAGGGGTTCCCCTATCGTCTGACTAGGGGCCGAAGCGGAAACCAAACAGCAAGGCAACGCTTGTTTGGTCATTCTCCCGTAACGAAGGAGAAAGATTGATGTCGTGGAGATTGACGATCAACGTCGAAGTCAAGGCGAGATTGTGAGAGGTCTGGTACTCTAATGAGACGCCAATAGGGATGTACCAACTCGTGTCGTTGCGGTCGATACGCCCAGGGCCGGTCCCGCGGTCTAGGTCTGCATGAATCAATCCGATCCCCGTGAAGGGCACCAGGTTGATGCCGTTATTGAGGCGAAAATAATAGCGGCCGACCCCGGCGAAGGAGATCTGAAAGAGATCGCCCATCGGACTGATCTGCATCATCGGTCCGACAGAGAAGTTTCGATCGAGGTAGTAGTCACCACTGAATGCCAGGTTGAATACCGTGCCATTGACCGTTCCGGATGTGAGTCCAAGGCCGCTTCCGAATCCCCATCGGTTTTCGTCGGCATGGGCCCGAGGGGCAAATATGATGCTGCCCGTGACCAAAATAGCCAACAGACTGGCGGTACAGGTCCATCGTGAGAAAGAGGTGGCAATCTGTCGAATCATGCCGGCGGACTCTAGCACAGAGGGTGGGCTCGGACAAGTCGTTTGAGTGCACTGGCGACAGTAAGGTATTCTCTCCCACCGAGGACGAGGGAAGAGGTGAAGCATGTCAGCCAATTCGATGACACCGAAGCAAGCAGCGGTAGCTTTGCTTGCAGCAATGCCGCTCGGCCTGTCTGTTCAGCAGCTGGAGGAATATGGGATCGAGGCGACGGCTGAGCAGGCTCAGGCGATCACGCAAGAAGTGCTCTCGTTGAACCTGTTTTGGATCTTCGCAGCCATCGAGGCGCACATCCCCCAGAAATATCAGCCCGCGCTGTCGGAATTCATCTTGGATACGATGAAAACAGGATGGGGTACGACTGTTCCTGTCGGTTCAGCTTCCTGGGCCGCCTACCTCAACGACTGGCAGGAACGTCGCAGTCGATATAGTCGTTTAGTTGAAGAAGGGATGAGTCCGCTTGCGGTGAGTGCTGAAGCCGCTACGCTGATGGAAGAGAACCGCTTGGTCAAAGAAGCAGAACGGCGTAATCTCTTGACCCTGCTGATCGATTTCGTACCAGTCGACACCTACGGGCGGTTATTGGAAAATATCGGATAATTTGCTAAACCGCCGCGAGTTGTCAGAGGTAGCGGTGATCCACGACGTTCCCCATCTGGTCCAACTCATAGAGCAAGGGCGCACCAGTTGGGATATTCAACTCCAGTACTTGCTCTCGGGAGAGCTGCTCCAACTCCATGATCAAGGCTCGTAAGCTGTTTCCATGCGCCGCGACGAGGATTGTGTTCCCTTTCAAGACATAGGGCTTGATGGTCTGTTCATAGTAGGGCAATACACGCTCCGCAGTGTCTTTCAGGCTTTCCCCCCCTGGCGGACGCACATCGTAACTCCGCCGCCAGATTTTGACTTGCTGCTCGCCGTACTTTTTCGCAGTTTCGTCCTTGTTCAATCCTTGTAGTTCGCCATACATCCGCTCGTTCAAGGCTTTGTCTTTCTCGATGGGGATACCAGTTTGGCCAATGGTTTCTAGCACGAGTCGCAACGTCTCATTCGCGCGGGACAACACGGAGGTGAAGGCGCGGTCGAATTTAAAGCTGCGCAGTTTCTCGCCAGCGTCCGTCGCTTCCTGTATGCCGCGCGGAGACAGGGGCACATCCACCCATCCCGTGAAACGATTCTCCAAGTTCCATTGCGATTCGCCATGTCGAAGCAGAATTAAGCGAGCCATTGTGCTTTCCCTCTCGAACCTAAAGAGATATGTTCACAGGCCAGAGGATACTGGAACAGGTGTCCAAGTCAAGCGGTCACTTTTGACAGACATCGGGAGTGCCGGCTGGTTTATACGCTGCTCGCCGCAGTCGGTTTCGCTGGCTTCTCTAGCGGCCGTTCACCATCCGGCAGCCCGTCCTGAAGCATTTTGAACATGGTGATTGCGAACAACACATACAAGGCAACCCCGATCCAGATCACATAAGACTGGACACCTCCACTTTCTTTTAGTACCTCATCCAGCTTTGCCGGATCGCTCCCCGTGCTCCTCTTGATTTCGCCGATATGCTCGCGGCAGTGCCAGTAGTACACATAATTCGCGGTCGCTCCGGCCATGATGCTCCAGATGAGACCCACGGTCATATCGCCGGTCAAGTAGGTCGAGATCATCGGACCGAGGGCGTAGACTGCCGCGTACACATACATTTTTCGGTAGAGAAACCAGAGGAAGGAAATATACAGAAAAGCTGGCCAATTCCACGTCAGAGCGAACTTCGGTTCTTTCCCCAATCCAAACTTTTTAAAATGCTTCAGATATTGATCGGCGTAGGGGCCAATGAATTGGCGCCAGAGATGTTCATCGGGGTGGATGATGGGGGCGGCGGGGGCCACGGGAGTCGCGATCGGCGGTTCAGGCTCGATGACTAGTGCGGTTCCGCACTGGTAGCAGAATTTGGAGTCTTCCTGGTTCTGCTGTTGGCACTGTGCGCAGAGTTTCATCCACCCGAGAGTATCACAATGGAAGTGCCGCCTGGGTAAAGAAGCGACGTGACTGCGCCTCACACACTCCACTGCTTCATCCAAGTTGATTCCACCGACAAGCCTATGCTACTTTCCCTTGCTTTACGAAGGGATACGTCTGTTATGCCGACAGAAGCGCTGAAGCAGGACGCCGCACGCTATTTGATGCAGACCTATACACGTCAACCGCTCTCGATCGTGCGAGGGTGTGGGGCGAAGGTGTATGACCTCGAGGGGCGAGAGTATCTCGATTTCGTCGGGGGGATCGCGGTGAACGTCCTCGGGCATGGCCATCCGGATCTGGTTCAGGCGATTCAGCGCCAAGCCGCGCAGCTGATCCATACCTCGAACCTCTATTACACCGAACCGCAAGTGAAACTGGCGCAGATGTTGGTGGATCACTCGTTTGCCGACAAGGTGTTCTTTTGCAACAGCGGGGCGGAGGCGAATGAAGCGGCGATTAAGCTGGCCCGCCGGTATTCTCATGACAAGTATGGAGCCGGGGGTTAGAGATCGTGACGATGAGGAATTCCTTCCACGGTCGGACGTTCGCGACATTGACGGCCACTGGCCAGGAAAAAGTGCAGAAGGACTACGAGCCGTTGCTCCCGGGTTTTCGCTATGTCGCCTTCAATAATCTGGAAGAGCTGGAACGGGCCGTGACCGACAAGACCGCGGCGGTTTTGCTCGAGCCTATTCAGGGTGAGGGGGGTGTCCACGTCGCGGATCGCGAGTATCTGAAGCAGGTCAGAGTTCTGTGCTCGAAAAAAGACGTGCTGTTGATGTTCGACGAAATACAAACGGGGATGGGACGCACGGGGACGCTGTTTGCCTACGAGCAATTGGGGGTGCAGCCGGACATCATGACCCTGGCGAAAGGGTTGGGGGGTGGCGTGCCCATCGGTGCCTGCCTTGCGACTGACTCCGTAGCGAAGGCCTTCTCGCCCGGCAGTCACGCCTCGACGTTCGGAGGCAATCCGCTCGCTTGTGCGGCAGGTTTGGCCGTCTGTCGTGCCCTGCTGGAAGGCCACGTACTTGATCATGCGCGCCAGACGGGAGAGTATTTTGCGAAGGGCCTATCCGATTGTAAAGAGCGACACCGGGTGGTGCGAGAGGTCCGTGGCCTTGGGCTTTTGCAGGGGATGGAAGTCGATATTGATGGGAAAACCGTCGTGAGCGAGTGTTTGGCACGAGGTATTCTGATCAATGGGACCGGTGAGCACGTACTTCGGTTCGTACCGCCCCTCATTATCACTCAGTTGGAAATCGATCGCTTGTTCGATACGCTCAGTCAGATTTTCAGTGAACAGGCGGCGTAAGGCGCACTCGCGCCGGATGGACATAACAAGGATGACCACAGGAGTAGCAGGCATGCGGGCCGGCAAAAATGATTTTCTCGATGTTGCGGCCATCAGCAAGGCGGAGGTGGAGCGTTTACTGGCGTCGGCGGCTTTGTTGAAAGACAAGCAGCGGCGCGGGGTTCTTCATCCACTGCTTCCAGGGAGGACCTTGGGCCTTCTGTTCCAGAAACCGTCGACGAGGACGAGGGTGTCGTTCGAGGCCGGCATGAATCAGTTGGGTGGCCATGCGCTGGTCCTGCCCATGGCCGATATCCAGCTTTCGCGCGGAGAAAGCGTTGCCGATACGGCACGCGTGTTGTCGTGCTATCTCGATGCGATCGTCATTCGCACCTATGACCATTCGATTGTGGAGGAGTGGGCGAGAGAGGCGACGATGCCGGTGATTAATGGACTGACCGACCTGAGCCATCCTTGCCAGGCCCTCTCAGACCTCTTGACCATTCGCGAGAAGAAGGGCCGGTTGAAGGGGATCAAGATTGCCTATATCGGCGACGGCAATAATGTGGCGAATTCACTGATCGAGGCGGCGGCGAAGATGGGGATGACCATTACCCTCGGTTGTCCGGTGGGGTATCAGCCGGAGCAGCATGTCGTGGACAGGGCGAGGGTCGAGGCCGCGAAAACCGGTGCGGTGATCGAGATCGGGCAGGATCCCCATATCGCGGCGAAGGAAGCAGATGTGATCTATACCGACGTCTGGATTAGCATGGGACGTGAGCGTGAGCATGCGCGACGATTAAAAGTCTTGGCTCCGTATCAAGTGAACAGCCGCCTGTTGCATCGCGCCAAGCCCGATGCGATCGTCATGCACTGTTTGCCCGCCCACCGGGGAGAAGAAATCAGCGCCGAGGTGCTGGACGGCCCGCAGTCGGTCATCATCGACCAGGCGGAGAACCGACTCCATATGCAGAAGGCCATCTTAACGAACCTCTTAGGCAAGAGGAATCGAACAAGATGATGAGTCGTGGCATCAAGAAAGTGGTGCTGGCCTATTCAGGAGGACTCGATACGTCCGTGATCTTGACGTGGCTGCAAGAAACCTACGGCTGCGAGGTGATCGCGTTCTGCGCCGATCTGGGACAAGGCGAAGATCTGCAAGCGATCAAGGCAAAGGCCCAAAAGCTCGGTGTGAAAAAGGTCTATGTCGAGGATCTGCGTGAGACCTTTGTGAAGGACTATGTCTTTCCGATGTTACGCGGCAACGCGATATATGAAGGCTGCTATCTGCTTGGAACATCAATCGCAAGGCCTCTCATTGCACGGCGTCAGGCCGAGATCGCGCTCAAAGAAGGCGCCGAGGCGGTATCGCATGGCTCCACCGGAAAGGGCAACGACCAAGTGCGGTTTGAGCTGACCTATACGGCACTGGCGCCGAATCTCAAGATCATCGCGCCGTGGCGTGAGTGGACGATGAAGTCGCGGCGCGAATTGATCGAGTATGCCGATCGGCACGGCATTCCCATCACGGCGACGAAAGCCAAGCCCTATAGCATGGATCTGAATTTGTTCCATGTGAGCTATGAGGGCGGCATTCTCGAAGATCCGTGGGAATCCACGCCGGATGAAATCTTCAAAATGACGGTGTCGCCGGAGCAGGCCCCGAACAAGCCGCTTGAAGTCGAGATCGGCTATGAGGCGGGCAATCCAGTGGCCGTCGACGGGAAGAAGATGAGCCCGGCGACGTTGTTGGCGCACCTCAATAAGTTGGGTGGCGCGCATGGGATTGGGCGTGTCGATCTGGTGGAGAATCGCTACGTCGGGATGAAGTCTCGCGGGGTCTATGAAACGCCTGGCGGAACGATCCTCCATGTGGCGCATCGCGGAATCGAATCGTTGACGATGGATCGCGAAGTGTTGCACTTCAGGGACAGTTTGATCCCACGGTTCGCCGATCTGATTTACAACGGCTATTGGTTCAGCCCTGAACGAGAGATGCTTCAAGCCTCGATCGATGCGGCGCAGAAGGACGTCACAGGCACGGCGCGGGTGAAGCTCTATAAGGGAAGTTGCACGCTGGCCGGGCGCAAGTCGAAGCATTCGCTCTATCGTCTCGACATTGCCACGTTTGAAGAAGACGAAGTCTATAACCAGAAAGATGCCGAAGGTTTCATTCGGTTGAACGCGTTGCGGCTGAAAATCAGAGCCCAGAGAAAGAAGGCCTCTTCCTAATGGCACGAGCAACGGGCCGCAGCTCTGCCGCGTCGGAAGGCGGAAAGGCTTGGGCAGGGCGGTTCAGACACAAGACAAACCGATTGGTGGAAGCCTTCACCGTTTCAGTGGCGGTCGATCGACGGCTCTACGCCTACGATATCCAGGGTAGCATCGCCCATTGCAAAACGTTGGGGAAGGCGCGTGTATTGACCATTTCTGAAACCAGGACGATCGTGCGGGGCCTGGAATCGGTGAAGACGGAACTGGATCGGGGCCGCTTTCGATTCACCTCTCAAGATGAAGATATTCACATGGCGGTTGAGCGCCGGTTGACAGAATTGATCGGTCCGCTTGGCGGTAAGCTGCATACGGGCCGGAGCAGAAACGATCAGGTTGCACTGGATATTCGGCTCTATGTGCGGGATCAGCTCAGTCAGCTCGTGGCGCATCTGGAACACTTTCAACGGGTTTTGGTGGCGAAGGGAAAGGCGAATCGAGCGGTCGCCATGCCGGGTTATACGCATCTCCAGCGTGCCCAGCCAGTCTTGTTCGCTCATCATCTCTTGGCCTATGTGGAAATGATCGAGCGGGACAAGGGGCGATTTCGCGATGCATTCGTGCGCGTGAATGTCATGCCGTTGGGGTCCGGCGCACTCGCGGGGACTAACTACCCAGTTGATCGCCGGTTCACCGCTGGGCTGTTGGGCTTTCCCTCCGTGACGCAAAACAGTCTCGATGCCGTGTCCGATCGGGATTTCATGATCGAGGTAGCCTCGGCGCTGTCGATTACGATGATGCATCTGTCCCGGCTCAGCGAAGAATTAATTCTCTGGTCGTCCCAGGAGTTCCAATTCATCGAGCTTCCCGATGCCTTCTGTACCGGTAGCAGCATGATGCCGCAGAAGAAAAATCCCGATGTGCCGGAATTGGTTCGGGGCAAGACTGGACGGGTCTATGGCCATTTGGTCAATCTGTTGACGACGCTCAAAGCCCTCCCATTGAGTTACAATCGAGATCTTCAGGAAGATAAGCCGGCGCTTTTCGATGCCCTCGATACCGTTACTGCCTCGGTGAAAGTTTTGACGGAATTGATGCGCCGACTCACCGTCAACCGGGACGTTCTCAAGCGAGCGGTTCAGGGCGGTGGGATGCTGGCCACGGAAGTGGCGGACTACCTTGTGACTAGAGGCGTACCGTTTCGCGAGGCACATGCGATTACGGGCCGGTTAGTGCGGGCCTCATTGGATCAAGGCCGCGAGATCACACGTTTCTCGCTTAATGAGCTGCGGACATTTTCCGAGCGAATTGAAAAGGGTCTGTTCGCTCGCTTGACGATCACTGCCGCTATCGATCGGAAGTCTCAGATCGGCGGAACTGCCCGAACGAGAGTGGAGCAGCGCATTCAAGAACTCGAGCGGATGTTCTCATGACGGTACGGAGGCCGAATACAGCGTGTATCGTCGTGGGTATGACGATGGGAATGTTGGTGGCCTGCGGGACCGTGGGGTCGCCGATTCCTCCTGAAAGGGTCGGTGTGACTCCGACCATTGAGCGGCAAAAAAAGTTAGAGATACTTGAGGAGAAACAGCGTGCGGCTGCAGCGGCAGCCGAGTTGACCGAGCCACAACCGGACCCCATGTTGCAGGGTCAGGATGTCGATCTCCCTTCGGTACAACCGGTAGGAACCCGATAATGTTGAGCCCGTCATCTGCTGGATCTCTGTGGTAGGATAACGCTATACTGGCGGCTGTGTAATGTTGCGTTGCAGCGTGCCCCCCTCCACAGAATGCGCCACACTGGCGATAACGATTCGTAAATTTAAGGATCTGTTCGAGGCTTTCTCGAGGGGCTTCACGCTCGCAGGTCTCGAACATCTCAATGAAGACCTAACGGATGCATAATTTCGAGTATCGACACGGCGAACTCTACTGCGAACAGGTACCGGTCACCCGGATCGCGAAAGAGGTCGGCACGCCTTGTTATATCTACAGCTACGCAACCCTCGTTCGTCATTACCGGGCCTATGATGGGGCCTTCAAGAGTATCCCCCATGTGATTGCCTTCGCCATGAAGGCCAATTCCAATATCGCGATCCTCCGCCTTATGGTAAAGGAGGGGAGCGGGGTGGACATCGTGTCAGGCGGGGAGCTCTTTCGGGCGCTCAAGGCGGGTGTTCCCCCCTCGAAGATCGTTTTTGCGGGCGTCGGCAAGAGCGCGGAGGAGATTCGCGAGGCCTTGAAGGCCGACGTACTCATGTTCAACGTCGAGTCCTCGGCCGAGCTGCAGGCGCTGAATGAGGTGGCAGCTTCCGTCGGGACCAAAGCGCGAGTTGCGCTCCGCATCAATCCCGATATTGATCCGAAAACGCACCCCTACATTTCGACTGGTCTCAAGAAGAGCAAGTTTGGGATTGCCGCCGACCGGGCACTCGAAGAATTCACGCTGGCCTCCTCGCTCGCCAACATCGATGTCGTCGGAGTGCATAAGCATATCGGGTCGCAGTTAACGGAAGTCACACCATTTGTCGAGGCCGTGAAGAAGGTGGTGAAGCTGGTTGGAGCCTTGAAGACGCAGGGGATCAATATTCAATACGTCAATATCGGTGGGGGCCTTGGCATCACCTACTCAGATGAAACGCCGCCGCTGCCGCAGGATTTGGCGGACGCCGTGTCGCCGTTGCTGAAGGATTTAAACGTCACCCTCATCATGGAACCGGGCCGCGTCATCGTCGGCAACGCCGGCATTCTTGTGACGAAAGTGTTGTATCGGAAGGACGGCGAAGCGAAACGGTTTATTATCGTCGATGCGGCGATGAACGACCTGATTAGGCCAAGCCTCTACGGGGCCTATCACGAAATTCGCCCCTTGTCACAGGCGGTGTTGCAGCGGCCTAAGCATCAGGTGGATGTTGTGGGTCCGGTCTGTGAGTCCGGAGATTTTCTGGCGAAGGACCGGTCGCTGCCGGAGGTCAACCCGGGTGACATGCTGGCGGTGATGAGTGCGGGGGCCTATGGATTCGTGATGGCCTCCAATTACAATTCAAGACCACGGGTGCCGGAAGTTCTGATCAAAGATGGGGAGATCCACGTCATCAAGACTAGAGAGACGTACGACGACTTAGTGAAGGGCGAAACGATTCCAGCATTCCTCGATTGAGGAGTGAGCGCTGTAGTGAAGGAGCAAGCATGTTTACGGGTGCATTGATAGCCATTGTGACCCCGTTCCGGAACGGCAAAGTCGACGAACGGGCCTTCGGCGACCTTATAGAATGGCAAATTGCCAACGGGACGAGCGGGATTGTGCCCTGCGGCACGACTGGCGAATCCGCCACCCTCTCGCACCAGGAACACCACCGCGTGGTTGAATTGACCGTCGAAGTGGTCAATCGGCGCATCCCCGTGATTGCCGGGGCTGGCTCCAACAGCACGGCAGAAGCGGTGTCACTCACACAACACGCCAAGCAGGCGGGGGCCGATGGGGCGCTGCTCATTACGCCCTATTACAATAAACCGACGCAAGAGGGATTATACCGGCATTACAAATTGATCGCAGAGTCTGTGGACCTTCCGCAGATCCTATATAACATCCCCGGGCGGACTGGCGTGAACATGTTGCCATCCACCGTCGCAAGACTTTGTGGACTGCAGAACATTGTCGGAATCAAAGAGGGTAGTGGATCAGTCCAGCAGGCCTCTGAAATTGCGAGTGCCTGCGGAGACCGGATGACGGTCCTGGCGGGAGATGATGCCCTGACGTTGCCTATGATGGCAGTCGGAGGGAAAGGGGTTATTAGCGTCACATCAAATATCGTTCCATCCGAGATGGCTCAATTGGTCAAGGCCTTTTTAAGCGGCCGCATTGAAGAGGCGCGCCGGATTCATTTCGCACTGTCGCCGCTCTTTACCGCGCTTTTCTACGAGACCAATCCGATTCCGGTGAAAACCGCGTTAGGCATGATGGGGAAAATCGATCCAGAGTTGCGGCTGCCACTCTGTGCCATGGCGACCGAGACAAAGGACCAACTTGCAAAGGCCTTAAAGGACGCAGGCCTCATTTAGTAATCCCGACGGTCTTGGCTCGGGTACTCATTTTATGATCAACGTCATTGTTACAGGGGCTGCCGGTCGCATGGGCTGTCGGCTGGTTGCCCTTATTAAAGAATCCACGACCCTCACGCTTGCTGGCGCGATCGAAGGGAAGGGCCATCTTGCTGTGGGTGACGATGCCGGGGAGACAGCCGGCTGTGGCCGTGTGGGCGTTCCAATCACCGACGATTTTGCGGGGCTCCTTGACCGAGGCGAAGTGGTCGTCGATTTCTCCTCTCCTGAAGCGACCCTGCCTCATTTACGCACGGTGGCTCAATATCGACGAGCTATGGTGATCGGCACGACGGGATTTTCCGCTCCTCAGCTTGAAGAGCTGAAATCGCTGGCTTGCCAAGTTCCCTGCGTGTTGTCCCCCAACATGAGCGTGGGTGTCAATCTCATCTACAAGGTCATCAGCGAGATGGCGAAAACGTTGGGGGACGACTACGACATTGAGGTGATTGAAGCCCATCATCGTCTGAAAAAGGATGCGCCGAGCGGCACAGCCCTCAAGATTGCCGAAGTTTTGGCGAAAGCTGTGAGCCGCGATCTGGATCAGGTCGGCGTCTATGCGAGAAAAGGTCTTATTGGGGAACGGAAGAAGGGTGAGATCGGAATTCAAACCGTCAGGGCCGGCGATATCGTCGGCGACCACACGATTCTCTTTGGCGGGATGGGTGAACGCATCGAAGTGACGCATCGAGCAAGCAGCCGCGATACCTTCGCAGGAGGCGCTTTGCGTGCCGCTCGGTGGGTGGTTCGGCAACCACCAGGCCTGTACGACATGATGGATGTGCTGAGTCTCCGATAGTTCCTCATTCCTGTTCCAGATCTCATATCGTGAACTTGACCAGCATCAATTTGCTACCGCAAAGGAGCTTCACCGAAGCTCCTTCCGGTCCATATCAACCAAACAGTGCAGAGATGGATGCGGGCTTGAATGAAGAACTGAACAGGATGATCTCTGGGACTAACGCAGGCTTGCGGGGACGGGAATACAGCACGACTTACCGACTGACCTCTTCAAGATCCCGCTTGCTAATGGGATTGAGAGCAGTGGTTCTTCGTTTGGAGATCGCTGCAGATAGACGAGCGTAAATCTCCTGGGCTGAGTCCGTCCAATCAGTATTGGGCGGATACCCATGGAAAGCGGCTTCGGCTGCTTTCCGTTCGTCGTACGTGAGCGGTTTAGGTTCTGTCATCGCGCGGGTTAATGTCTGGCGGTAATCGGCCGAGGTTCTTGGTCCGCTGATTTCCGGCGCCCACAGTTCAAGCACGCAAACACTGTGATCGCAAGCCCTGCGTTCAGATCCACTGCCCGTTCCGGTAACATCGCTCCACGGCATTTATCACAAATTGTCATGTCGGCACTCTACCATGCTGCAAAAGAGAAGCATATCCACCTGAAGTACTGGGTCTTGCAGAGAAATGGGTCTTCCGCTCACATACAGCTAGGCCATTTGAGTCGAGGGTACGAATAAGAATTCAGTAACTTACGAGCAAGAACAACGTCTGGAGTTCTTGACAGCGGTGATCTTGTCCCATAGGATTGTGGCATAAGGAAGAGCACCCACTATGTATAGAGTTATCCTCATTCTTGGGCTACTTGTCGTGCTTTATTTTCTGCTTCGGAAGGCTCTTCGTGGGCTTAAGGGCCAGGGGCAGCCAGAACGCCTTGCTCCTGGAAAGGATCAGATGGTCCAGGATCCCGTCTGCCTGGTGTTTGTTCCAAGGGGGTCAGCGGTGACGGAAGATATTGGGGGGCAGACCTATTACTTCTGTAGCCGATCTTGCGCGCACAAGTTTCAGGAGAAACTCGCGGGTTAACAACCTGAGTAGCTGGAGTCAGAAAGCTTTTCTTCTTTGTCGAATTTGAGCGTGATCTGGCACTGATTAGGGGAGAAGTTAAAGAAAGGCAGGCCTGATTTGCCGCCGGCGATGCGATAGTAAGTCCAGGTTTCGCCACCAAAAAACCTCGTGGCCTTGCCACTCGGCGCTCCCCAGTTCTTTTCAAACCAGGCCTTGTCCTTGCCTTGAAGCTCAGCCGGTTTGAGCGACTGTTCAAGATAAGGGTTACTACCGCCGCAGCCGGTCAGGGCCAGACCGAATAGGAGCACCCAAGCCGATCGTTGCATCATGCATTCTCCTCAGTCATATAGATACAAGCGTAGAGACAAGCCTATAAATGAATAGCCGAATTTTAACCGGCAGTCTGGGGCCTGTCAAACTTGGCGGATGTTGGCGGATGATTGCAGTCAGGTTGAGTTCTTCATAGAATGACCGATAATGAATTGATCACAAGGATTTCTCATCTCGACATGAAAGGACAAGGCCATGAAATTCTTTCTTGATACTGCCAACGTGAAGGAAATTCAGGAGGCGGCCAGCCTCGGACTGCTCGACGGAGTGACCACGAATCCATCGCTCGTTGCCAAGGAAGGGCGCAGCTTTAAGGAAATGCTCGTTGAAATTTGCAAGATCGTGGATGGACCGATCAGTGCAGAAGTCGTCAGCCTCGAAGCCGATGCCATGGTGAAGGAAGGGAAGGAGCTTGCGAAGATTCATAAGAACATTGTCGTGAAGGTGCCTTTAATTGCAGAGGGATTGAAGGCCACCAAGAGAATGGCCACCGAAGGTATCAAGGTGAATGTGACATTGTGTTTTTCTCCAACCCAGGCGCTTCTTGCAGCAAAAGCCGGGGCATGGTGCGTCTCACCCTTCATCGGCCGGCTTGACGACATCAGTTCAAACGGGATGGAACTGATCCGCCAGATCCTGACCATCTACCGAAATTATGACTATAAGACCCAGGTGTTGGTGGCAAGCGTACGCCACCCTCAGCACGTCGTCGAAGCTGCGCTAGCAGGTGGGCATATTTGCACAATGCCCTTTTCGATTTTTCAACAGATGGTGAAACATCCGCTGACCGATAGCGGGCTCAAGAAGTTCCTGGCAGACTGGGAAGCTCAGACCAAGAAGTAAGGCATAGCAGGATGCTGAAAAAGTCCGCCAGCAGCGTTCTCGCCACGAAAGCATCCTCAACGTAGCCCAGAGGCTACGCCTCCGGTGCTTTCATCGGTTGCGGCCTTGCTGGACGGCCATTTTGAGCATCCTGGGGTAGCGTTCTTCTATTGTGTGCAATAGTTTTCCGCAGCCTGCTATCGGCCGGCTCGTGTGCCTGGCGGTTCAGCAAGTCGCTGTCGAGCGGTTGCGAAGATGTGGTGAAACATCGGCCTGGTCAATAGTCCAGTGAAGGTATTTTGCTGGCTTGGATGGTATGAGCCGATCAGTGTAATGCCCCAGGGAAGAACCTGGACGATTCCATGGGAAAATTTTGGGAGTGGTGAGGGAAGTTGCTGTCCCTCATCACGACAGGCTTTCAAGTAGTGATCGAACGCAATCTTACCCAGCGCTACCACCACTCGAATCTTCCGTAACAACCGGAGTTCTTCACGCAGATAGGGGCGGCAGGCCTTAAATTCTTCAGGGGCAGGCTTGTTGTCGGGCGGCGCGCATCGAACCGTAGCGCCAATGTAACAATCCGACAGTTTCAGTCCGTCATCCCGGTGGTGAGAGCCTGGTTGGTTGGCGAAGCCAAATCGATGTAAGGCGTCATAGAGCCAGTCCCCGCTGCGATCGCCCGTAAAGACCCGTCCGGTTCGGTTGGCTCCGTGGGCAGCAGGCGCTAGTCCGAGCACGTAGAGGCGGGCATGGGAATCCCCGAATCCAGGGACTGGACGTCCCCAATAGGTCCAGTCCTCAAACTGCTTTCGTTTTTCTGCGGCGATCGTCTCTCGATAGGCGACAAGCCGTGAACAGGCGGTGCAGTGGGTGATGCAATCATTGAGGAGCGCCAGCGCACGCATAGGCGCGCAGTCTAGCACGAATCTGAAAGTCGATCATGCTTGCCGGTCCCCCATCTGGCTGTTAGCATACGTCCCAGACTTCGGATTGTTCACCGCATGTAGGAGGCAGGGTTGGTATGACGGCATGGGTTAGACGAATACTGATGCTCAGTGGGTTGTGGGTGGTGGTCATGCTTCCGATTGCAATAGGGGCACAGCCGCAAGCTGAACATTCCGAGGCGAAGGAGAGCCCGCCTCGATCTGGAGCCAATGGAGAACCAGAGCGAGATGCGACTTTGCTTGATCCCCTTGACGACCTCAACGAGCCAGAGGATCGCCTCGTCATTCTTCCGGAAATCAAGCGAGAGGGAGAGCGCTACTTCCTCAGTTCGTTCAAGCTGCCTGACAAACTGACCTTTGCCGGCCAACCGGTCCCGCTCGATAATTGGCAGGTACGTGAACGCATCGAGTACGAGTTCTATCAATTCTTAGAAGACCAGGGCGAAAGTATCATCCTCGCCAAACGAACCGGACGCTGTTTCCCTCCTGCCGAAAAGCAACTGGCCGATGCAGGATTGCCGGACGACCTCAAGTATATGCTGTTGGTGGAGAGCAAGTGTGTGGCCGCCGCCTATTCAAAGGCGAAAGCGTCCGGGCCGTGGCAGTTCATCCCTTCCACCGGGCGACGCTATCGTCTCAAGAGCGATGCGGTCCGCGACGATCGCCGCAATTTGGAAATGTCGACGGAAGCGGCGGTCAAGTATTTGCGCTATCTGAAAGATTTCAAGGAAAACGATTGGTTCATGGCCATGGCCTCGTACAATGCCGGTGAAGAACGAGTTCGCCGGTTATTGAAGGACCAGAACATTACCGACTATTGGAAGATGCACGGGCCACGGGAAACGATGCGCTACGTCCCGAGAATCATCGCCGCCAAGGAAATCTACTCGCAGCCTGAGAAGTATTTGGGTCTGAGCAAGAAAGACTTGTATATGCCGATGGAGACTGAAACGGTCACCGTCAACGTGAAAGACTCCCAGCGAGCCCTCACCTCGATTGCCGAAGAATTTGGGACCTACTTCTTGGAACTCAAGATGCTGAATCCTGAATTCAAAAAGGATGTGCTCCCACGCGGGACCTATCAGATGAAAGTCCCTCGGCAGACTTGCCCGACCCGTTGTTTCAAGCAGGACAAGACTCCTTAGAAGGCTGTTGAAAAATCCCGCCAGCTTCGTTCTCGCATCGTTCAGACCCTCAACGTACCCGAGAGGGTACGCCTTGGTCCTTCACTCGCTGCGGCCTTGCTGGACGGGCCTTTTGAACAGCTTTCTGGCTCTGGCGGGTCCGTTCGTGACTTGTCAATGCCTACATTCCTCAGGGCTTGTAGTAGCTTCTCAATACCCGGCTCATCTAGTATAAATGTGATGCAGATTCCTTCCTCTCCTATCCGGCCACTTCTGAAGAAACTCATCGTTCGAGGACTGGACGCGGCCGACGCACGGAAGGCGGTCGGTCGTGCCATCTCAAGAAACGGTGAGGAGCTGGTCATCGGTCAGCGTCGGTATGACTTGCGTCGCTATGAGCGCGTGGTCGTGCTCGGGGCTGGAAAGGCCACGGCCTCAATGGCCCAGGCAGTGGAACAGCGGCTGGGATCTTGGCTGAATGACGGATTCGTCGTGGTCAAGCACGGCCATGTTGCACCGACGAAACGAATCGTCGTGGCGGAGGCGGGTCATCCCGTCCCCGATCGATCCGGTCAGCGTGCGACCGCCAGGCTCTGTGCCATGGCAGCAGAACTCGGTCCGCGCGACCTCTTGATCGTCCTCCTGTCGGGCGGCGCGTCCAGTTTACTGCCTGCTCCTGTCGCAGGGGTGACGCTGGCCGATAAGCAGCGGACCACGCAGAAACTCTTGCGATGCGGGGCGAATATTGGCGACATCAATATCGTTCGGAAACATCTCTCGCGCATCAAAGGCGGACGTCTCGCCGAGTTGACCGAGGCCACCGTTGTGACGCTGATTCTGTCCGATGTGTTGGGTGACGACCTCAGCGCCATTGCCTCAGGGCCGACAGCCCCAGACCCGACAACCTATCAACAGGCCGTCACGATTCTGAAACGCCACCGAATCTGGCAGGCAGTTCCTCAACGAGTGCGTCGGCATCTCGACCGTGGATGCCAAGGACTCGCGAGTGAAACTCCGAAGCCCGGCGCTCCTCTGTTTCGTCGCGTCCATCATCATATCGTCGGGAACAACGCAGCGGCTGTTACGGCTGTGGCCCGCGCGGCCAGAGAGGCAGGTCTTCGAACCCTCGTGCATACGCCGGCCGTAACCGGAGAGGCCCGAGAGGCGGGGAAGTGGTTGGGCGCCTTGGCAAAAAATATTGCACGCAAAGGCAAACCGCTACAGAGGCCCTGCTGCGTGGTGGCCGGTGGGGAAACCACCGTGACCGTTACTGGAAAGGGAACAGGCGGGAGGGCACAAGAATTTGCCGCAGCCGCCGCTCTGGAAATTGCCGGTCTGGCCAAGGTGTGGGTGGTGGCGATCGGCACCGATGGCAGCGACGGTCCAACCGATGCGGCTGGCGCCGTGATCGATGGTCATACCGTGGCGCGTGCGCAAGGTCTCTCGGTGGATCTCAAGGACGCGTTGAAGCGTCACAATAGCTACCCAGCGTTGAAGCGGCTCCATCAGCTCATCGTCACTGGTCCCACCGGTACGAATGTAAATGACCTTTACCTCCTCCTTGTGCTCTAGCAGGGTGCTGAAAACGTCCTCCAGCTTCGTTCTCGCTTCGCTCAGAGGCTCAACGTACCGAAGCGTACGCCTCGCCTCTTCGCTTGCTGCGGCCTTGCTGGACGGCCTTTTTGAGCACCCTGCATGGTGTTCTTCCGTTGTCCCGACGTGCGGTCCAGTGAATTTCTGGCGCACCCCCATAGTTTTTCCACAGCCTGCTAGGTAGTATCCAGTTCAATGGATCGCCCGTTCCTTCTTCCCTTGGCCGCCTGCACTCAACCAGCTCTTGTGGGAGGGAAAGCCCTCGGCTTAGCGTGTCTGCTGGCAGAAGGATTCCCTGTTCCATCCGGATTCTGCGTCACGACGGAGGCCTATGATCACGCGCTTCTGGCGCCAGGATTTTCTCCAGTGAAACAGTGGCAGGCAGCTCTGCATTCCTCAGGGGCTGAACGCCAGCGGATACTCACACACTGTCGCACCATCATTCAGAATTACGACATCGTTGGATTGACGGATCAGATTGTCGAACAGGTCAGCCGGATGGGCCTGACGTCGTCTGGGCTGTGGGCTGTGAGGTCGTCATCGACGAACGAGGATGGAGCCCATGCGAGTTTTGCCGGAGTGTACAGGACGCGCCTCGGTATTCCACTGGATGAGGTCGGCCCTGCGGTGAGGGACTTGTGGTTGTCGATTTGGGATGAGCGGGTCTTGAATTATCATGTGGCGTCAAGATTGAACGGAGCGCCTCCCGCCATGGCCGTAGTGATCCAACCCCTGTTAGAGGCGCAAGTCTCCGGCGTGGCTTATTCTGTCCATCCTCTCACAGGCAGGGCGACCCAGGTGATGGTCAATGCGGTTGCGGGGCTTGCGGCAGAGCTCGTCGATGGGCGTGCGACGCCGGACCAGTATGTGGTTGAGATGGCCGAAAACAGTCAGCCCAACCGGATCAGCGAACGGACGATCAGCAGGCAGACCCAGGCGTTGCGGGTGACCGGCCAGGGTCTTTGCGAAGTGCCGCTGTCGGATGATGCAGTTGGGCGTGCAACGTTGTCGGATAACCAACTGTTTAACCTGGCCCGTACGGCCAAGCAGATTGAAAAGACATTCGGGCATCCAATGGATATCGAATGGCTTTATGATGAGCGTGGCCTGTGGCTGCTTCAAGCGAGGCCCATCTCCGGTCTGGCTAGATCCAGACCATTGACCAATGACGATTGCGAATGGTCGCGCGCCAACTTCAAGGAGACGTTGCCGGAGTTGCCGAGCCCACTTGGCCTGTCGTTTCTCGAACAGTTCATGGAGCGCTACATTCTTGCACCCTATCGACGTATGGGGTGCCTCATTCCCGAAGGGATCTCATCCGTCCGCACGTTCCAGGGTCGTCCCTACATCAATATGACACTGTTTTATTCCCTCGTCGCACAACTGCGGGGAGATCCGTCCTTGTTGGTAGAACAGATGGGAGGGGAAGTCCTTGCCAGGCCGCCGAAGGTTCGCCCACTCGGGTGGTTCGCGCTGGCCCGGGCCGGTGTCGTGATGATGGCCGAGATGAGAAAGGCTGTGCGCCATGGACCGGTCTGGTTTGCGGAGATGAAAGCGATGGCGGCAGAGCAGCGCGCCGAACGGATCCAGACTGTCTCAGGCGAAGACATCGCTCTGCGCCTCGATGCCATCGCGAAATGGCTCGATGAACGTGAACTGACATTTGCCATCGCAGGAGGGGTCGCGCAGTGTTTGCAAGCGCTAGGCGGCGTACTGCCCCGCTGGCTAGGTGGAGATTGGAGAGCCTTGCTGAACGGGGCGCTCCAGGGTCAGGCCGCGGTGATCAGCGCGGAACAGATTGTCCGATTGGCGGAAATAGTGGACATGGTTCGGCGCGACCCGTCAGTGACCACGATGTTCACCGCGGAGGGGTGGAACCCGGTCGAGGTTCGTCGCAAGCTCGAAGGGACCGACGTCCTCCGTGCGTTTAACCGGTACCTCGAAGACTATGGCCATCGCGGGGTTGGTGAGTCGGACCCCATGTCGCCCCGATTCGCAGATCGGCCGGAGTTGCTGCTGACGGTATTGCGAACGCAGATTCTGGCTCCAGCCAGTGCTACTCCGGAAGATATTCTTCAGCGCCAAGCAATGGTACGGGAACAGGCGCTCGCGGAGATTCGCGCCAGGGTTGGATGGCGACTCCATCGGTGGGCCATCTTTTCTTGGTGGTATCGGCGACTATGCCGGTTCTTCGCCCTGCGGGAGGCGAACCGACATCATCTGATGTACTACTCGGCAGCGGCACGCAGCCTCCTGCTTCGCTTGGGCGAATGGCTGGTCGAACGGGGACAACTCTCGTCGCAGGAGGATATTTTTTACTTCAAGATTGAGGAACGCCCAGAATTGCTAGCCACAGGGTCGAGTCATTGGCAAGGGACCATTCAGGCTCGCCGGGCCGAGCGGGACCGTTACGCTACGATCAGTGTTCCAGATACGATTCAGGATTGGAACGAGATGGTCCGAGGCACAGACACATCTTCCGTTGTGGCTTCGGAGGGGGTACTGCGTGGTATTCCTATTAGTGGGGGGCAGGTTGTGGGACCGATCCGCTTCGTCCGATCGATGGAGGACTGGAGCCGAGTTTGCCGTGGCGACATTCTCGTGGTCTCGGTCATCGATCCTGGCATGGCGCCGTTGTTTGGCATAGCAGCGGGGCTGGTCGCCGAGATGGGCGGGACACTCTCGCACGGGGCCATCATTGCCCGCGAGTATGGATTGCCGACAGTGGCGAATGTGCCCGGCATTACCGCCAGACTGAAAGAAGGCGACCGAGTCAGCTTGGATGCGGAGCGAGGAGAGATCATCATTCAAGAGCGAGGAGGAGACATGTTCGCGAGATCGGAACCATCCAACAAATCATGACGCAATGTTGTAGGGCTGAACGTCTCTAGTCGTTTTGTTGCCTTGACCTTTCACGGGCTTTTCCGTATTCTCCCAATTCATTCTTCCCTCATCGCAACATCCAACAGCCGGGTCGAGTATGGGGCGGTGGCATGACGTGGACGGGCACCCATGATTGATAGCACGGTCTTCGGTGCGGGAATTCTCGTCGGAGCCATTCTCGGCGCGCTGATCGTCGGGTTCTGGATTGCATCTCGCGTACGCGCGAATGTGCAGGCGCAACTGCTGGCTGCCGGCGAACGAGCACAGCGATCAGAATCGCTGGCAGAGGAATTGCGCCGTCAGGCGCAACACGATCGCCTCGATCTTGACCGGACCAGACATGATCTTTCAGAGGCCTCTCAGGCCCGCGCAGTGGCGGAGACGAGGGCTGCTGAGGCCGCGCTCCATCTCAACGAACAAAAGACTCTGCTGAGCCAGGCCAGGCAGGAATTGGCCGAGACCTTCCAAGCGCTCTCCGGCGAAGCCCTCAAACAGAACAACGAAGCCTTTCTGAATCTCGCGCGCAGCTCATTCGAAACGCTCCAATCCGAGGCCAAGGGCGATCTCGCTCAGCGGCAACAGGCGATCGATAGTCTAGTCAAACCCCTCCAAGACTCGCTGTCTCGATACGACGATCAACTCCGGCAGCTGGAGCAGTCTCGGCAAGCGGCCTATGGAGGCCTCGATCAGCATCTCAAGCTTTTGACTGAGTCACAGCAGCGGCTGCAGTCGGAGACTGGCAATCTTGTGAAGGCATTGCGTGCGCCAGCCATTCGCGGCCAATGGGGCGAGATCACGCTCAAGCGCGTGGCCGAGTTGGCCGGCATGGTGGCGCATTGCGATTTTTTCGAGCAGGAGTCCATCACGGTCGATGGCGGGCGGCTTCGACCCGACATGGTGGTCCAGTTACCGGGTGGGCGGCAGATCATCGTGGATGCCAAGACCGTTCTGGCAGGCTACCTGGATGCGCATGAAGCCTCGACCGAGGAGCAGCGTCTCGAAGGGATGCGCCGTCATGCCGCCCAAGTCCGGTCGCGTATGGATGAGTTGAGCTTGAAAGCCTATTGGAATCAATTCGCGCAGGCGCCGGAGTTTGTCGTGCTGTTCTTGCCGGGCGAACAGTTTCTTGGCGCTGCTCTGGAGCATGATCCACGACTCATCGAGGATGGATTCCTTCGAAGCGTGGTCCTTGCCACCCCCACGACACTCATGGCGCTCTTACGGGCGGTCGCCTACGGGTGGCGGCAGGAGCGGTTGACGGAGCACGCCGAGGAAGCAGGCCGGTTAGGGAAAGATCTCTACGAACGGATGGCCGTGTTGACAGAGCATTTGAACGATGTCGGGCAGGCACTCGGGAAGAGTGTCCTAGCCTACAACAAAGCGATTGGCTCTCTCGAAACGAGAATCTTGCCGGCAGCTCGCCGGTTTAAGGAGCTCGGTGTCTCATCGGAAAAAGAGATCCCCATGTTGGACCCGGTGGAACTGGTCTCTCGCAAGGCGTTGCCCTTTGACAGCGAATAAGGAGCCTCTGATGGACGACGAGCAGGCGATGGTAGAAGCCTTCCACCGGACGTTCGATATCGTTGTCAATCCAGTTCCGACGGTCGTCCATGGGCGGACACGCGAACTGCGCGTCAAACTCATTCAGGAAGAATTCGATGAGTTGAAAGAAGCCCTCGCGGCAGAAGATCTTTCTTCCATTGCCAAGGAGATGGCCGATCTCCTTTACGTCGTCTATGGCACTGCGGTGTCCTATGGCATCGACATGGATCCGATCTTTCGAGAAGTCCATCGGTCCAACATGAGCAAGATCGGTGGCTATAAGCGCGAAGATGGGAAATGGGTGAAGCCGGCCACGTACTCGCCGGCGCGCATTGAACCGATTGTGGCTGAGCAGGGGCCGGCCTAGAGTAAGGTCCATTCGGGTTCATGAGAGAATTACACTGCCCAAATTGCGGGGCTCCGTTCGTCCGCGTGACCTACCAAGAGGGCGGGGTCGAGCGACTGTTGAGCCACGTCAATATGTTTCCATTTCGATGTCAGCTGTGTACAAATCGTTTTCGTGCGTTCCATTCCGGTGCGCGCCACAATACGCAGGCATTCGATCGGCGTCAGTATATGCGCCTGACGGCCTCCATCGAGGCGCAGGTCCTTGACTACAAACAGCCGGCCATGATCAACCGAATCACCGATATCTCAATGGATGGCTGCACTCTGCAGACGACGGGTTTCTCGAAGGGGGCCTTTATTGAATTGGTCTTGAAGCCGACGGTGGAGGAGGAAATGATCAACATTGAAACGGCGATGGTCTGTTCCGTTCACTCGTCATCGATAGGGGTCCGCTTCCTGGAGGTCCCATCAGAACATTACCGCCGCCTGGCTAAGGTCGTCCTCGGGCTCTTAGTCGGTCAGGGTCTTGATCTTACGCTCAACGCCTAGTGCGACTCTTTCCACGTAACTACTCAGGTAGATAGGCTGAAGGCTTTTAGGGGTCGGGCTTTTTGCCCAACGAGGATTCATCTCTGCTTGAACCCAAGGTCGTAGAAACCGAAAATGTATTGAATGTATTGGTTCGCGCTTTGCGAAATTATGTATAGCCTTCAGCCTTCAGCCTGAACCCCTGTGTAGCTACCTTTCTGCCCGGCGTTTTCACCAGCAGATTATCGATCAAGCGGATCGGCCCAATTCGGACTGCGCCCAAGAGTACGGCATGAGCCGAGATGACGGACAGAGGCTCTAGACTGTCCGGGTCGCAGACAGTCAGGTAGTCGACATGGATGGCGGGTTCCTGTTCGATGGTCTGCCGCATGATTCGCTCAATCGCTGTCACGTCGTTCACTCCACTTCGGATCATCTGTCTACCGGCTTGGAGCGCCTGAAAGAGCAAGGGGGCAATCCGACGTTCGTCGGCGCTGAGATAGACGTTGCGCGAACTCATGGCCAGCCCATCTCGCTCTCTGACTGTCAGGCGCACTTGGATCTCCACGCCGAGATTGAGATCCTTCACAAGTTGTCGAACCAGAGCGGCTTGTTGGTAATCCTTCTGACCGAATAGGGCAAGATGGGGGCTTAAGATTCCGAAGAGTTTCGTCACCACTGTGGCCACGCCGGCGAAGTGATGAGGCCGAGCCGCTCCTTCCCATCGTTGCGCGAGCGCCGGCACCGTCACGACCGTTTGGAATCCCTCGGGATACATGACCCGGGCTGTCGGTTCAAAACAGACATCCACCCCTTCCTCTCGGCAGAGTGCGCGATCCTTCGCAATGGGCCGTGGGTACTTCGTCAGGTCTTCGGTCGGGCTGAACTGTGTCGGGTTTACGAAGATACTCACGACGAGCGCATCACACCGTAATCGTGCGGCTCGAATGAGGGAGCGATGTCCGTCATGCAGCGCACCCATCGTGGGCACGAACCCGATGGTCACACGTTCCTTGCGTAGTCGTTCGCTCCATGCAGTCATGGATCGCGCGGTGCGTATAATCTTCATGAGCTTGGGGGCGGGCTGCAAGCAGGGCGAGACCCGTAGCGGGTCGAAGGCTGAGGAAAGAGGAGGTGGACCTCAGGCTGCCTCCCGACCTCGGCAAGCAAATGGCTGACTGTACGCTGGAGTAACGGATGCACGAACAGCGGATCGAGTTCGCTCAGCGGCATGAGCACGAACCGGCGTTGGTGCATGCGAGGATGCGGCACTACGAGATCCGGATCGTTGATGATTCGTTGGCCGTAGAACAAGATGTCCAGGTCGATGGTCCTGGGGCCTAACCGGTTTTCCTCATCACGCCCGAGCGAGCGCTCGATCTCACGGAGTATATCCAAGAGGCTCTTCGGCGTGACATCCGTCTCAAGCTGCACGACGCCGTTCAGGAACCAGCCATCGCCAGGCTGGGCATGATCGTTCACGGGTTCGGTTTCATAGAGCAGCGACACCCCCGAGAGTTGGGAGTGTGGCAGCAGGCTCAGCAACGTCACCGCACGATCGCAGAAATCGACTCGATTGCCGAGGTTCGAGCCAAACCCGATGAAGACCGTTTCGCGCTCCATCTTTTCCCTTCACTCCCCCAAGGATGGTAGTGGTGCGTCCCAAGCCACTCGCCTCGACACCTCGGCTCCAGGCTAGAACCCAGCCTTCTTAATACGCTCCACCGCCTCCGCCAATCTCTCTTTCGACGTACAGACGGTCATCCTGATATATCCTTCGCCTGGCGCGCCGAAGCCGTTGCCCGGAGTCGTCACGATTCCGGCTTTCTCCAGCAAGTGAGTTGTGAAAGAAGCGGAGGTGTACCCCTTCGGTACCGTGACCCAGATGTAGAAGGCAGCCGGTGGAGGATCGACTTCAAGCCCAAGCTGCTTGAGGCCCGGGACGAGAGTGTCGCGCCGTTCCTGATAAATCTTGCGCAAGCTATCCGTCACAGAATCATCCAGGCTCAGCGCGGTCATGCCGGCTTCCTGAACGGCCTGAAAACAGCCGGAGTCGAGGTTGCTCTTCACCTTGCCGAGTCCAGCCAACACCTGCTTGTGCCCGACGGCAAACCCGATGCGCCAGCCGGTCATGTTGTACGTCTTCGACAGCGAGTGGAACTCGATCCCCACGTCCTTCGCGCCATCGACTTCCATGAAGCTTGCAGGGGGCTTGCCGTCGTAGAAAATCTCCGAATAGGCTGCGTCGTGGCAGACGATAATCTGGTTCTCCTGGGCGAACTCCACCACTCGCTTAAAGTAGTCTTTGCTCATGATGGCCGATGTCGGGTTGTTCGGCGAATTCAGGAACATTAGCTTCGCTTTTTTTGCCACGTCTTTCGGGATGGCATTCAGATCTGGCAGAAACCCGTTCTGCTTCGTGAGCGGCATGAGGTGCGAGACGCCTCCGGCGAAGCTGGTCCCGACGGGGTAGACTGGATAGCCGGGGCTCGGGACGAGCACGATATCGCCCGGATCGACGAATGCGAGCGGAATATGCCCGATACCTTCCTTCGAGCCGATCAGCGTGAGGACTTCGTGTGCCGGGTCGAGCGTGACATGAAAGCGGCGTGTGTACCAGTCGGCCACCGCTTTGCGGAACGACAACATGCCCTCATACGATGGATACTGGTGGTGCTTTGGGTCTTTGGCGGCCTTGCCGAGGCTTTCGACGATCGGCGTCGGCAGGTCGGGGTCGCCGATGCCAAGATTGATGATATCGACGCCCTTGGCAATCGCGGCCTGCTTCATCTTATCGATGGCGGCGAACAGATAGGGAGGCAGTGTTTTGATTCGGGTGGCAACCTCGATGGGGAAACCAGACATGCGAACAGGCTCCTTTCAAGCAGGATGGTGAAAACAACTCTTTTCGCACCCGCCCGGCCCTGGCGCACCGAGATGCGCCTATCACCAGGCTTCGTTCTCGCATCGTTCAGACCCTCAACGGGGACCCGGCCGCCTCACTAACTCGGCGGCGCGCACAGACTTGGTGCTCCTTATTCGTCGCACCGTGCGCCCCAGAGGGTACGGCCTCGGTCCTTCACTCGCTGCGGCCTCGCTGGACGGCTGTTTTGACCATCCTGCGATGAAGAATGGTAAGAGTACAGCAGGAATGAGGCGGCAATCAATGTTGAGAAGAGAGAAGGTGGCCAATGAGCCGATCGGCGATCTGGTGGAGTTGCGGTAGATGGGGGAGGGTTGCCACTTTCACGTGGTGCAAGGTCAAGCGTGCCTTCGTGAGATCCGGTGCACATTCTCGGCACAACGAGTCGATTCCGTTCTCTTCCATCTCCAAATGAAACAGAAGCCCGTAGGCACGAGTGGCATAGCGAAAGGCTTGCAGGGGGGCGATGTTGGAGCCAGCCAAGGGCACACAGTCTTTGGGGAGGTCGAACACTTCGCCATGCCATTCGAAGACTTCGAATGTCTCCGGCAGCGTACTGAAAACAGGGTCCTGTTTCGCCTCAGCCGTCAGCCTGACCGGTGTCATGCCGATTTCCAGCGCCTTACCCTGACGTACGGTGGCACCCAACGATTTCGCCATGAACTGACTTCCAAGACACACACCAATGACGGGCTTGCCAGCCAGGATCACGGATCGAATGAATTCCGTCTCCTCGGCAATCCAGGAATCAGGATCGTTCACCGACATCGGCCCACCCATCACGATCAACACATCGCCCGCATCCTTCGGCAGCCCGTCTTGTGGGACGAGATAGCGTTCCAGACTCACGCCGCGCTCAGTCAGTGCCGTCGCGAAAGCTCCGGGCCCTTCAAAGGAAACGTGTTTCAGACAGACTGCGCGCATCAGAAAACCTCGTGCGTCGACAATGAATGATAACTATTCAACTCCGTAGTCCTTCTACTTGGGAACATACACGGTCGTACTATTGACGGCAAGGGCTGTCTCATGAGAAAGGGGCGAGCTGAGCGATCCATTGAAAATTGGGATGGGAGTTACAGAAGCGATTGGTGTCTCGATCTTATCGTAGTGGAGTCTTCCGTCTCTCCGCTAGCTGTTCGGCTCCTGCTGCGCTACAATTCGTCACATGAAGACTCCGATCAAGAACGTGGAGGATCTCCGCTGGCTGCTCGGCCATACAGGAGGATTCCGCGGTGGCTATGTGACGGATGTGCAGGTGTCGAAACGACGGCTGTTGGACGAAGCGTCGGGCCGCGAGGTGCTGGCGGGGACCACGGTCACGGTCGTGATCCGCTATCGTATTCGCCAGATGGCTCGCGTCGCGAAACTCACGATGACCGGCGTGACGGATTTCTCGATGTTTGAACAGGAAGGGGCTGATTGCTCGACGCTGGGGGTTATCCAAGCGGAGTTGACCGACGGGAAGCTCCGCTTCTGGTTCGATCCGCAGGGCGAACTCTATGTGGTGTGCGAGGAAGTGCAGTTGGAGGAAGTGGCGGCGCCGAGCCTCGACCCCTTGTCGCTGGAGCAGGTGGCTCAATGGACGTTTCAAAGTGGGATGCCGGACTGGCCGACGTTAACGTGGCTCTTGGCGGAACTGGATGTGGCGGGTGTTCCCTGTACTTGGCGGGCCACTACTTCGTCATCCGGGCGTCATTCTTCCATTCAGTGGGAAGGGGACCTGCTTCCGGCGTCGATGCAGGGAGCAGTGGATGCCACAGGGGTTCACTGTATGTTGTACGGGCCGCTCGATGGGCCAGGGTTTGGCGTGGTGCTGCGGGTCCGTGGGGTGCAGGATCGCCGCACCGGTCAGGTGCTCTCGCTCCTGGCGGACCTGATCGCCCAACGGTTCTCCGGCCAGTGCTTGGTGGGCAATACGATCATTCCGGGGGGGGAATGGCAGAATTGGAAGTCATGGGAACAGCAACGTGGGGCTGATGCGTAGGGCGTGAGGGCGAGGCGGAAGCTGGCAAAGTAGCAGGCTGTTCAAAAAGGTCGTTCAGCAAGGCCGCAGCGAGTGAAGGGCCGAGGCGTACCCTCTGGGGCGCACGGTGCGACGAATAAGGAGCACCAAGTCTGTGCGCGCCGCCGAGTTAGTGAGGCGGCCGGGTCCCCGTTGAGGGTCTGAACGATGCGAGAACGAAGCTGGCGGGCTTTTTCAACAGCCTGTCAGGCCAGCGCCTGTCCGTTGGCATGTTCCGTCAAAGGCGTGCTGTTGATATGTACATGGGCCGCGGCGCCGTTCCCGTTGATTGTGCCGCTGATGTGTGTCTTACCGTTCACGTGCTTCCCGTTCACACATTCCACCAAGGCCCAGAGCTGCAACGGATTCACTTTCTGCTTCCGGGCGACGTGCAGCGGCGTCCCTTCCAGCACGGTCTGGAGTGCCAGGTCTGTCCGCCACCCTAAGTGCTTCGTGAAAGGGGAAATCACTTTTTCAATGGAGGCGATGATCTTATTGTCGTTGCTGAAGTGATTCAGCATGATGATCCGTCCGCCGGGTCGGCAAACGCGAATCATTTCGCTGACTACCTGGCGGTAGTCGGGGACAGCAGTAACAACGTAGGCCGCGACGACTGTGTCGAAACTATCGTCATTGAATTCCATCGCGCCGGCATCCATTCGATGCAGTTGCACGTGGTCCATCCGGTGTTCTGCCGCTCGCTGTTTCGCTTTGTCCAACATGCCTTCTGAAAAATCGATACCGACGATCTGGCAATGGCGGGGATACATTGGCAGGGCCAACCCGGTTCCGATTCCCACTTCGAGGATTTTTTCACCAGGCTGGACGTTCAAATTCCGGATCGCTGACTCACGCCCTTCGTGAAACACCCTCCCGAAAATCCGATCGTAGATCTTGGCGTAGGACGTATAGACACGCTCAACATTCGCTAAATCCATATCACCTCCGACTCCACATTAAAGGCGACTTGCGTTCCTCGACAAGCGAGGGATGAGTCGATTGCCGCAACTACGAGGGGGAAAATTTTGTGCGGCGGAGCACCTGAGTGGAGCGAGGGGACCCGCCTGAACAACAACCGTGGCTACTCTAGCCAACTCGCTGCAACGAGTCAACAGATTATCTCGGTCCCGTCACTTGATTCACCCTCCGCCCCTATGGGATAGGTACAAGCATGATCTTCGCTGGCTTCTTCGCCGGTGCTTTGTGTCTTGCCCTCATTCTCGGAGACTGGCTCTACTTTGTGCGCTTCACGCCGGATGCGAGTCGGTACGGATGCGGAGTTGCCCGCACGCACGATCGATATACGCATACGACGATGAAGCAGCTGGCCGACCGGTTTGATGCCGGCGGTATCTTGACGTTGCCGCATGGAACCGCGCGATTTTACCAGGATCTGAACCAGATTGTCATTCGCCAGAAATACCGGCTGTTCGCCATCGGCTTCCGAACATTGTGGCCGTTGAAAGGGTTGATCTCCCTGTCTCCGGAAGGCGACGCACTCGCGGTGCTCTGCCGAAAGCTCACTCCTTGGTCCTCGGCTCTTCTCACCGGTATCTGGTTTGTTCTGGTGGCCGTGGGTATGGTGGGGGCCCTGATCTCCTTGTTCATCGAGGGAGAAATGGCGGCACTCGGTGGAGTGGTGTTGGCGTTCGGGATTGTAGGGTTGGGACTTGTTTTTTTAGTGTCCGGAGCCATTACAGTTGTGTTTGCCTATCGGCTAGAGAATGCCCGTCTTACGACGGTGTATCAAGAACTCCGGGAGGTGCTCGAAGGAACAAGATTGCCGTCCTGAATTAGCAGGATGCTCAAAAAGGCTAAACTTCTCACCCACCCAACCCTGGCGTGCCAAGACACACCTTGTCCCAAACAAGGCCGCAGCGATCCAACACCACTAAGGGGTGGCTGGGATGATCCCAACTGCGCGCAACGTTCTCACCCTCCCACCCACTGGCACGTCGAGACGTGCCATACGCCCGGGCGAGGGCCTTCCGATTTCTCATGCCTATCTTGGAGGGAGTGGCCGAGGCTGCCCTTTACTGCGCGCATCGAACGAGCACCGTTTCACCGTGCGCGTTCTGCGAGCAAGAAGGGCACCTGGCCGCTCCCTCCCCATCCTTCTCAGGCCGCGCGTTGCGCGAGCACGGGGATCGTCCCAGCTACCCCACTCCCTTTTCAGCATCCTGTTAGGAGAGATACAGACTCAGGAACCGATCGTATTCGGCGGAGAGATTCAGTCTGGACCTGTTGCGGGCAAGACCCGCAATGATACCGCGATGTTTCTTGCTGAGCCCGGATGATTCAAAGGCCTGACGAAAATGCTGCCACCGCGCGGTAGCATCGGTGGCCAGACGTGCGCGCTCCAACGGCGGCAACGCGTGGACCGAGGTCGTGAGGGAACGAAGGGCCTTCTCGACGCTCTCATAGGGCGGTGCCAGCTTGAGCTGGGCGTAGAACGTTTCGAGGTGATGACGGAACTCCTCTCGAAGCGCCAGGGTATGATCGGTTGCGGGGGGGATCGGTTCAGACATGGTGGCCGTGACGGATGATACGGGAGAGACCGTCGTTGTGACAACAAGCTAACTTCGAGTCGGCGCGGCCGTGAGCGGCAGGGGTGCCCAGGTTGCGCCTGCGTCGGTCGAGCGATAGAGGCCGCTCCCATTCGTGCCGGCATAGAGTCGGTGCGAATCGCGCTGGCTCATCGCAAGGGTACGAATGTTCAGCGAGGCCAGTCCGTTGTTGCTCGACCTCCAGGATTGTCCGCTGTCGGGGCTTTTCCAGACTCCACCCGGCCCTCCGATATAGAGGGTCTTCGGCTGGGTCGGGTCGAGGAGGATACTGCTCACGAATAGATCGGGGAGCGATTGCCCGATTCGTTCCCATTGTTCTCCACGTGTCGCGGTGCGGAAGAGGCCCTTCGTGGTTCCGGCATAGACGATGTCTGTGTTGACCACATCGAAGACAATGACATTGACCCCCAGCGCCATCGCCCCCATCAGCTCCTGTTCAGGAATCAGCCCGTTATTGATTTTCTTCCATCCCATCCCGGCGTTGTCGGACCGATAGATCCCTCCCGTGGTTCCCGCATAGAGGACCCGAGCATCGCGCGGATGCATGGCGATGGAGACTACGATGTGGACCTCCTTCATCCCGGCCATGCGTTCTTCCCATTCACGCCCGCCGTCTTTGGTATAAAAGGCGCCGACGGTCGTGGCGGCGTAGATCTGCTCGTGGTCTGTCGGGTGAAAGACGAATTGATTGATAAAGGAGACGTGCTCTTTGAGTCCGACATTGTGGGGGAGCCAATGTTGCCCGCCATCCGGACTCTTGTAGACGGCGTCGGCCATGGTGCCGGCATAGATCGTGGCCGGAAACTGCGGATCGATCGCGAGAGTCGTCACCCGTCTTGCACTGAAACTCGGGAACCGTTCCCACAACTGACCATCGTCGCGCGACTTATAGACCGCATCATTAGTGGCGACATAGAGAATGTTTGCGTTCGTCGGATGAAGCGCGATCGAAACGATCGCCTGGCTCTCCTTCTCGCAGCCGGTGAACACCGGGCAGAGGAGTGTGGCGAGGACGCAGGCAATCGACAGTGAATGGCTCGGAAAATCTCGACGCCGTGTCATCATTGCGAAGAGCCTGCTGTGAGAAGATCGGCGGGGTGACCTAACCATAGCGGTCAGAGGGGAGTCAAGGTGGTAATGGGGTGAGGAAAATAGTCGGATGTTAGGTGTGGAGTGCGTGAGTGAGGCTAGGTTACGTGGTGCGAGAAAATGGAGTCGATCGTGTGTTGGACGCTTGAGGCAGCAAGCGACCGCCGTGCGCGGACGAGTCGAATCCGTTCCGCGCGCGGCTGACCTTATCGCTAGGGCTTTCTGGTATAGGTGATCTCCAACACCTTCATTTCCTTGCCGCCTTGATGAGTCCCATACATGTCAAACGTCTGGGTATTACTGTCCACGATCTTCCACACCGCGCGATGTGTCATGTGTCCTCCGCCAGGCTCAGGGTGCGACCCTTTCAGGGTGACGGTTTTGCCGTCGGCGCTGGCCGTGCCTTCCATCATGAAAATCCCCGTGCCCATTGTATCTATCCAGGCCGTCACATATTTCTTGGTCATGTTGTCGTAGGCATCGATGCCGACGCCGGAGAAGGGTTGTCCCATCATCTGGCTGGTGTATTCCTGGTAGAGAAAGCGCCCGTCCAGCAACATCTTCATTTCCGCGGTGCCGGTTGATTCCGTGGGAGGCTTGCCTGGTTCCATCCACTCCTTCGTGGTTGTCGTCCAACTACCGGCCAGGGTTGCGAACAGCTTGTGAGGTTCGCCGGGGGTAGCCAGCTTCTGGTACACCTCCATCATCGCCTGCGGTTCCATCTGCTTTTCGGGTTTCTTGTCCTTTGCCATCGCGACCGAGACCGTCAGGACGAGGCAGAGCCCGGTGACTGTAAAGTATGTAAACCGCATGGTGTCCTCCTTCTTTAGTGGATACTGGGCATTGAAGATAGTCACTGGAGAGCGCCAAAATCAACATCGGTCTCTCGTCAGGCAGAAATAGGCTGCTAACTAAATAGGGAGACAGGCTGCCAGGGGATAAAATTTCTGCAGCGTATGATACTTGACAAGTTTTTGTAAGCGAGTGACATTCCTGGCAGCATGGAGTTTCCTTGAATAAGGGAGCTACCATGAATAGGTCGCTTGGGCCACGATTTCTGTAGCAGCTCACCTAATAGTTGGGCAGCAATTGGGAGAAGGAGGGTCGCGTGACGCTATCGGACGAAGATCAAGAGGCTCTGCGGTACGCGAAGGCTCTCCTTGAAAATCCTGGCCTCGCAGCGAAGATCACGGGATTGATCGGCATGCCGATTGAGAAGGCGCTCAAGCTGCTTCCGGAGAGATGGGCAAAGGTCGTCAACGAGGCGACAAGGAAGTCGCTAGAGACGGCACTACAGGCCGCCCTGCTGACGCTTGACGACAAGCCGCAGCCGAACTCTTGGGAGTTTCTGCACAAGCTCGCGGTAGCGGCGACCGGTGCGGGGGGGGGCGCCTTCGGATTGCTCGGTCTCCCGGTCGAACTGCCCCTATCCACCACCATCATGCTGCGCTCCATTGCAGATATCGCACGAAGTGAGGGTGAACGTCTCCGAACGCCCGGCGCCAAACTGGCCTGCCTTGAGGTCTTCGCTCTTGGCGGGCGTAGCAAGAGCGACGACGCGAGTGAATCCGCCTACTTCCTGATGCGTGCAGCTCTGGCGAAGTCGGTCTCGGACGCTGCGGGGTACATCACAGAGAGAGGTCTGGTGGAGGAGGGCGCACCAGCAATCGTCAGGTTCATCACACAGTTGGCCACGCGTTTCGGCGTGAACGTCTCCGAGAAGGTCGCCGTGCAAGCCGTACCCGTGATCGGTGCTGCCGGAGGCGTCGCGATCAACGTCATATTCATAGACCATTTCCAGGAGATGGCACGGGGTCACTTCATTGTCCGCAGGCTGGAACGAACGTATGACCCGCAGTTGGTGCGGGCGGAGTATGAGCGGTTGTAGTGTTGCCGAGCAGCTAGCCCGCACCATTCACGAAGACTTCTACTGCAACTGCCGATACACCGCTGCGACAAGCCTAACGGTGGGCGGGCTCGCTGTTTCACCCCGGCAACTCGCTCAGCCGTCGCTTGAGAAACCGCCGCTCCGGTTCCTGCTGGGTGAGACCGAGGGCCCGTTCATAGGAGGCTCGGGCTTCGGCTGTTCGGTCCAGTCGCCGGCAGAGATCCGCCCGCCCCGCGCGAGGAAAGACATTCCTCCTGGTTGCCCCTAGCCCCGTGCCTCTCGCCTAAACATTGGCGACCTGTTACAACTTATTGGGGACGCGTTCAGCGTAGCCGGTGAGTTCCATATAGCCCTGTCCGTGAATGGGCTTTCCCTGTGCCGTGCCGGTTGTCTCGATGGCGCCTTCCCAATAGGTCACTTGCGTGCTGCGTTTCGGGGAGAGTTCTTGATCGGCCATGCGGGGCACGAGTTCCAATGAAAGTTGTTGTGAGGGAATGGTCAAGCGCCAACGCTGCGGATAGTGCGCCTTGCTCGCAGGGCTGGTCCAATAACTGGTTGGTTCGAGTGTGAAGTCTTCGAGCAACAGATGATGCCCATGTCCGTCGCGATCGATGAGCGTGCCGCTTGAAGCCGGATGGGCCGATCCGTCCGCCCGGCGGAGTCGATAGAGCATCAGTTCCCGTTGGTCGTCGAGTTGCAGACTGAACCAGTCCCATCCGACCAGATCCTTGTCGAGATCGGCGGACCCGAACTCATGATCCATCCAACTTGTGCCGGTCACGTCGAACGTCTCCTTCCCGATTGTGAGGGTGCCGGTCGTGGCCAGTCTGGTGAAGGAATAGTAATGGGAGGCTTGTCCTGTGGCCGAACCTTTGTGGCTGATCCCGTCGGTGCCATGCACAACGAGCGGTTTTTCCGGCGAGGCCGTGAGTTGGATGGCCAGGTCGCCCTCTGTTGCCTGGAGGGTCTGTGTGCCAGGAGCGGCCGATGGCGATTCGGCGCTCCAACGATCGATCCAGACGTGGAGCCGATCCTGTGCCGCACCGGCCTTGCCCAACCCGGCCCGGCTCATTTTGTCCGCATAGTGAAACTGGCCCTTACTGAGATCGCTCACGGCAAAATGGGCTAGGTATAGGTGCGTGACGGCCCATTGTGACGGCAGGGTCTGCGTCTGCTCGCGCGGCATGCCACGGCGGAAGAAGGTGAGTTCATAGCCGAATGGCCGGCCGTCCTTCGCCGTGAGCTGGCCGGTGTAGTACCACCATTCGGTGCGAAACTCCTCATGCGCCCCGTGATCGCGCGGGAAGGTGTATCGATAGCCTTTCGTGGCGAGTCGGAAATCCTGCGCGGTATCGGCCGCAAATCCGGGCACGACGACCAGCAGACTGCTCGACAGGAACAGGAGGTATCGAAGCTGACGCCACAATTTGTGCATGGGTGATGGAGGCTCCGTACGGTACGGGAATCGTCGCCTGCGCTTATAGCATGCTTCGGCAGGCGGCACAAATCTCCTGTGCTGATAAGGGTTTTCGTCAACTCGACGAGTGAACGATGCCCCGCACTCGCCGTTGACAACTTTGTCGACCATCAGTTATCGTGAGCACCATGCAGATCGATCATGGGCGAGAGCACCAGGGACGTGACCAGCGTGACAGCGTGACGCCATTTCCCATTCCCGCGCGGATTCCGGTGTTCCCGCTTCCGAATGTCGTGCTGTTCCCCAAGACCTATCTCCCCCTGCACATTTTTGAGCCGCGCTACCGCGCCATGGTCTCGGATGCGGCGATCAGCGGGCAGTGCATCGGCATGGCCCTGCTCAAGGAGGGATGGGAAACGGGCTATTATGGCCATCCGCCCGTGTTCTCGATGGGCTGTGTCGGTCGATTGGTCAGCGTGCAGTCACTGGCCGATGGTCGATCCAACATCCTGCTGCAAGGGCTGGAACGGTTTGAGATTGAACGCGAGTGGTACGACAAAGCCTATCGTGAGGCCACGATTTCTGTCACGGTGCGGGGCACAGAGGCGTCGCTGGATCCCACGGTCCGCCAGCGCCTGTTCACCACCCTGGAGTCCTATCTCCGGTCTCGCGATGACGTGCCGGCATGGCAGGAGCTGTTTCAGGAAGACGTCGGCGATGAGACTGTCCTCAATACCCTGTCCAGCTACTTGGAGTGTACGCCCGTGGAAAAGCAGTTTCTGTTGGAGGCCGACAGTCTCCATCAACAAGCCCGCCGTCTCACTGACCTCATCGAGTTCATGATGCACGATCAATCTGGCCCGAAGGGCTGGGGTTGATGGATCGCGCCATCGCCATCCAGGTGTCTCACCTGACGAAAACCTTCGATGGCCAAACGGCCGTCTCCGATCTGTCGTTTGAGGTCTATTCAGGCGAAGTGTTCGGTTTGCTGGGGCCGAACGGAGCGGGGAAAAGCACGACGCTCCGGACGCTCATCACCCTGCTGACGCCGACATCAGGCACGGCGAGCGTCTTAGGCCACGATACGGTGCGCGAGGCGGATGTCGTCCGGCAACTCATCGGTTACGTGCCTCAAGAACGGGCCATCGATCGCTTTCTCACCGGCCGGGAACACCTCGAACTCCTCGGCGCGTTGTACCACTTGCCGAAGGCTGAAGCCACGAAGCGCATTGCCGAGCTGCTGAAGCTCGTGGAGTTGGAAGAGGCTGCAGACCGCGCGGCGAAAACATACTCCGGAGGGATGAAGCGGAAGCTCGACATTGCCTGCGGTCTCTTGCCGGACCCCAAGATCTTGTTTCTCGACGAGCCGACGTTGGGCTTGGATGTACAGAGCCGGCTCCGAATTTGGGACTACATGCGGATGTTGAAGGCGCGCGGCATGACGATCGTGATGACGACGAATTATTTGGATGAGGCGGATCAGCTCTGCGATCGGTTGGCCATCATCGACAAGGGAGCAATCAAGGCGCTTGGGTCGCCGGCTGAGCTGAAGATCGGGCTGGGCGGCGATATCGTGTCGTTGACCTTGAAGGACCAGACGAAGATCCCCACATTGGTCACTGCGTTGACGGGACAACCCGCGATGCGGGCAGTCAAGGCGACACCGACCGGCCTGGATATCCGGGTCGACTCGCCCGAGAAGGCCCTCCCCGCGATTCTCGAGTCCGCCAACCGATTGGATTGCCAGCTGGAGTTTATCGAGTACCACCGGCCGCGGCTGGACGACGTGTTCATCGCCCATACGGGGCGGTCCATGACCGAATCGGTCCAAGACATTCAGACAGGATAAGGAGAGACAGTGGCGCAGTACTGGCAGGAAATTCATGCGTTGACGATGCGGTGGGTCCGGCGGTTGAGCCGCGAGAAATTCAGCATGTTGTTCACGCTCGTGCAGCCGATGCTGTTCTGGCTGATCTTCTTCGGCAACCTGTTCCAGCGGGCCGCGGATGTGCAAGTGACGCAGGCTCCCGACTACATCAGCTTCCTGACGGCCGGCGTGGTCGTCATGACGGTGCTCAACAATGGACTCGCCGGGGGGGTCGATCTGTTGTTCGACAAGGAGAATGGGTTTCTGGAGCGGTTGATGACCACGCCGATCCATCGTAGTTCCGTGATCCTGAGCCGCTTCATCTTCGTCATGACGATTACCTCGCTCCAAGTGCTCGTGATCCTTGGGGTAGCGTTTCTATTCGGCGTCCAGCCGGCGACGGGGCTTCTTGGTATCGCCACAATTCTCATGATCGGGATGCTCTTTGGCGTGGGTCTCACGGCGATTTCCATGGCGATGGCCTTTTCCGTGAAAAGTCACGGCGATTTCTTTTCGGTCCTGGGATTCCTGTCGCTCCCAATGATTTTCTTGAGCTCGGCCTTGGTGCCCTTGGCGGGGATGCCTGCGTGGATGGGGTTCCTGGCGCGCTTCAATCCGATGACCTGGGCGATCGACGCGGTGCGGCCGTTGATCCTTACTGGCTGGACTGAGGCTCTCCCCCATGTCGGGATGGTGGTGGTGGTCATGGTAATTTTTGATGCGCTCTGTCTCTACGGGAGCGCCAAAGTGTTCCGTCGGGCGATGGGCTGATGAGCAGGCTTTTCGGGAGTCCCACCATGCTGATAAACGAGAGTCAAATCCGGGCCCTGATACGACTGCTGGCCGATGAGGACGAGAAGATCGTCCAGACCATCAGCGGTAAACTCATCGACATCGGTCCCTCTGCGGTTCCCCTGCTTCAGGAAGCGGAAATCGAACAGCCGGAAATGGCTGACCGACTTGTCTCAGTACTTGAGGAAATCCGTGGTGGAAATCTCGAGGATGAACTCATGCAGCTGGCGGCGTTGCCGGATGGCCCGATGGATCTCGAACAGGGTGCCTTTCTGATCGCCCGGTATGCCTATCCTGCCCTGACGGTCACCTCGTATACGAGACAGCTCGATGAGATGGCGCAGGAAGTGCAGGATCGGATCGGTCCGCGAGCTTCGGGGGAGGAAACGATCAAGACATTGAACCGGTATCTCTTTACGGAGCAGGGCTTCAAAGGCAACACGAAGAATTATTATGAGCTGGAGAATAGTTACCTCAACTGCGTGATCGACCGACGAACGGGTATTCCGATCAGCCTATCGACGGTGTATCTTCTTGTCGGCAAGCGGCTGGGTCTTCCGGTCCATGGGATCGGGATGCCGGGTCATTTCTTAGTGAAGTACGAATCGGATCGCTACAAAGTCTTCGTCGATTGTTTCAACGGCGGGGCGTTGCTGACCGAGAAGAATTGCCAGCGGTTTCTCACGGAAGCCGGCTATGGATTTGACGAGAAATATTTGCAACAGAGTCCGGTGCGCGCGATTCTCTCCCGCATGATCAAAAACCTCTTGGCCATCTATGCCAAACTCGACGACCCCCTCAAGAAGGCCCGCCTGACGAAATTCATCGAGATTCTAGGGTGCGACAACCGCGAAGGCGGTCTGTAGCTCATTAGACGCGAAACGTATCTCGTTCTTCGGCGCTTCCAGGCCAACAGGGCATTACCTCGCAGGATGCTCAAAAAGGCGACCTTCTCACCCGCCCAACCCTGGCGGTTATTTCACCCTCCCGCCCTGAGTCTGCCAAGACAGACTCTTTGCCCTGGGACGCCCTTTCCCAGACAAGGCCGCAGCGAACTACCCATTTTTAAAGGGGTGGCTGGGATGATCCCAACTGCGCGCGTCCAACGAGGGCCTTCTTAGGCCGCGCGTTGCGCGAGCACGGGGATCGTCCCAGCTACCCCGCCCCTTTTTCAGCATCCTGCTAGAGTTTGATCGCCATCAAGTCCCGCCCGACCACGATCCTTCCCCCGAACGCTTCCCCTGCCTGTTCCCGCACATTGTACCGTTCGGTGATCGGATAGAAATGCGACAGCACGAGCTGGCCGATTCCGGCCTCTCTGGCCACCTGCCCACATTGACCGGCATGCAGATGGACCGGGCTCGGCCGACTAGCCGGGAAGGAACAGTCTAGCACCGCAAGATCGACGTCTCCACAGAGACGCACGAGGCTGTCACAGTATTGCGAATCGCCGGAGTATGCCAGGGCTTTCCCGCCATATTCGATTCGATACCCCAGGCAATGGAGGTTCTGCGTGTGGGTCACAGTCCGGGGAATCACGGTCGTGTTTCCGATCGCAAACGCCCGATCAGCCACTTCTTTGAAATGAACCGCGAAGGGTGCGCGCGTAAAGCCGGGTAAGGTGGCGAAGAGGGCTCGGAAGAGTCGCTTCGTGCCACGAGGGCCGATCACCGTGAGCGGCGGCCGCTTTCCTCCTTGGTATTTCGTAAAGATCATCGCATCGAAGAAATAGGTGATGAAGTCGGAAAAGTGATCGGCGTGGTAGTGGGAGAAGAGAATGTGGGTGATCCGATGCCGGTTCACGCCGGTTTTTAGTAAATTCGCCAAGGTGCGTGGGCCAAAGTCCAACAGTATCGTATGGTCGGTGCGGACGAGATAGCCCGAGGCCGCTCGCGTAGGGTGTACGTTCGTACCGGAGCCGAGAATGGTCAAGCGCATAGGTCAGATCGCCTCAACCTTCTTGTTGGAAGCTATCCCGCAGGCGAAGCAGCAGCGTACGGGCTACATCGACGTCTTTCTGGTTCAGCGCCCGTTCGAAGAACGGCTTGATGAAGGCGATGTGTGCTGCAAACGTATCGCGAAACATTGTGTCGCCCTTCTTCGTCAATCGAATTTTGACGCAGCGGCGGTCGCCTTTCACGGAGTCCCGTCGAATGAGCTCTTTTGCCACGAGCCGATCGAGGACGCCGGTCAAGGTGCCCTTGGTGACCAACGTGTGGGCCGAGAGTTCGGAGCAGGTTAATCCGTCCGTGTCACCCAGCGTCGCGATCACATCAAACTGTGAGGGCGTCAACCGCAAGGACTTGATATGACGGCTCGCGGTCAGCTCGAAGGCGAGATAGGCCTCGACGAGCGGTCGCAACACTTTCAGATAGGGATCATCTTTGAGATCCGGTAACTCCATAGCGAAAGAATAGTCCGCACTAGAACGAAGATTCAAGAGGGGAGGCGGGCAGCCTGGCCGTCCTCCTGCTCGCGGAACGCGCACGATAAGAATGTGCTCGTTCGACGCGCGCAATCGAGGATCAACCAGGCTACCCTTATAGAGATAGGCGAGCACGGGAGATCAACAGTCAGCCATTCCACTTCTCATCGCTTCCACTTGATGCTGCACCCAATGCTGGCCTTCTGGTTGCTGTCGACCGGCTTCCCGGCGAGCACGGCATCGAGCGCGGCGCGCAGATCGCGGCCGGTGACCGGCTTGTCGCCACCGGGGCGACTATCGTCGAGCTGCCCGCGGTAGACCAGCTTCCGTTCCCGGTCGAAGAGATAGAAGTCCGGGGTGCAGGCAGCACGATAGGTCTTCGCAACGTCCTGGGTTTCGTCAAAGCAGAAGGGAAAGGTGAAGCCCAGGCGTTCGGCCATCTCTTTCAGCCGAGGCGGCGCGTCATCCGGGTACTGCACCGGATCGTTGCTGCTGATGCCGATGATGCCAAGCCCTGTGTCCGTGTAGTCCCGCCCCATCTTCGCGATTCCCTGCTCGACGTGCACCACATAGGGGCAGTGACGGCAGAGAAACATGACCAGCAACGCGGTCTTGCCGGCAAAGGAGTCGAGCGAGTAGGTCTGGCCGCTCGCGACATCGCGCAACGAAAACGGGGGAGCGGGCGTGCCGAGCGGAAGAATGACGGATGCCATGGCCATGGTGCCTCCTTCCTTCTCGATCCTTAATCGAAACGCCCTGGAAGATGCCGCATCGTGATCGCTTCGTCAAGAGGCGCGGTCGAAGTCTGCTTCTCACTGTGTTAGGTTCTCTGTGTACAATATCTCATTCGCTTGTGTGACAAAGGATCTTGCTCATGCAATACGTTCATCTCGGTCGGTCGGGAGTGAAAGTCAGCCGACTCTGTCTTGGCACGATGAACTTCGGCCCGGAGACGAGCGAGGCAGACAGTTTCGCCATCATGGATCGGGCCCTAGAGTTGGGCCTCAACTTTTTTGACACGGCGAACGTTTATGGCTGGAAGGTGGGCGAAGGGTGGACAGAGCAGATCGTGGGGCGTTGGTTCGCCCAGGGCGGGGGACGGCGAGGGAAAGTCGTCCTGGCGACGAAGGTGTTCGGCCGCATGGGCGAGTGGCCGAATCAGTCTCGCTTGTCGGCCCTGCACATCAAGCGGGCCTGCGAGGCGAGCCTGCGGCGCCTTCAGACGGACTGTATCGACCTGTATCAGATGCATCACGTCGATCGGGAGACGCCGTGGGAAGAAATCTGGCAGGCGATGGAGCAGTTGGTCCAGGAAGGCAAGATACTGTATGTGGGCAGCAGCAATTTCGCCGGCTGGCACCTGGTCCAGGCGCAAGAATTAGCCCGCAGCCGCCACTTCCTCGGCATCGTGTCGGAGCAGAGTCTCTATAATTTGAACGAGCGGACGATCGAGTTAGAAGTGATTCCGGCCTGCGAAGCCTATGGCATCGGCCTGATCCCCTGGAGTCCGCTCGCGCGCGGGCTGCTGGCTGGGGCCTTGGAACCGGCGAAGGTCGGTCGACGCGCGAACGAAGATCTGAAGAAAGACATCGAGAAATATCGTCCCAAGCTGGAAGCCTATGACGCGCTGTGCACACAACTCGGCGAGCGCCCGGCCGATGTGGCGCTGGCCTGGCTGCTGCACCAGAAGGCTGTCACGTCACCGATTATCGGACCGCGCACGATGGAGCAATTAAACGGCACGATACGCGTCCTGAGTCTCACCTTAAGCCAGGAGATACTGAAACGGCTCGACGACATCTTCCCCGGTCCAGGCGGGCCCGCACCGGAAGCCTACGCCTGGTAACAACGGCCCAGTTGATAAAAGGGGCGGGAGTCTTTTCTCGCCGCACGGTCCACCGTTCTTCTGTCTTCTCCCATGAGGGCGGGCTAGATGATCTCCCACTGCGCGTGTCCAACGAGGGTCTTCTGAGACCGCGCGTTGCACGAGCACAGGAGAGCATCTAGTCTGCCCTCTCATGCTTCCTCCAAGCTTGCTTGCTTCACCTCTCTGGGAATGGCACCCGTAGTGGTCCGACTGCGCCCGTCGAGCGAGCACATTCCGATCGTGCGCGCTCCGGGAGCACGGGACCACGCGGGTGTCGTTCCCGCTCACCCCACCTGGCCGCTCCTCCTCCATCCTGGTATGATGCTGACCCCATGAGCACTCGTTCTGAATCGGGCCAGACCAATCTGATTGCCATTGCGGTCCTCGTCGGCGTCGTTATTGCCGGCGTCTGGGTGTGGAAGCGTCTGTCGTTCGATACCCAGGATTATGTAATCGATCAAGCCATTCCCATGGCGTTTGCTGGTCTGGTGATCGCGGCGGGGCTGTGGATGTTGGTCCGGGCGTTCAACCGCCACAGGGCGCAACGGCGTGAACGTGCGAAGTTAATGGCCGCGTTCGAACGGGCCACGGTAGAGGAGAAGAAGCTGGAAATCGCCTTTGCACTCATTGGCATGAATGAGTACCGGGCCGAAGGGTTGGAGTCCGTGACGCCCGCGTTGCGAGACCTCTTCGCGACGACGTTGCAGCGGGCGCTGGGTGACAAGCAGCACCGGAATCGCGGGATGGCGGCCAGTTACCTTGGCGTCCTGAACGATAGGACCGTGATCCCCCTTCTGCTGAAGGCGCTGGAAGATGACCACGCCTATGTACGTTCCTGCGCTGCGTTGGGATTGGGCCGGTTGCGCGCCAGTGAGGCGAAGGAGAAGCTGACGACTGTCATGGAGGAGGATTGGGATCAAACTGTCAGGAGCCGATCGAAGGAAGCGCTGGAGCGGATCAAATAATCTAGAGTTATGTAGGTTACGTCCCTTCGTCTACCCATTCAATGCAGGCGATCTCCGGTGTGCAATTCCACCGCAGGGGAAGGAACGACCATCCGAGGCCACGATTGACATAGAGCCGGCGGCCAGGCTCTCCATGATGCCCCTCGATCCGCCCATTGCATCCAGGCGGGAGCCAAAACGTCGGCACGCCGGATATGCGCCACTGGCCTCCGTGGCTATGCCCGCAGAGGATCAAATCGACGGCGTGGTGGTCTTCCAGCTGATCGAGGATGTTCGGTGCATGGGCCAGCAAGAGGGTGAAGCGATCTTGTGCGCGCGGTGGCAGACAGCTTAGGTCGGCCCGATGCAGCGAGGGATCGTCGACGCCGACAATGGCGATCTCGCCGCAGTCCGTGGGAATGAATGTAGTCTGATTGATCAAGAGGGTGATCTTGTGGCGATCGGCGAGTTCGCAATACTGATCGATCGGCACGCCGCTGTAGTGATCATGATTGCCCAGGGTAACGAAAACCGGCGCAATCTCTCGCAAGCCGGCGAGAAATCGAAACACATGCGGCAGTCCCTCCGGCACGTTGAGCAGGTCGCCGGTAATAAAGATCCAGTCTGGGCGAAGTTCGCAGATGGCGGCGACGATGAGATCATGCCGTGGCTGATAGCGGTCGAGATGCAGATCGCTCAGATGAACGGCCCGCCGGCCGGCCAATGGGCCGTGCACATAGGTGAGCCGAGAAATCTCGTGTGTGGACAGTCCGAATTCCCAGTGGGGAACGAGATTAAAGAGCCGATAGAGTGGTTCGCTGAGACAATATCCAATGTAGGAACGGGCTCGATCGGGCCAGGACCTTGTGCGTCGCGTCATCTCATCACCCGATCCAGCTCGACGCGATCGGAGGAGGTCACGCGATAGCCTCGGTCATAGAGATCGCTCATGCAGTGCATCAAGGCGTCCATGTTGCGGCTGCGGTACCAGATGTCGAACCGTTCCGTGAGTACCCTAACCTGGTTGGGGGTCGGCTCCCCGTCATCGTACGAGAGAGTGAGGGAGCGGAGCAAATCTTGAAGTTCGGTGGGACTGTA
>JBDSDL010000029.1:0-17923 GCA_039920585.1 Nitrospiraceae bacterium | reverse complement strand
GACTGCTGTGGGGAAGAGTCGCGTTGCGGTTGAGGTGGCAAAGGCGTTCGAGACCGAGGTGCTCACGGCGGATTCAAGGCAAGTCTACCGTGGTATGGACGTCGGGACGGATAAGCCGGCTCTACCGGAGCGTCAAGCGGTTCCCCATAGGCTGATCGATCTCGTCGATCCCGATGAATCTTTTAATGCAGGAATGTATCGCCGCCAGGCGGTCGATGAGATCGAGCGCCTCTATCGAGACAGCCGCCTTCCTCTGGTCGTGGGTGGCACAGGGCTTTATGTGCGGACTCTCCTCAAGGGTTTGTGCGACGCACCGACGGCCGATCCAATTATGCGGGCGGCTCTGCGGCAGGAGGCGAAGGACCACGGACACGATCGCCTCTATGCAAGGCTTGTGGATGTCGATCCTGTGGCTGCGGCGCGGTTGCACCCGCGCGACGAATCGAAAGTGATCCGCGCGTTGGAGGTGTACGAGATATCCGGTCGTCGGATGTCGGAGTTTCAGGAAAAGCATGGGTTTGCCGAGCGGCCCTTTTCAGCCTTGATTATAGGACTGAACCGGGATCGCGATGTTCTGTACCGGCGTATCGAAGAGCGGATCGATTGGCAGCTGGCTCATGGCTTGATAGAAGAGACGCAGCAACTCCTGGCCCAGGGGTACCAGCGCGACAGCGCGGCCATGAAGGGCTTGGGGTATCGGCAGGTAGCCGAGCACTTGGCCGGTGAGTATGACGTCGCTGAAATGGTCCGGCGGTTCAAGCGGGACACGAGACATTTTTCCAAACGGCAAATGACGTGGTTTCGAAAGGAGCCGGGGATTCAGTGGCTGACGATCGAGGAGTCGGAGTCAGTCCAGCATACGGCCACACGGGTGATCGGACAGGTGGATCGATTTATCACCACTCTTAGAGGCGAAGGATGAGAGGACCGGGGAAGGCAGTGCGCGCAGACATTGGAATTATCGGCGGCAGCGGGTTGTACGATATCGAAGGGCTTCGGAAGGTCACGGAACGTTCGATCAAGACCCCCTTTGGGGATCCCTCCGACAAGGTGATGCTCGGCGAATTGGACGGGATTCATATCGCTTTTCTCTCGCGGCATGGACGCGGACATCGAATCAATCCTTCCGAAATCAACTATCGCGCGAATATCTATGCGCTGAAGTCGTTAGGTGTTAAGCGGGTGATTTCTGTGAGTGCGGTCGGCAGTATGAAGGAGTCGATCAAGCCCGGCGATGTGGTGTTGCCTGATCAGTTTATCGATCTCACCAAACGGCGGGTCTCAACCTTCTTTGAGGGAGGTATTGTCGCCCATGTGGCGTTCGGCGATCCGGTCTGCGCCTCGCTCGGGACGGTATTGCTGGATGCGGCCCGCACTGTCAGCGCCACTGTGCATCAAGGCGGCGTCTATCTCTGCATCGAAGGCCCACAGTTTTCGACCAAAGGGGAGTCTCGGTTGTATCGTCAGTGGGGTGTGAGTGTGATCGGGATGACGAATCTCCCTGAGGCCAAGCTCGCGCGCGAGGCCGAACTGTGTTACGCCACAGTGGCCTTGGCGACCGATTACGACTGTTGGCATGAGACGGAAGAGGCCGTCACCGTCGAGGCGATCTTGACCACGCTCCGTCAGAATGTCGTGCTGGCCAAGCGGCTGTTGCGGACGGCGATGCCTGCGGTGGCCGATGTCAAGAGCTGCAGCTGTCAGCGCGCATTGCAGGATGCCATTATCACGGCGCCGGATCGCATGCCTGCCTCGCTCCGACGGAAGCTGGCCTTGTTGATGGATCGGGTTGTTCCGGGAAAGAAAGGAATTGGGTAAGCCATGGGAAAGCTGCTCGTTGTCGGGTCGGTCGCATTAGATACGGTGAAAACACCCTTTGGGGAGGTCAGCGAAGTGCTTGGAGGGTCGGCCACATTTTTTTCAACCGCGGCCAGCTACTTTACCAGCGTGGATCTCATTGCGGTCGTGGGGGATGATTTTCCCCCGCAACACCTGGCCTTCCTCAAGAGTCGTGGCATCGATTTGACTGGGTTGGAGCGGAAACCCGGGGCGACGTTTCGATGGAAAGGGGAGTACACGCACCAGCTCAACGAAGCGCATACGCTCGATACGAAACTCAACGTATTTGAAACCTTTCGGCCAAAGATTCCCGAGGCCTACCGATCCCCGGATCTTTTGTTCTTGGGCAATATCGATCCGGAGCTTCAGTTGGATGTACTGCAGAAGCTTCCGCGTCCGCCCTTAGTCGCGTGCGATACGATGAACTTTTGGATTAATGGCAAGCGCGACGCATTGTGGCGAGTCTTGGAGAAGGTCGATATTCTCATCATTAACGATGGAGAGGCCCGGGCACTCGGTGAAGATGCAAATCTGGTGAAGGTCGCACAAAAAATACTTGCGCGTGGACCCAAGCACCTCATCATCAAGCGTGGGGAGTATGGGGTCTTGATGTTCAACGAGAAGCAGGTGTTTGGGGCTCCGGCCTTTCCGCTTGAAGACGTGCGCGATCCAACCGGTGCAGGGGATACCTTCGCCGGCGGTTTCCTGGGCTACTTGACGGCTACTGGCAATCGGTCGGTCGAGGCTTTCAAACAGGCGATTATCTTTGGGAGCGTCATGGCATCATTTGCTGTAGAATCCTTTAGTCTTGACCGTTTGCGAATCCTGGACTACAAAGAGATTCAAGAACGGTTTCGAGCTTTTAAGCAGTTGACGGATTTCGAGGATATTTTGTGACACAGAACTTCTTTGCCGGTTCAATTGTTCGACCAATAGCGGGTCCATTGCTTGTGTTGGCACTGTTGATCGGGTGGCTGCCAGGCTGTGCCACATCGGAAGGTTTGACACAGAAGTCAAAAGGGTACTACCAGGAAGGTGTCGCGAGCCTGGAGCATGATCAGCAGAAGGCCTTTGTGTCGTTCCAGAAGGCCGTGAAACTCGACCCGAACAACAAAGAGGCACGATACGGGCTCGGCCATATTCTGGCGCTGCAGGGTAAATTGCCCCAAGCGCAGGAAGAATTTGTGGCTGCGACAAAGCTCGATGAGAATTACTCGGAAGCGTACACCTATCTGGGCCAGATCCTGGAGAAACAGGAACGGTGGACGGAAGCGATCGCGGCATTCCGTCAGGCGCTGACGAATCCCTTGTATGCCACGCCGGACCTGGCCCGATTCCATCTCGGCCGGTCGTTGGCTCACGAGAGTGATTACCAGGGCGCGATGGAAGCGTTTGAGGATGCGTTAATGGTCAATCCACCCAATGTTCCCCCAGCGCTATTACACTTGGAGCTGGGTCGGGCCTATTACAAGCTGGGGTTCGAACGCCGCTCAAGGGAAACCCTGACCAAGGTGACGACGCTCGATAAGGGTGGTGAGTATGCCGTAGCTGCAAAGGAACTGCTGACACGTCTCAAGCCGTAGAGAGAGACCCATGGAACCGATCGGCGAATTTTTTAAACAGGTGCGAGAGACCAAGGGGCTCACCATCGACGACGTCGCGTCCAAGACGCGAATTCGAACTGATTTTGTGAAGGCGTTGGAAGACGGGAACTTCGCCAAGTTGCCCGATCAAGTATTTGCGCGAGGGTTTGTCCGGTCCTATGCCCGGTCCCTCGGGCTCGATGAAGACGATGCGATCCACCGATTCGCTCAATCGGCAGGCGCCTATTATGACAAGCAAGGCGAGCGGGAACGGTTAAAGGTCAAGCAGGCGGAAGAAGAGCGGAAGCGCAAATCCAATCGAAAGGCCGTTGCGATCGCGATCGGCATCGCGATCCTCACGCTCATTTTCCTCTTAAGCCGGGAACAGTCGTCGCTCCTGGTCCGTCGTTCGAGCTCAGACACTCCACCTTCCGTATCCAAGCGAACCGTCCCACCGATTTCAGAATCTCAGGCCGCGCCGCCGAGCCAGCAGACCGAGGTGGTTCCACCGGTTCCCAAGACCAAACCGAGCGAATCCCCTGCCGTGCCGGCCAAGACGAGTGTGGAGAATAATGCTGAGCCTGTGACCGCCCCAGCATCCACAGCTTCGGTTGTGCCTGGATTGGCGGCTCCGGTTCCTTCATCGTTGGGCAGCGACGGGCCGCTGGGAGGAATTTCACTCGAAGGGTCTGGAGCAACGGAGGGGCAGCTGGCGCTCGACCTTGAGGCAACAGAGCTGAGTTGGGTTGTCGTTCAAATCGATGGCGGCAGTCCTCAAGAGGCTTTGCTCCGGCCTGGAGAAAAGGCCAGATGGAAAGGCCAGGACCAGTTTACCGTGACGCTTGGAAATGCCGGGGGCGTCAAGGCTGCACTCAACGGCATTCCTCAAAAGCCGTTCGGCCCAAGTGGCAAAGTTGCCCGCGATATAGTCCTCAAGCGCTGACCGCCCTCTAGCAGGATGCTCAAAAAGTCGCTCTTCTCACTCGCCCCGCCCAGGCGCGCCGAGACGCGCCTTTTCCCATGCATCGTTCTCGGCTCATCGAAATCCTCAACGTATCGATTGAGATTCCCGGAGGTCGGAAGTGCTGGAGGGGTTTTTCCGTTCGCCAAGATCCATTGTACGGGCGAACGGTCCCACGAAGTGCGGTCGGTACCTCCTCCGGTTTCGACTCGCCTGCGGCCTTGCTGAACGGCCTTTTTGCGCATCCTGCGGGAGTATTCTGCTGTTGTACCGTACGTGCGGAGCCTCGAAGTTCTCGCATGCCAACGTAGCTTTCCCGCAACCTGCTAGCACCGCCTATCCGATCACAATACATGCTCTCTGTCATTCAGCTCGGTGGCCTCCCAGTATTCAAATCTAAGCGGGCTCCTAGGTGTGCGACATCGAGGGATGGGGCGTCAGAGCAAGGACTGAGGCGTAATGGTGTCACCCTCTTGGGGGCTTCTGAGATCGGTGGGATTCTAAATGCTCCTAACTAGCTGGAATATCGTGTCTTGCTGTGAGGGCGTTCTGGCACGAGCCTTGATAGTTATCTGGTAAGACTGAACAGAATCAGGTTGTACAGAAGTGAGTATGAGGCAGGGAATGCGATAGTGAAATAGTAAAGGAGTCGCGGAGGGTGGAGACTTTCTGATCACACTTGGATTGCTTGACATGAGTGGAAGGCCATTGTTATATTCGCCCGCGTTTTGTCGCTTTGACATGGATCTCAAGAGCCATGTGGCCCGATGCCGGGTTCACATGCGGTAGTTAAACACAAAGGAGGAAGTCTGATGGGGCATTTTGCTAAGTTTCTGGGAATCAGCGCAGCGTTGATCATGCTGTCGGTTTCAGTAGTGGGAGCCGAGGAGAAGGAGCCACTCAAGTCCCGTGTTCCGGCTGATCAAATGGCCGACGCGAAGGCCAACAAGAATCCGATTGCTTCGACTCCAGAGAGCATTGCAAAAGGAAAGGCGCTGTTCGAGGGTAAGGGGACTTGCTTCAATTGCCATGGTAAGAACGGGGATGGCCAGGGCGAGGCCGGGAAGGTTCTGAATCCGAGCCCCCGTGATTTCACGAACTGCAAGTTCCATAAGAAGCGGAAAGATGGTGAACTATTCTGGGTGATGAAAAACGGTAGTGCAGGCACAGGCATGATCTCCTTGGTTCCAGCAATTATCACGGAAGAGGAAGCCTGGACGATCATCAACTACGAGCGGACCTTCTGCAAAGGCGAGTAGTTTCGTCGCAGGTGTCAGTGTAAGAGGGTGGAGGATCGAATCTTCCACCCTCTTTTTTTTCCGATCGTGAGGCTCTGTCAGGATGCTCAAACTGGTTTGTTTTGTTTATCTGGTTATTTGGTTTGTTTGGTATAACCAAACAAACCAAATAAACCCAATAACGGTCTTCTTGCGCTAGCGGACTTTTTCAGCATCCTGCTATTGGACTTCGGTGCTTTGGATCGCAGCTTGCTTGGTCAATATCAAGGCAGCGGAAGGATTGGTTGGGCCGAGTGCCGGAACAACGAATGGACGTTGCTCCTGGTTCATGCGGGTCTTGGATGCCCAGCGCACTTTCTGACTGAGATAGGTCACCGTTTCACCGAGCGTCACGTCGCCGTCCCGGTTGGTGTCGGCCTCACCACGCAGTGCTCGCACTAAATAGTAGGTGAATAGACCATGCCGATGCTGGTCGTCCTCCAACCCCTGCCCGATGCCGCTGGTCCCGATGACATGGATGGTTGAGCTTCCCGTGGGATTCCATTGGGGGAGGGCGGTCAGGGCGGTCTTAGCTCGATTATCCGGTTCCATACGAGACACAATGCCATCGAACAGAAATACCGTCTGTTTCGCGTTCAAGCGAGACAGTGCTAGCTCCAAATCTTTGATCGGGTAGGCCTGTGAGGTGGCCGTGGCGGTTCCATCGTATGGTATCAGGAACGTCTCTCCCGTCGAAGAGACAGAAGCCAAACCGGCGAAATAGACAATAACAACCGCGTCCTTATTCATGTGAGGCGGCAGCCAATCCAGCAGCGCTTCGTCAATATCAGAGCGTATGGCTTTCCAGTCTTGCAGGAGAAGAATATTGGAGGCCGGTAAGCCACCGAGGGCCTGAAAATAGTTCGAGACCATCTGGGCATCCAGGGAAGCGAACTTTCTGGATAGGACTTGCCGGTTTCGATAGGATCCGATCCCAATTGAAATCAAATAAGTGTGGGGCTGCCGAAATCCGGTGAGCACAGCAGGGATGTGATCCACGTCCTCGGCCTTGATGCCGGTTGGTTGGATCGACAGGGCTAGAGTTTGAGTCAGCGGCGGAGCATGGGTTCCTGAATCAGAGACCGTCACGTGGATCTCGGCCTTCTCCTGTTGCATTGACTGCGGAACTGTCGCCACAAATTCGATCGAGCGAGATTGGCCCGTTTGCAGTCGTCCGATCGCCAGCGAGCTGGCAGGAAACTGGGCGAGTAGCGAGGCGGTTCCTGTCAAGACAGCCGTGACACCCTGCAGTTCCTGCTCTCCTCCGTTTACGAGGTCGATGCGTACTCGAATGTGCTCACCTCCTTCAAAGACCAAATTGCCATTCTCGTCCAGCACAGTGGCTTTAAACAAGAGTGCCGATGGAGCGTCTTGGGCTGGCATGGTCGCAGTCGGTGGGATTGGTCTCGCAGACGATACGGCCACTGGCGCGGGAGCGGTTCCACCCGTCGCTACCAACTGGGTTCGGACGGCGCGCATGAATTGCGTCGTGAGCGCGATCCCAGCGTCATGTACGAACTCCCCGATATTGCCGTAATCGCATCGGCGTATGGCCGGTTCTAGAATAAGACGTTGGTTGTGTGTGATGGAAATAGTCTGCTGGCCAAGCTCTTTTCCCCTTGCATCTTTCAGGGTTACGCGCGTCTCGATGGTCATGTCCGCAGGCACCCGATCATAGACATTATCCGCCCAAAGCTTGAGGTCTGAGCGTTGGAGCGTAACCACGATCTCCGTGTCAGGCTGGATGTGTGCAGGGATGCCGCCGGTAACGGTCACGGCTGTAAAGTTTTGGGAAGCCGCGTCAATCATCATCGATTCGATTTCTTCCCCCACGTTGAGCTCGTGTGGGCTACTGCATCCATCTACGTACTGCATCTTGAGATTGGTGAAGGAAGGGTCGAAGGTCAGCTTAACGGAGTTAGCGAGACGCGGCCCCAAGTCCGGTAAGGGGGTTGAGTGAAGCGCCGACGTCAGTTTCTCACATCCCCACAGCCCACCCACGATGACAATGAGACACAAGACGATAACCCATCGCGTTATTTGCGCGAGACTCGCGAGATTTGCGCAAAAAATGGGAGGGGTCGGATATTTCATCTTTACGAGCCTCACCTGTCTCGCTCGGTTAATCTGAGGGGGATTTCATTGCGGAGGGAGTCCGAGTCGGCTGACTGGGTTCGGATGAAAACCTTTTGGGTGTGACGGAGCCGCATAGTAGCCCTTGTTCCCATTCCGTCGGATCACGGCCAATTCGCGTAGCATGGCGACCCCATCTCTGAAGACGCGAAATTTTGATCCGGGTTGATGGGACCAATTCACCGGAATTTCTGCGATGCGGTATCCGCGTTGTTGCGCCACATAGAGCAGTTCGAGGTCGAAGCTATAGCCGTCGATTGAAGAGACTCCAAAGAGGTCTGCTGCCACAGTTTGACGGAACAGTTTGAATCCACATTGCGTGTCGGCGATTCCTCTGAGGCCCTTCTTCTGTATGAGTGAATTGAATAGGCTGCTCAAAATGGTCCGATACCAGCGAGCCTGGACTGCATAGTCCGGCAACCGAGAGGCAAGTGAGCGCGATCCGATGGCCACGTCGGCTCCGTTCGCAATAGCCTCCTCAAGCCGGGCGAGTTCCTGAATTGGAGTGGCGCCATCTGCATCGGTAAAGAGTTGCAGTCGTCCGACGGCGGTTTGCATCCCTCGCCGTACGGCCGCGCCTTTACCTCGACGCAGTGGCACTCTGAGCAATTGAATTTCCGGGGTCGTAGAAGCCAGGGTTTCCACAATGGAGGCCGTGGCATCGATGCTGCCATCGTCAACCACGAGGATCTCGTAAGACTGTCCTCGGTCTTGCATGTATGAGGTGATGCTTCGAAGATGGGGCAGAATGCGGGCAGCCTCGTTATGAGCTGGAATGACGATCGACCATTGGATAGAGCCTGAGGCGTTTTGCCTGAGCACAGAACACCAGCTTTGTTGTGGTGAAGCGCCGTGGAATTAGATCAGGACCACACGAAATATGGTAGCGAGCCCAAGACAGGATTGCAAGGGAGAGGGCTCTAGTCCGCACTATTCATGAACATTTCTGCTGCAATCGCCGAGACGAAAATCAGAACTCATTGCGGTATTCTTTCTTCGCGCCAGGATCATGCAAAGGGCGCTCGACCTGCAAGCGCGGTGGCGACGCACCTAACGGCCGACGGGCTCGCCCCTCGGACCCTCAACGTACTGCACGAGTACGTCTCGGGCCTCAGGGCTCCGCGCGCCGGTCTCGGTCCCCCACCCATCCCTCCCCCATATTATGGGGGAGGGATGGGTGGGGGACGACGAATCGTCATGAATAGTGCGGGCTACTGGACTTGACAGATCCGTCGATGGGGAGCGACCGTACAACGGTGGAGAATACAGCGGCTGACAGACTTGCATAATCTGAGGTGGGGGGATGCGCCGGGTGCTCAATCAAATCAGTCTCATGTTCAGCGCGATATTCTTGGTTTCTTGTGCCTCCGCTGTTCCACCTGCCCGGATCGGCGATTACCTTTCCTCAGGGCGCCATGTCGACGGCGATGCGTTCGCGAGGATCGATCAGCGACCACTACAGGCAGGCCTTGTCGTGGTGTCGGATGCAACAGAACCAGATACAGCTCCGAGTCTGCCGGAAGAGGTGCTGGCTCGCTTGGGAGAAAGCCTGCAACGGGACCTCATCCGCGCGATTCCTGTGGCGATAACAGAGGTAATTCCTGCCGACCATATTAGGCCGCAGCCGCATGGGGATTGGACCCAGTTCGCTGAACTGGGTCAGCAACGCGGGCTTGACTATCTGGCCGTCGTGGTGGTCTCCAGTACCGAACAGGAATATCCCATGACGCTCTTTCTAGGATTGACCACGCACGCGCAGCCTGGATTTCGTCGAGATAACTGGTCGTTGTTGGAATTTGCCTTGTTGGATTTGAATCACAATCAGATCTTGATGCAGGCCGAGGGACGGGGTTGGGCCACGCTGGATCGTCCGAGTGCGTCAGGGATCAATCAATGGTATCCGGCTATCTATCTGCGTCCGCAGGATGAGCGGCGTATCTGGCCCCCGACGCACGAGGGCGCGCCGAATACGCTCCGTGTCGTGTCCTTTGAGCAAGCGGCTAAGCGGCTGGTGCTGAAGCTACGGAACTCTTGGATCGGAGTATTAGAATCCGAGGCAAAGGCCAGAAAACCAAGATTGTAGTAGGTGACGGAACTGTAAAGTCCCCTTCGGGCTTTGTCTGGCGAGCGCCAGGCGGAAACTATTAGCCTTTGAAGCCCTCGGAACGGATAGTGTAGAATGCACCGTGCAGCTCATACGGTCGTGTCGGTTAAACCTGTGGAGGAACGCTGTTATGGTCACGCGGAGTAAGGGGGGGAATGTCAGAAGTCTTGTCGCAGGTATCGGTCTGGTTATGAGCACATTCGCGGTGACTGCCCTGCTATGTGAACCCACAGCTTTTGCCGCCGGGGTTCCTGCCGGGATGACACAAGGATTTTCAGAGATCGTCAAGAAGGTGACGCCGGCGGTGGTGAATATAGCGGTCACTGGGGGTGGAGAAGGCAGGGGACGAGGCCGGAAGTCGCCGGTACCACCAGGTCCCTTTGGTGGACCTCCGGGTGAGGAAGCGCCGGAGGGAGAACTCCCGACTCCTCCGCCGATGCCGCCGGGCGGAGGGCATGGACGCCCTGACCAAAGCGCAGGATCCGGCGTCATTTTTGATCCAAACGGATTTATCGTGACCAACAACCATGTCGTCGAAGGCGCCACGCAGATCACTGTCACGCTCAGCGATCGACGTGAGTTCAGTGCGAAAGTGGTGGGAACCGACCCAAAGACGGACTTGGCGGTGGTCAAGATCGAAGCGAAGGATCTTCCATCCATAAAATGGGCTGAGTATGAGAAATTGCAGGTCGGCGATCTGGTATTGGCGGTGGGCAGTCCGTTTGGATTGAGTTCTACCGTGACCCTGGGCATTATCAGCGCCTTGGGGCGTGGCAATGTCGGAATTGCAGACTACGAAGATTTCATCCAGACCGACGCCGCGATTAATCCAGGCAATTCCGGCGGCGCGTTGGTCAATTTGAGCGGTGAACTCATCGGAATCAACACGGCTATTTTCTCAAGGACCGGCGGGTCGGAGGGAATTGGATTTGCCATTCCCAGCAGCATTGCGTTGGACATCGTCGAGAGCCTTCAGAAAACCGGCAAGGTCGTGCGTGGCTGGATGGGTGTCGCTATTCAAGAGATCACGCCGGCTTTGGCAAAGTCGTTCAAGTTGCCCGAGCAGCGCAAGGGAGTGTTGATCAGCGATGTGAATGAAAATGGCCCTTCCCATGCTGCGGGCGTGAAGCGTGGCGATGTAGTGATTGCGTTTAATGGCAAAGATGTCCAAAACGTGAGTCAATTGCGGAATCTCGTCGCGCGCACAATGGTCGGCAAGGATGCGCAGGTGAAGGTATTGCGAGACGGCAAGGAACAGACCATCTCCGTGAAGGTGGCGGAACGACCGACAGATGAAATGTTGGCGAAAAAGGAGCCGTCGGCTCCTAAGGAGCCGGTCGAGACGGCGAAGTTGCCCGATAATGTTTTGGCCTCTCTTCGTGTGCAGGGGTTGGATGCGCCCACGATGAGTCAATTGAACATCCCGGCGAAGATGACGGGTGTCGTCGTGACGTCGGTCGAGAGCGGCGGCGCAGGAGAAGCGGCGGGTCTGCAGCGTGGCGACGTGATTCAGGAAGTGAACCACGAAGTCGTGAAGACGCTCGAAGACTACCAGAATGCTTCGAATAAGTTGAAGAAAGATGAGCTGGCCGTCCTGCTTCTAAGCAGGCAGGGAAACAATCTGTTTGTCGCGGTTAATCCCAAATAACAGGCCTGACACCGGCTGCGACCGCTCGGCATTCGAGCGGTCGCAGCCGGCCATCAGATGAACGGATCGTATGTCCAACGGCCTGAACTCACTTAATCAGTGGCTGCAAGACACGATCTTCAAGCCGCTGGAAGATAAGAAAATGCCGGTGATGGAGCATCTCGTGGAGCTCCAGGTCCGGCTTACGCGCACAGTGATCATTACCGCGGTGGTGTTTGTCGTCACGTTTTTTTATGCTGACACGTTGGTGAAGTGGCTTCGTATCCCTCTCCAGAACATGTTTACGCCTGGCTCTCTGTCGTGGGTGCCGACCGATCTGCAGACCATTCCGTTCGTCTTTCTCGCGCCGGCTGAAGCATTATGGCAAAACGTCAAGGTGGCCGGGCTCTTTGCCCTTGTTGCCGCAACCCCGTATATTCTGTTGGAAGTCTGGCAATTCGTCGTACCGGGTCTCCATGCCCAGGAACGGCGCTTTGTCGCGCCGTTTGTGCTGTTGACTGCCCTGGCGTTCTACGCAGGGGTGGGCTTTTCATTTTTCTTCGTGCTTCCGTTTGCGTTGAATTTTTTGATTTCCTATGGCGTCAACGCCGGTTTCGTTCCTCAGATCTCCATTGCGCAGTACGTCGGATTTGCCCTCTGGTTTCTCATGATCTTCGGGCTGATTTTCGAAGTCCCGCTCGCGATCACCCTCATGGCGAAGTTTGGGTGGGTCGATGCGCCGTTTCTCAAACGATACCGCAAGTGGGCCTTGCTGGGATCGTTTATCTTTGCAGCAGTCCTTACTCCGACGCCCGATCCCTTCAACCAATGTTTAATGGCCCTGCCAATGTATATCTTTTACGAAGTCGGGATCATCAGCGCAGGGTTTTTCAACAAAAAGAAGCCGGTGGCGGAGGGGGCGGGCATGCCGGCAATGGCCACCGCAGCGGCAGGAAACGGCAAGGCGCCGTCGGTGGGGCTCCCTAACGTGGGAGAGAGCGACTACGTCGGCGTGCCGACAGATCGGCGACGATAACGAAATCACGCAGATTGGGCGTAACGGTTTTTACAGAAGGAAGATACATGGCTCGTGAATTGAACGTCATTCAACCTCCCAACTCCGGCAGCAGCGATGCTTGCGTCTACATGTGGGCCTGCGCGATCTGCGATGAAAACGAAACCTGTCAGAAGGACAAGGAAGGACACAGTCGTTGGCTGGTGGCCAAACGGATGGAGCGGATCGAATACAAAGTGCTCATCATGAGTAACAAGGGTGGGGTTGGAAAGAGTACCTGTACGACGAATCTCGCCGTGAGTCTCGCGCTCAAGGGGTGGCATGTCGGTATTTGCGACATGGACATCCATGGCCCGAACATTCCAAAGATGGTGGGGGCTGAAGGGCAGAAACTCAAGATCAGCAGCTCAGGCGGGATTATCCCGTTTCAGGCCTATAATCTTAAAATTGCCTCGATGTCCTTCCTGTTGCAGAATTCGGACGATCCGATCATCTGGCGCGATGCGTACAAGTATGAGTTCATCAACCAACTCTTGGGCGGTGTCGAGTGGCAGGATCTCAACTTTTTGTTTGTCGATCTACCGCCAGGAACCGGCAACGAATCGGTCACGACCATCGATCTGCTCGGCAATGTCAGTGGCGCGGTGATCGTGACGACGCCGCAGGAAGTGGCCTTGCTGGATTCTCGCAAGTCGGTGACGTTCTGCAAGGATAGCGAAGTCCCGATCATTGGGATCATCGAGAACATGAGCGGGTTGGAGTGCCCCCATTGTCACAACCATATCGAGGTATTCAGAAAAGGCGGCGGGGAAGCCTCTGCAATCGATATGGGGGTCCCCTTCCTTGGACGCATTCCGCTCGACCCCGACGTCGTGATTCAGTCCGATGCCGGAGAGCCCTTTGCGATGTTTAATTCCGACTCGCCAACGGCCGAGTGTTATCACGAGATTGCGAATAAGGTTGAAGCGTTCTGCAAGAAGAGTGGGTCGCTCGTGAAAATCGCGTCCCGGCAGGCACACTGATGAAGGAGAGACCGTGAAGGCTACAGACGCGACAGAGGGGCTTACGCAACTGGAGGAGGCGCAACGGATCGTATTGGAGTCCACGCCGATTCTGGGCTTGGAGAAGATCTCGATCCTCGATGCGCTGGGCCGTGTCCTCGGGGAGGACATTGTGGCGGAACGGGATAATCCACCCTGGGACAACAGTGCGATGGACGGATTTGCCGTGCGGTGGGACGATATCAAGCGGGAGCACGCCATTCAGAAAACGGTGACGCTCACAGTCATAGAGGACGTTCCTGCGGGCAAGATGCCGTCAAAGTCCGTCGGCGCAGGGCAGGCGATTCGCATCATGACCGGGGCTCCGCTCCCGAAGGGGGCGGATACGGTCTTGAAGGTCGAAGACACCGAGCATACCGCGGATTCCGTTCGCGTCTTCAAACCTGAACAACAAGGCGCCAACATTCGTTCTCAAGGCGAAGACGTCAAGAAGGGCGAGTGTATTATCGGCAAGGGGACCCAGATTCGTCCGGGTGAAGCGGGGATGCTGGCAATCCTCGCCAAGTCCTTCATCTTTGCCTATCAGCGGCCCAGAGTGGCGATCCTTTCGACCGGTGATGAATTGGCGGACCTGGATGAGCGGTTCAGCGATGAAAAAATCATCAACTCCAACAGCTATGGGATCGCGGCAGCGGTGCAGGAGGCGGGCGGCATCCCCCTGTTGCTGGGGATTGCGAGGGACACCCCCGCTGCGTTGAAGGAAAAGATTTTGCAGGGACTGACGGCGGATATTCTTGTGCTGTCCGGCGGCGTGTCGATGGGCGATTACGATTTCACCAAGGCAGTCTTCCACGAACTGGGCGCGGACATGAACTTTTGGAAACTGGCGATCAGACCTGGGCAGCCACTTGCCTTCGGCAAGATTCATGGCAAGCTGGCCTTCGGCTTGCCGGGGAATCCCGTGTCCTCCATGGTGACGTTCGAGCAGCTGGTGCGGCCAGCCATGCTCAAAATGAGCGGGCACCGGAGCTATGGCCGCCCGGTTGTGCAGGCGATTTTCCAGGAAAAGTTTTCCAAACGGACGGATCGACGCCACTTTCTACGCGGTGTGCTCACAAGAGAAGAAGGGGTCTTCAAGGTTCGCACAACCGGTGCGCAAGGGTCAGGGATATTGACGTCTATGGTGAAGGCCAATTGTTTGATCGATATCCCGGTCGAAGTTGAACGAGTGAACCAGGGCGATCTGGTATCGGTGCAACTGCTGAGTGGAGAGCCCTGGGTCAGCCATTCCGAGCATAGTCACACCGGTCCTCACCGGCTGTCCTGTTGCTAACTAAGAAAAGGAGATCAATCGTCATCAATCATTCGTCATCGGCAAGAATCATTCTTGATCGCCGTTGACCGATGACGATGGACTATTGATCAGTAACATCAATGGTTGTGCCCATTGTTTGCTTTGTCGGCCGGTCGAACAGCGGGAAAACCACGCTGATCGAGCGGGTAATTCCTGAGTTGGTCCGGGCCGGCTACAAGGTGGCGACGGTGAAGCATGCCGGTCACGGGTTTGACCTCGATACGGAAGGGAAAGATAGCTGGCGCCACAAGCGAGCCGGCGCCAGCAGCGTGGTGGTGCTCTCCAAGGGGAGTCTGGCGATGTTTGCCGATGTATCCGATCAGATGAAGGTTGAAGACGTGAGGGATCGGTTTCTCGATCACACCTACGACTTGATCATTGCCGAAGGGTGGAAACACGAAGGGTATCCGAAGATTGTTATCGTCCGTGAGCAGGTCGGCGAAATTCCTGTTTCTACGGAAGGGTTGCTCGCGGTGGTATCGGACAAGCCCATTGATCTAACCGTTCCGCTATTCGGCCTGGACGATGTCGCCGGCGTAGCCGCCTTGATCATGAAGCAGTTCCCAAGATTCCAGCCCCGTGCGGAGCAGGGGCTGGAAACCTAAAGCGGTCGTGTCGTTCTTGCTCTTGTTGCTGGTAGCTTCCTGCTAAGTCGCTGATCATTCATGTCCACACCCATTCTGCACGTCCAACATCTGGTGAAACGGTTCGGCGAGTTCGTCGCCGTCAACGATATTTCGTTCGACATCAGGCCGGGTGAAATTCTTGGATTGCTGGGTCCGAACGGAGCAGGGAAAACCACCACCATTCAAATGTTGCTCGGGGTGGTAAAGCCGACCTCCGGTTCCATTCAGATGTTCGGGCTCGATCTGGCCACGCACCGCGAGGAGATTCTGCAACAAGTGAACTTTTCTTCGACCTATGTCTCTCTGCCTCAGGCGCTCACGGTGGAGGAGAATCTCTGGGTGATTGCGCGGCTATATGGTCTGTCTCACATCCAAAAGCGAGTCGATGATATTGTGAAGCGGCTTGAGATGGGGGAGTTTTGTCATAAAGTGGCGCGCAAGCTGTCTTCAGGTCAAAGCACTCGTCTTGGGTTGGCCAAGGCGTTCTTGACCGAACCGAAGATTTTGTTTCTCGATGAACCGACCGCGAGCCTGGACCCCGATATCGCGCAAAAGATCCGGAGCTTTCTCAAGGAGGAGCGACGATCGTCCGGGCTCAGCGTGCTCTATACGTCGCATAATATGCATGAGATGGAAGAGATGACGGATCGGATCATCTTCCTCCAGCGGGGAAAGATTGTGGCGGAGGGGACGGCGCAGGAGATCGTGACGCGGTTTGGGCAGGCGGACTTGGAAGAAGTGTTTGTGAAGTTGGCTAGAGAAAAATAGGGAAGGAGGAATCGAGTAGAACGTTCCTTTTGCTCGCGCAACGCGCGGCCTGAGAAGGCCCTCGTTGGACGCGCGCAGTCAGGAACATCCTACCCGGTTCCTCCTCGGAGAAGAGGCTCTTGCCAACCAGAGTGGGGAAGGGAAAAGGGGAAAGATGAAGCTGCATCGGGTTTATGCGTTGGTGGTGAGGTATATGTACCTGTACCGGCGGAGTTTGCCGCGCATGATGGAAATCTTCTATTGGCCGTTCTTGGATCTCGTCATTTGGGGATTCATTACGGTCTACCTCATGAAATTCCAAGCACAGATCCCTGGCGTGGTGACATTTTTTTTAGGCGCGTTGATTCTGTGGGACATACTGTTCCGAGCCCAGCAGGGAGTGACGATTTCGTTTTTGGAGGAGATTTGGGCGAGAAATCTCATGAACCTGTTTGCCAGTCCGCTGAAGCCGAGCGAGTTCCTTGCCGCGACTATGGTGATGAGCGTCCTCAAGGTGATGGCTGTTTCTGTTGTGATGGTCGTTTGCGCGGGCTTGTTCTACTCCTACAATATCTTTGTGATCGGGATGTGGCTGATTCCGTTCGTCTTGAATCTCGTGATGACAGGATGGATTATCGGGGTACTGACTACGGCTCTCATCATGCGATTTGGCCAGGAAGCGGAGGTCCTTGCTTGGAGTATGGTGTTCATGTTCCAGCCCATCTCTTGTGTGTTTTATCCAATGGACGTGCTTCCCGGGTGGCTGCAGGCCGTTGCGTGGATGAACCCGGCTGCCCATGTGTTTGAAGGGATGCGCGCCGTACTCAACGCTTCTTCCGAGACGATTGCGCATCTCGGATGGGCAACCGGTCTCAATCTGGTATTTCTCGGTGTGGTCATTGCCGCTTTCCACTGGACGTTCGAGTTTTGCAGAGAACGGGGACTGCTGGTGCGAATCGGGGAGTAAGCCGATGGGGACGCCGGGACTCGGCTTGCCATTGTTAAGAGGGCTATGATAGCCCGGAATTACCTTATTGCAGGGGCCTGGCGGTGAGGTGGCGCGAAACATTCAGGTCTGCAGCATCGATGTTGCCTGGCCCGAGAATCTCGTCGGAAGTCAGACCTGAATCGCCGCATTCTTCGCGTCTTCGGCCCCTCCTTCCTCCGTCTCTCGTATACAAGACAATATCAATATTCATGAGGAGGAACCCCAGATGGGTGTAAAGATCTATGTCGGTGGGTTGTCCTACTCGGCACTGAACAGGAGTCGAGTGATCTGTTCGGGCGGCATGGCGCTGTTGCTTCCGCGCGGATCATTACGGATAAGTTTACGGGACAGTCGCGCGGATTCGGCTTCGTCGAGATGTCTTCGGATGCGGAAGCGCAGGCGGCCATTACTGCACTCAATGGTGCGGAAATGGGTGGCCGGACCTTAACCGTGAATGAAGCGCGTCCCCAGGAGCCTCGCACCGGCGGTGGCGGATTTGGTGGAGGAGGTGGTGGCGGTGCCGGCGGCGGTAAGCACGATCGCTGGTAGTTTCTCATCACGAATACGAATGGGGGGCTGTTATCGTGAGGATAACAGCCCCTTTTTTCTGCCGGCCTCGGGCCGATCGACTGAACGGCAGTATAGAATGAGAGAGAGCACAGTGGCTT